>JALOLH010000118.1 GCA_025456065.1 Candidatus Nanopelagicales bacterium | reverse complement strand
AAGGCCCCCGGCTTCGGCGACCGCCGCAAGGCCATGCTGCAGGACATCGCGATCCTCACCGGCGGCCAGGTCATCTCCGAGGAGGTCGGCCTGAAGCTGGAGAACACCACGCTCGACCTGCTGGGCAAGGCCCGCAAGGTGGTCATCACCAAGGACGAGACGACGATCGTCGACGGGTCCGGCGATGCCGACCAGATCGCCGGTCGCGTGGCGCAGATCCGAGCCGAGATCGACAAGTCCGACTCGGACTACGACCGCGAGAAGCTGCAGGAGCGCCTGGCGAAGCTCGCCGGTGGCGTTGCGGTGATCAAGGCCGGTGCCGCCACCGAGGTGGAGCTCAAGGAGCGCAAGCACCGCATCGAGGACGCCGTGCGCAACGCGAAGGCGGCTGTCGAGGAGGGCATCATCGCCGGCGGCGGCGTGGCGCTCATCCACGCCGCGGACCTCGCCTTCGAGAAGCTCGACCTCGAGGGCGACGAGGCGACCGGCGCGAACATCGTGAAGGTCGCGGTCGAGTGGCCGCTGAAGCAGATCGCGATCAACGCCGGCCTCGAGGGCGGCGTCGTGGTCGAGAAGGTGCGCAACCTCGAGCCGGGCTGGGGCCTGAACGCCGCCACCGGTGAGTACGTCGACCTGATCAAGGCCGGCATCATCGACCCGGCGAAGGTGACCCGTTCCGCCCTGCAGAACGCGGCCTCGATCGCGGCGCTGTTCCTCACCACCGAGGCGGTCATCGCCGACAAGCCCGAGCCGAAGTCGGCCGCGCCGGCGATGCCGGGCGGGGGGGACATGGACTTCTGACGAGGAGCTCGGCTGGGGGCGGGCCGCAGGCCCGCCCCCAGCGAGCACCGCAGTCAGCAGTCCCACCGGCACAGCCTCCTGACGAGGAGTGAGGGCCGGCCGTCGCCCGAAGGGCAGGCCGGCCCGAGCCCCGCAGTCAGCAGTCCCACCGGGCAGCCTGCTGATGCCGGACCGTGCACGACGCCGAGGGGCGGTCCCACCAGGGACCGCCCCTCGTTCCGTCCGCAGGGTCACGACTCGCGCCCGGGTTCGAGGCACCGCTGCCTGCGCGATCCCTTCGCCTCCGTTCCCGGCGCGGATGGCGTCGGCGGGGAGTCGCCGGCGCGCCAGTGGTGGCCGCGACCTCAGCCGAGGATCGGGCGCGGCTCCAACTGGTAGTGCGCCGAGCCGAAGCCGAGCACCAGGTAGCCGATCGGCGTGAGCAGCACCAGCAGCAGGGTCATCCCCAGGCCCTTGCCGAAGGCGTTGGACAGGGCACTGAGGATCAGGATGCCGACCACGATGTTCACGAACGGGATGAGCATGAGCAGCAGCCACCACCACGGCTTGTGCACGATGCGCAGCAGCACGACGAGGTTCAGGATCGGGATGACGCTGGTCCAGCCGGGCTGGCCCGCCTTGCGGTACAGCACCCAGCCGGCAGCCAGCACCATCACGACCCAGGCAAGGGTCAGCGCCCAGACCCACCACGGCATGCCGCCGTCGGTGTGGTCCATGGGTCCTCCATCGGTCGAGTCGTACACCTGACCGATCGGACGCTAGTGCGGCACGTGCGTCGGACTGGCCCCGTCTGCCTCGACACGCCGACGGGCACCGCCGCGCTGCCGGGACCGCACGGCCCGGGCGTCGGCGACCGCCCGCGCCTCGGCGAGCGCTTCGCGCAGCGGGCGCACGGGCCGCTCGCGATAGCCGCCATCGGCCAGCCCGGCACGCCGCTCGAACACGTTCGCGGCACCGAAGTCGCCGGTCCGCACCCACGACCACGCGGCTGCCCCGAGGTAGAGCACGGGCATGAGCACCCCGCCGCACATCGCGTACTGGGTGGCGTGGCGCTCTTCGTGCGCCAGCAGGGGCACCGGGATCGAGGCGATGGGGTCGGCGCCAGGCGGGGCCTCGCGGCGCACGAGCACCACGTTGCCGAGCGTGAAGGCCGGTGCGGGCGGGAACCCCAGCCGGTAGCCCCGCGCGACGACCAGTCCGGCCCGCCCCCGCCGCGGGACGGCCCCGCCCAGCCGGGCGACGAGGAGCCCCGCCGGTGTCGACAGGTTCACCAGGTTCACCAGCTGGCGGGCCCGGTCGGCAGGGCGCATGCGATCCTCCCGCGGGTCGGCCGGCGGCGTCGGGCTCGGTACGCTACCGCCCCACGACCACCGCCCCACGACAACCGCGCCGCGGCCGCGAAGCCCGACGCTGCGGCCACCACCGCCAGGAGGACCTGTGACCGCCGTGGACGCCCCGGCCCTCGACTTCGGTCCCGCCACCCACCTGACCTGCCGCGCCTGCGGTGAGCAGTACCCGCTCGGTGCGGCCTACGCCTGCATCGAGTGCTTCGGCCCGCTGGAGGTCGGCTACCAGCTCGCGACCCCCACCCGCGAGCAGATCGCCGCTGGCCCGCCGAGCATCTGGCGCTACGCCTCGCTGCTGCCCGTCCCGGCGGACATCGCCGAACTGCCCGGGCTGCACCCGGGGTACACGAAGCTGGTCCGTGCGGACAACCTCGCCCGGGCGCTGGGGATGCGCCGGCTCTGGGTCAAGGACGACACCGGCAACCCGACGCACTCGTTCAAGGATCGGGTCGTGGCGGTCGCGCTGTCCGCCGCCCGCCAGCTCGGCCTGCGCACGCTGTCGTGCGCGAGCACCGGCAACCTCGCGAACGCCGTGGCCGCGGCGGCGGCCCGCGCGGGCATGGACCACGTCGTGGTGATCCCCGCCGACCTCGAGTCCGGCAAGGTGATCACGACGGCGGTCTACGGCGGCTCCCTGGTCGCCGTGCAGGGCACCTACGACGACGTCAACCGGCTCTGCTCGGAGCTGATCGGCGACCCGCTCACCTCGAGCTGGGGGTTCGTGAACGTGAACCTGCGGCCCTACTACGCCGAGGGCTCGAAGTCGCTGGGCTACGAGGTGGCCGAGCAGCTGGGCTGGCGGCTGCCCCAGCAGGTGGTCATCCCGGTGGCGTCGGGCTCCCTGCTGACGAAGGTCGACAAGGCGTTCCGGGAGCTGGGCACCCTCGGCCTCGTCGAGGCGACCCCGTACCGGGTCTTCGGCGCCCAGGCGACCGGTTGCTCGCCGGTCGCCCAGGCGTTCCGCGCCGGTATCGACGTGGTGCGCCCTGTCAAGCCCCAGACCATCGCGAAGTCCCTGGCCATCGGGAACCCCGCCGACGGGCCCTACGCCCTCGACGTCGCGCGGCGCACCGGCGGGGCCATCGCCGACGTCTCCGACGAGGAGGTCGTGGCCGGCATCCGGCTGCTGGCCGAGACCGAGGGGATCTTCGCCGAGACCGCGGGCGGCGTCACGGTGGCGACGCTGCAGCACCTGCTCGCGACCGGGCAGCTCGATCCCGGGGCCGAGACGGTGGTCTACAACACCGGCGACGGCCTGAAGACGCTCGATGCCGTCGCCAGCCAGGTCGGTCCGACGGCTACGATTGCCCCCAGCCTCGAGGAGTTCCGCGCCGCCTTGGGCGGCTGACCCTCGCGATTCCGGGCGCTTCGCCCGACGAGACCCAGGAGCACGCCATGTCCGTCGCCGTTCGCATCCCGACCATCCTGCGCAGCTACACCGGCGGGGAGGCCGAGGTCCGCGTCGAGCCGGCCGAGCCCACCCTGTCCGGCACCATCGCCGCCCTGGAGGCGGCCTACCCGGGCCTGTCGGCCCGCGTGCTGGACGACGCTGGGGCGCTGCGCCGCTTCGTGAACGTCTACGTCGACGACGAGGACGTGCGCTTCGAGGGTGGGCTGGCCACGGCGACGCCCGCGGGCGCCCAGGTCTCGATCATCCCGGCGGTCGCCGGCGGCTGACGCGTGGCGGCTGGGCGCTGGCGGCTGACGCGGGGCAGCGCGGCCTCGGCGGCCGACGCGTGGCGGCTCGGCGGCTGACGCGTGGCGGCCCGGCCTCGGCGGCTGACGCGGGGCAGCTCGGCCTCGGCGGCTGACGCGGGGCAGCTCGGCCTCGGCGGCCGACGCGTGGGGGCTCGGCGGCTGACACGTGGCGGCTCGGCGTCGGCGGCTGACGCGTGGCGGCTCGGCGTCGGCGGCCGACGCGTGGCGGCTCGGCCTCGGCGGCCGACGCGTGGCGCTTCGGTGACGGAGGCTGGGCGCCTCGGCGGCGGCGAGCGCCGTCTTCGGCAGGACGCACACGATCCCGTCGTTCTCAGCGGACGCCG
>JALOLH010000008.1 GCA_025456065.1 Candidatus Nanopelagicales bacterium | reverse complement strand
CGCCCAGCAGCCGGCTCGAGGACCGCGAGGGCATCGGCGCGCAGGAACCGGCCGCGGCGGCCCACGGCGGTGACCTCGGCGAGCACCCGCTCGCCGGGCAGGGCATGGCGCACGAAGAGCACCCGGCCGTCGGCCCGGGCCACGCAGTGCCCGCCGTGGGCCACCGCCCCGACGACGACCTCGACGCGGTCCCCGACGCCCGGGCCGTCGGGCAGGGCAGGGCCGGCTATGGCCGCGCCCCCTGCTCCCGGGCGACGTACTCCTCGGCGAGCTCCGGGTCCGGCTCGCCCCGGCGCAGCGCGCCCGGCGCCGGCATCTCGGGCTCGTCGGCGATCCGCTCGCTGGACAGCAGCTGCCACGGCACGCTCACCACCATGACCGAGGGCGTGAACAGCAGCCGGGTCTTGAGCCGCAGGGCGCTCTGGTTGTGCAGCAGCTGCTCCCACCAGTGGCCCACGACGTACTCGGGCACGTAGATGCAGACGAGGTCCCGCGGCGAGGACCGGCTCAGCCCCCGCACGTACTCCAGGATCGGCCGGGTGATCTCGCGGTAGGGCGAGTCGAGCACCTTGAGCGTGACCGGGATGCGCCGGCGCTCCCACTCGTCCGAGAGCCGCCGGGTGCCGTCGTCGTCGACGTTCACCGTGACCGCCTCGAGCGTCGTCGGCCGGGTCGCGCGGGCGTAGGCGAGGGCGCGCAGCGTCGGCTTGTGGATCTTCGAGACGAGGACGATCGAGTGCACCCGGCTGGGCAGGGTGACGACCTCCTCGTCGCCGGCCGCCAGCTCCAGGGACACCTTGTCGTAGTGGCTGCGGATGGCCTGCATCACCAGGTAGATCAGCGGCATCGCCAGGACGACGATCCAGGCACCACGGGTGAACTTGGTGACCAGGACGATGACCAGGACCGTCCCGGTGAGCACGAACCCCACCGAGTTCACCGCCCTCGAGCGCATCATGTGGGCGCGGGCTGCTGGGTCCGTCTCGGTGCGCAGGTGTCGGGTCCAGTGCCGGACCATGCCCAGCTGGCTCATGGTGAAGGACACGAAGACACCGATGATGTAGAGCTGGATCAGCCCGGAGACCTGGGCGCGGTACACGTAGATCAGGAGGATGGCGCCCCCGGCCAACGTGATGATCCCGTTGCTGAACGCCAGCCGGTCGCCCCGGGTGTGCAGCTGCCGGGGCAGGTACCCGTCCCGCGCCAGGATCGAGCCGAGGACAGGGAACCCGTTGAAGGCGGTGTTGGCCGCCAGCACCAGGATCAGGGCCGTGACGGCTGCGACGACCACGGCCAGCCATGGGGCGTTGGAGAACACCGTCTCGGCCACCTGGGCGATGACGGTCTTCTGGTAGGTGCCCTCGGGCATCCCGATCAGGTCCTCGGCGCTCTCCGCGACGTGGACCTGGGTCTCCAGGGCCAACCACGTGATGCCCACGAACATGGTCATGGAGATGCCACCGAGCAGGAGCAGGGTGGTGGCGGCGTTGCGGCTCTTCGGATGCCGGAAGGCGGGCACGCCGTTGCTGATCGCCTCGACGCCGGTGAGGGCGGTCGTGCCCGACGAGAACGCGCGAGCCACCAGGAAGGCCACGGCCAGACCGGTGTAGGTGTCCTCGGGCGCGATCTCCCACGCCGCGGACTCCGCGAGGAGCACGTCGCCGGAGGCCAGGCGCGCCATCGCCCAGATCAGCATCGTGAAGATGGCCAGCATGAAGGCGTACGTCGGGACCGCGAACGCCGTGCCCGACTCCCGGACCCCACGAAGGTTCATCAGCGTGAGCAGCACGACCAGGGCGATGGCGAGCGCGACCTTGTGCTGCTGGGCTGGTGCGAACGCCGAGGCGATGTTGGCGACGGCCGAGGAGATCGACACGGCCACCGTCAGGATGTAGTCCACGAGGAGCGCGCTGGCGACGAACACCCCGGCACGCGGTCCCAGGTTGGTCGAGACCACCTCGTAGTCCCCGCCGCCCGACGGGTAGGCGTGCACGTTCTGGCGGTACGAGGCCACCACGACGAAGAAGACGAGGACCACCGCGGCGGCGACCCACGGGGCGTAGGCGAAGAACGCGACGCCACCGAGCGAGAGGATGAGCAGGATCTCCTGCGTGGCGTAGGCGTTCGACGACAGCGCGTCGGAGGCGAACACCGGCAGTGCGATGCGCTTGGGCAGCAGGGTCTCGCCCAGCTGGTCCGAGTGCAGCGCCCGCCCGAAGAGGACGCGCTTGACCGCGTCCGAGACTGAGCCCACGGGTGTCCATCGTACGCAGGGCGGTCCGTCGGACCCCACGTGTAGCGTTGTCGCCCGTGCACATCGTGATCCTCGGGTGCGGCCGGGTGGGCTCGGCGCTCGCCCACACCCTCGACAAGCAGGGGCACTCCGTGTCCATCGTGGACATGGATCCCGAGGCGTTCCGCAAGCTCCACCCCGAGTTCGGCGGCGCCACGGTGGTCGGGGTCGGGTTCGACCGGGACACCCTGATCGAGGCGGGGATCGCCCGCGCCCAGGCCTTCGCGGCCTGCTCCAGCGGCGACAACACGAACATCATCTCCGCGCGCGTCGCCCGCGAGACGTTCGGCGTCGAGAACGTCGTGGCGCGCATCTACGACCCCCGCCGGGCGGAGGTCTACCAGCGCCTCGGCATCCCCACGGTCGCCAGCGTCGCGTGGAGCACCGACCAGATGCTGCGCCGGCTGCTGCCCATGGGCGCCCAGGAGGAGTGGACCGACCCGAGCGGCACCGTCGCGCTGGCGGAGATGCAGGTGCACCCCGACTGGTACGGCCGGCTCGTGCACGACCTGCAGGACACCACGGGTGCCCGCATCGCGTTCCTCACCCGGTTCGGGGCAGCGATCCTGCCCACCCGGGAGACCGTCCTGCAGGACGGCGACATCGTCCACGTGCTGCTCCAGCGCTCCGACGAGGACCGCGTGCAGGAGATCTTCCGCCAACCCCCGGAGGCACATCGATGAGGGTCTGCATCGCCGGTGCGGGCAAGGTCGGCAAGGCGATCGCCCGCGAGCTGCTCGGGAACGGCCACGAGGTCCTGATGATCGACAAGGACTCCGAGATCGCGCGCGTCGGGTCCGTGGACGGTGCGCACATGCTGTGCGCGGACGCCTGCGAGGTCTCGGCGCTGGAGGAGGCCCAGCTGCAGACCTGCCAGGTGGTCGTGTGCGCCACCGGTGACGACAAGGTGAACCTGGTGGTGTCGCTGCTGGCCAAGACCGAGTTCGGGGTCCCCCGGGTGGTCGCCCGCGTGAACCACCCGAAGAACGAGTGGCTGTTCAACGAGGCGTGGGGCGTGGACGTCGCGGTGTCGACCCCGCAGATGCTGTCGGCCCTCGTCGAGGAGGCCGTCACGGTCGGCGACCTGGTCCGGCTGTTCACCTTCCGGCAGAGCAACGCGAACCTCGTCGAGCTCACGCTCTCACCGGACTCCCCCGTGGTCGGCCGTCGGGTCGCCGACGTGGCCTGGCCCCCGGACACCGCGCTCGTGGCCATCCTGCGCAGCGGCCAGGTGCTCGCCCCGAGCCCGGACGACCCGCTGGAGACCGGCGACGAGCTGCTGTTCGTCTCCACCCCGGACCAGGAGGGCGCGATCGAGGAGCTGCTGCACTGAGCCTGCCCCGTTGCGGGCCGGCCGTGCCGGGCTCGGGTCCGGGCCGCACCCCCGGGTGGGCTCAGCCGAGCTCGGGCTCCGGTCCCCGCTCGGGGAGCCCCTCCTGCGTCGTCTGCGCTTCGCGGGCGTCGGCCGCGGTGAGCACCGGGTGCAGGACGCGGTAGGTCAGGTAGGCCGCGAGCAGGAACATCGGCCACCCCATGAGCAGCCGCGCGGCCCCGAGCAGGCCCACCGCTCCGGCGAAGTACAGCGGCAGCTGCACGAGCAGGCGCAGCCCGAACATGGCCACCCAGATCCACGAGGCCGTGAGGTACGCCACGTACTGGCGACGGTCGGCCCGCCAGCCGGTGGCGTCGCCCCGGAAGTACCCGACGATGAGGCCCATCAGCGGCCACCGGGCGAGGATCGAGACCAGGTACGCGGCCCCGTAGCCGATGTTGATCAGGATCCCGATGAGGAAGTAGTTCTCCGCCTGCCCGGTCCGCTCCGCGACGAACGCCGAGATGGCCACGCCCACGAACCCGGCGAGGACCTGCTGCAGCGGCTCGCGGCGCACCAGCCGGAGCACGGCGATGACCAGGCCCGCGACGACCGCCGCCACGAGCGCCGTGCGCAGCTGCTGGCCGGTCGCGATGTAGGCCAGCACGAAGACAGCCGTCGGCACGCCCGAGTCGATCAGGCCCCGCCAACCGCCGATCGCCTGGTCGAGCATCTGGCGGTCGACGCCGATCGCCTCGACCGCCGGGGGCGGCACGTGGTGCTCCACGCCGTCGGGGTGGGAGCCATCGGCCGCCCGGACGTCCTCCCCCGGGCTGGCGCCGTCGGGTCCGGTGCCCCGCTCGGGCGTGGTCACGGGCGCCCCCAGCCCGGGGCGCGCAGCTCGTAGCGCGGGTTGAAGATGGTGGGCCGCTCGGTGTTCCCGGTGACCCGGCCGTGGACCACGATCGTGCGCCCCGGCTCGATGCCCCGGATGCGTCGCCGGCCCAGCCAGACGATGGTGAGCCGGCCGGAGCCGTCGAAGAGCTCGGCCTCGACGGCGGGGACCCCCTCCCGCGGCCGCAGCGTGACCGAGCGCAGCACCCCGGTCACGGTGGCCGGGGTGCCGGCGGTGCAGGCGGCGATGGGGGTGGCCCCGGTGTCGCGCACCCCCACCTGGAGCGCGGCCGCGTGCTGGTCGGCCTTGCTCTGCGTCAGCGAGGCCGTGAGTCGCCGCCAGGGCCCGGGGCGGGACCCCTCGGCACGGCGCCGCTCGGGGCGCCGGGCGGCGGGCCGGTCCTGGGTCGTGGGCACGCGGCCAGCGTACCCGCGCGAGCGACCCTCGCGTGATCAGCGGATCTCGGTGATCTCCGGCCCCCGCTCGAACGGGTCGAGGTCGGCGTACCGGTTCGGCACGTCGTCGTCCTCGTCGGGCAGCCCGTCGACGAGGTCCTCGGCCTCCTCGCCGGGCTCGCCACCGCCGGCTTCGGCCATCCCGGCCGGCGGCTGCTCGGGCAGGCGCAGCGGGAGCGCGTCGCGCGGCGCCATCGCGTCGCCGCCACGGACCACGATCGTCTGGCGCACGAGCGTGTGCAGCACGTCGTCGGGCTGCGGCTCCACGGCCGCGCGGCCGAGGAAGACCGCGCGCAGGAACCACCGGGGCCCGTCGATCCCCGTGAAGCGCAGCGCCTGCAGCACCTGCTGGCCCTCCGGGGTCCGGGCCGGGAGGATCGCGCGCAGCTCGGGACCGAACGGTCCGTCGTGCTCGCTGACCTTGGCGTTCGGGGTCCCGGTGAGCTCGGCGAGCATCTCCTCGCGGAGCTCGTCCCACAGGCCCTCGGAGCGGGGGGCGGCGAACGCCTGGAGCTGCACGCCGGCGTCGGCGAGCACGGCCGTCACCGCACGGACGTCGCCGGTGGACTGGTCGGCCTCGACCTGCACGCCGACCCCGGGCAGGCCGGGGATCAGCAGGCTGCCCAGGTCCAGCCGGGGCAGGTCCGGGTCGGCCAGGTCGGCCTCCGACTCGTCGTAGGGGCCGTCGGCGCGTACCCCCTCAGGGACGGGCGGCGCCGCGGCGCGCTCGTCCGCCCCGTCCAGGTCGTCGTAGCCGTCGTCCGGGTCGTCGTACGCCTCGTCGAGCGGCTCCCCGGCAGGGCCGGGGCCGTCCCGCAGGTCCTCGGCGGGGACCTCGTCGCGGGCGGATCGGCGGCGGAACAGGGCCATGGGGGCCTCCGGGATCGGGGATGCCAACCGGCTCAGGCTACCTCGGGCGGGCCGCTCGCTCCGCCGCCCGCGTACCCGCCCGTGGAGCCGAACCCGCCGGTGCCCCGTGCGGAGCCGGGCAGCCGCGCGACCTCGTGGAAGCGGGCCAGGGCCACCGGCTGCACGACCAGCTGCGCGATCCGGTCCCCGCGGCGGAAGGTCACCGGCCGGGCCGCGTCGAGGTTGATCACGCTGACGCGGACCTCGCCGCGGTACCCCGCGTCGACCGTGCCCGGCGCGTTCACCAGCGCCACCCCGTGCCGCACGGCCAGCCCGCTGCGCGGGTGGACGAACGCGGCATAGCCCGGGGGCAGCGCGATGGCGATGCCGGTCGGCAGCAGCGCGCGCTCACCCGGCGCCAGGGTGGCATCGACCGTGGTGACCAGGTCGGCCCCGGCGTCGCCCGGGTGCTCGTACCCGGGGATCGGCACGTCCGGGTCCAGCCGGGTGATGAGCACGTCGACGGGGTTCGGCCACGCACCGGTCGTCACGGGTTCATCTCCAGGCGCGGCCCGGCGTCCCCGGCGGCGATCGCGGCGGTGACCTCGTCGGACCGGCCGTGGGCCCGGAAGTGCCCGATCGGGACCTGGATGAACAGCGCCGACGCGGTGACGGCGACGGGACCCTCCTGGCCGAGCCGGCCGACCGCCGCGGTGTAGACCTTGCGCCCGTCGACCCCCACGATCCGGGCGTCGAGCACCAGGTCGGCGCCGACCGGCACGGGTCGCACGAAGTTGGTCTCGAGCCGGGCGGTCACCGCCGGCGCCATGAGCAACCAGTTCAGCGCGCCGAGCGCCTCGTCGATGGCAGCCGTGAGCAGTCCTCCGTGCGCCAGCCCGGGGGCGCCCTGGTGCATCGGCCCCACCTCGAGGGTGGCCCGCAGGGTCAGGTCGGGCCCGGCGAACACCTGCATGTGCAGGCCGCACGGATGGTCCGCGCCGCAGCCGAAGCAGTGCCGGTAGTGCGAGGTGATCTCGGCACCGGGCACGGCCGCCTCGGGGTCGCGCTGCGGGACGACCGCCGTCGGCCCGGGGGTGGTGCCGGGGCCGATGGGCTGGGGCATCTGGGGATCGTCGGCCACGGGGCCGACCCTACTCGGGCGCCGCAGGGGTGCGAGCATGGCGCCGTGGAGGGTCGCCGCGACGAGGTGGTGGAACGGCTGTGGCCGGGACCGTGGTTCTGGCTGCTCGGGGCCGGGGGCGCCGTGTCGCTGGGCCTGGCCTACGGCGTGGCGCTCAGCCCGGCGGTGGGCTGGCTGGCCGCTGGGCTGGCCGCGCTCGCGGTGGTCCTGCTGGGCCTGCGCCTGGCCGCCCGGATCCGGGTGGGTCCGGACGGGATCGCCGCAGGACGCGCCACCCTGCCGTGGGACTGCGCCGGGCGGGTGCTCGCCCTGGACGGGGAGGGCGCGCGGATGGCGCTCGGCCCGAACGGGGATCCCACCGCCTGGATGCTCCTGCGCCCGGGGGTGGGGCCCGGGGCCGTGGTCGTCGAGGTCATCGACGCCGAGGACCCGCATCGGACGTGGCTGCTGGCCACGAGGGACCCGCAGCGGCTGTCGCGCGCGATCAGCGGGGCCCGTGGCAGGCTGGCGCCATGAGTGCAGCTGCCCCGACCCGCAACGTCCGTGCCACGGCCCGCAGCGTTGCCCCGCTGATCACGATGGGCGCGGCGTGGGGGGCCCGCAAGGCCATGTCGAAGGGGTTCGAGGCCAAGACCGGTCGGCCGGCACCGCTGGTCCGCTCCCGGCACGCGTCGATCGTGGAGAAGATCCTGTGGGCCGCGGCCATGGCCTCGGTGCTGGCCTTGATCGAAGCGCTGGTGTACAGGGCGCTCGACGACGAGGAGGACTGACCCGGGCCCGCCCGGTCCGCACGGACGTGGACCCCGTGTCCGGGGTGCTGCGCATGCGTGGTCCGGTCAGGCGGCGCACTCCCGGCAGATGGGCAGGCCGTCCTTCTCGCCCGCCAGCTGGCTGCGGTGGTGCACCAGGAAGCACCGGCCGCACGTGAACTCGTCGGCCTGGCGGGGCAGGACACGCACGCTCAGGCTCTCGTCGGAGAGGTCGGCGCCCGGCAGCTCGAGGTTCTCCGCGAGCTCGGTCTCGTCGACGTCGACCGTCGAGGCGGCCTTGTCGACGCGCCGGGCCTTCAACTCCTCGATGGAGTCCTCGGCAAGGCCGTCGTCCTCGGTCTTGCGCGGCGCGTCGTAGTCGGTGGCCATCTGTGCTGCACTCCCCCCATGATGGGAATCGGCTGATCTCGGGTCGGTACAACGCCCAACGGGGCGGCAGTATGCCCGAACGTTCGGGGCATCATGCCGTAGGCCGGCCGGATCGACCACTCATGCGCACCACCCGCCGCACGCGGGGCCGACAGGAGGACCACATGCCGCTCTACGCGATCGGGGACCGGACCCCCACGATCGACCCCACCGCGTTCGTGCATCCCGACGCCGTCCTCATCGGGGACGTGGTCGTCGGACCGGAGTCGTCGATCTGGCCGACGGCCGTGCTGCGCGGCGACTCGGGCCGGATCGTGGTCGGGGCCCGGACGTCGATCCAGGACGGCTCGGTGCTGCACTGCACCTCGCAGCTGGACACCGTGGTCGGGGACCGGTGCGTCGTGGGGCACCGGGTGCACCTCGAGGGCTGCACGCTGGAGGACGACTCCCTCGCCGGGTCCGGCTCGGTGGTCCTGCACGGCGCGGTCGTGCGGTCGTGGGGCTTCGTGGCCGCCGGGGCCGTGGTCGCGCCGGGCACCGAGGTCCCCGGTGGCGCGATGGCCATGGGCGTGCCGGCGCGGATCAGGCCCGATGCCGCCCCCCGGCACCTCATCGAGTCCGCCGTGCAGACCTACGCGGCCAACGCGCACTGGTACAACGCCGAGCTGCGCCGGCTCGGCTGAGCGCGGTACGGCTGCGCTCGAGCGCTCAGCTGAAGTCGGGCTCCTCCGTACGGCTGCGCTTGAGCTCGAAGAAGCCGGGGGTGCCGGCGACGGCCAGGACCCCGTCCCACAGCCGCCCCGCCGCCTCACCACGCGGGGCCGGCGTCAGCACGGGGCCGAAGAAGCCGATGGTCGTGCCGTCGGGGCCGGGCACGTGGATGGTCGGCGTGCCCACGTCCATGCCGACCGGCGCCATGGCCCGCTCGAGCTCGGCGCGCAGCTCGCCGTCGAGGGCGTCGCTGTCGGCAGCCTCCCCGAGGGTGGCCGGCAGCCCGACCTCCGCGAGTGCCTTCGCGCACACGAGCGGGTAGTCCGAGAGCCCCCCGGGATGCAGCTGCTCGCCCATCGCCGTGTACAGCGGCAGGACGACGTCGTCGCCGTGCGCCAGGCGCGCGGCGGTCAGCACCCGCACCGGGCCCCAGGCCCGATCCAGCATCGCCCGGTACCCCTCCGGCAGGTCCCGGCCCTCGTTCAGGACGGCCAGGGACATCACCCGCCATCGCACGGTGACCGGCCGGACCGCCTCGACCTCGAGCATCCAGCGGGAGGTCACCCAGGCCCAGGGGCAGATGGGGTCGAACCAGAACGTCGCCTCGGTCATGCGACGGATCCTCACACGGCCCGGCCAGGGCCGCACCGGCGGCGCGGCGCGGTCCTGCCCCGCCAGCCCGCGGGATGGCCGCGCCGACGACGGCGCGGCATCGCACCGACCGTGACGGGTCGGCCGACCCGTTCAGCTGGCCCGGTTCAGCCGAGCCCGTTCAGCCAACCTCGTTCAGCCGGCCGCGGGGGTCCGGCTGAGGGCGTCGAACACCTCGTAGACGAGCCACGCCGGCCAGAACAGGCCCTGGACGAACGCCAGGACGTACTCCCAGAAGGAGTCCGCCTGCTGCCAGAACCACACGAGGGCACCGAAGATGCCCAGGCCGTAGATCGCGCCACCGCCGGCCGCGCCGGCACCGCCACCGTTCCCGCTCACGTCCGCTCCTGCCGCCGGGGTCCCGCCGGCACCATCGTGCCCAGTCGGCGACGCCGCGGACAGGGTCCTCGGTCCCGCCGGTCAGTCACGATCGGCGCCAGCGCGGTCCAGCAGGGCCAGCCAGGCGTCGGCCAGGTGCGGCGGGGCGACCCAGGTGAGCTCGGTGGAGGGATCGCCGCCGCCCGGTCCACCCACGGCCAGGCCCGCCCCCCGCGCCACCAGCGCCCCGGCGGCGAAGTCCCACGGGTTCAGCCCGCGCTCGTAGTAGGCGTCGACCCGCCCAGCCGCGACCCAGCAGAGATCCACGGCGGCGGCACCGGCGCGACGGATGTCGCGGACCTCGGGCAGCACCGTGGCGAGGGCCCGGGCCTGGGCCGCGCGCCGCCCCGTGGCGTACCCGAAGCCGGTCGCGACGAGGCACTGGCCGAGCTCGGCCGGTCGGTTGGGCACCAGCCGCTCGACCTCGGCTCCTCCGCCGGCCGCCGAGCGGACCAGCACGCTGCCCTGCCCCCGCACGGCGAGATACGTCTCGCCGTGCGCCGGCACGGCGACGACCCCGACCGCGACCGCCCCGCCGATCTCGGCGGCGACGCTCACCCCCCAGGTCGGCAGGCCGTAGAGGTAGTTCACCGTGCCGTCCAGCGGGTCGAGCACCCAGCGCACGCCGGAGCTGCCGGTGCGGTCGGCGCCCTCCTCGCCGAGCAGGCCGTCGTCGGGGCGCTCCGCGCGGATCATGCCGACCAGCAGCGCCTCCGCGGCGGTGTCCATCTGGGTGACGACGTCGGTCCGGGTGCTCTTCGTCGCCACGGTCAGGGGCCGGTGCCAGCCGTCGAGCAGCAGCCCGCCGGCGGCGCTGGCGGCTCGCCATGCCAGTGACAGCAGCGGGTGGTCCAGGCCGAGGTCGGCCGGCATCGGGCGGCCCGCCGGGGCGTCGGCGCCGGTCACGTCGGGTCCGAGCCGCACAGCGCCGGGCGCGGGCCGCGCGGGTTCGGGCAGCAGCCGGGGGCGCACGGGGTCGGACGTGCGCCGAGCGCCCCCAGCGTCGGCCGGTCGACGCCGGCCTGCCCGTCGGCGTGGGCCCGCTGCTCGGCGAGCAGGTCGGCCACCATCGCGACGAACCGCTGGTCGGTGCCCGGCGTCGCGGCGCGGGCCACCGGCAGGCCGACCTCGGCGGCGGTCTCGGCGGCGACGGTGTCGAGGTCCCAGATCACCTCCATGTGGTCGCTGACGAAGCCGATCGGGACCATCGCGGCGCCCGGGACCCCGGCCCCGGCCAGGGCCCTGAGGTGGTCGCTGATGTCCGGCTCCAGCCACGGCACGTGCGGCGCGCCCGAGCGTGACTGGTAGACGAGGTCCCACGTGTCGTGGCCGACGGCCGCGGCGACGACGGCGGCGAGGTCGCGGTGCTGGGCGACGTAGTCGCACCGGTCGGCGTCGGCCGTGGGGATCGAGTGGGTGGTGAAGACCAGCCGGCTGCCCGGCGGCAGCTCGGCCAGCGCCGCCCTGGTGGCCTGCACCACCGGCGCGACGAAGCCGGGGTGGTTCCAGTAGGTGCGCAGCTTGTGGACCTCCGGCCGCCAGCCCGGGTCCTCCGCCTGCACCTCGGCGACGGCGTCGAAGAGGTTCTCCCGGTACTGCCGGCAGCCCGAGTACGAGGAGTACGCCGAGGTGAGGAAGCCGAAGATGCGGTCCACCCCGAGGTCGCGGGCCCCGCGCAGCGCGGCGGGCAGGAGGGGGTGCCAGTTGCGATTGCCCCAGAGGACCGGCAGCGCCTCCTCGCGTCGGTCGAGCTCGGCACGGATCGCGGCCACGAGCGCACGGTTCTGGTCGTTGATCGGCGAGACCCCACCGAAGTGGGTGTAGTGGGCCCCCACCTCGACCAGGCGCTCGCGCGGGATCCCCCGCCCGCGCGTCACCCGCTCGAGGAAGGGCACGACGTCGTCGGGGCCCTCCGGGCCCCCGAAGGAGACGATGAGCAGGGCATCCACGAACCCGATCCTCGCCGACCGCCGCCACTGCGGCCACCTCGGGCCGGCCTGCGGCACAATGGCGCCGTTGCGGCCCACGGCCCCGTGTTGGCGAGGAGACCCATGCGCGAGTTGACGTTCGACGGGCTGTCCCCTGACGGCTCCCGTCTGGTCCTGGCCGGCAAGGACGGCCAGAAGTACACCGTCGAGATCGACGAGCGCCTCTCAGCGGCGGTCCGACGGGACCGGGCGCGCATGGGGCAGGTCGAGCTCGAGCAGTCCGGGCAGCTGCGACCCCGCGAGATCCAGGCCCGGATCCGGGCCGGGGCCACCGCCGAGGATGTCGCCGCCGCCAGCGGCCTGCCGCTGGAGCACGTCCGCCGGTTCGAGGGACCGGTGCTGACCGAGCGCGCGTGGGTCGCCCAGCAGGCCCAGGCCACCGAGGTCCGCCGTCCGGGCGGGGACATCGAACTCGGCGACGTCGTGTCCGAGCGGCTGCACGCCGCCGGCGTGGACCCCGCGGACATCGCGTGGGACGCCTGGCGCCGCGACGACGGCCTCTGGGTGGTCATCGCCACCTTCCCGCTCCCGCCGAACGTGCACGTGGCGACGTGGACCTACGACAGCGGCAACCGCACCATGACCGTGGCCGACGACAACGCCCGGGCCCTGTCGGCGATCACCTCCGAGGAACCGCTGCACCTGGTCCCCAACCGGCCGGTGCTCGCCGCGGTGGCGCCGGTCGCCGACGACGAGGACGACGAGTACGCCGACAGGCCCGTCGCGATCCTCACGCCGCGCCCCGGTCGGGGCGGGCGTGCCGACGGGGCGGCCGAGGACGATGCGGCGCTCGCCGGTGCCCTGGAGGCCGAGCTCGACGAGGAGCGCGAGCAGGAGGCGATCGACGAGGCGGCAGTCGCGGGGCTGCACGATCCCGAGGAGGAGCCCGAGGCCGGGGAGGCGCTCGCCGAGGACGGGTCGCAGGACGCCGCCGACGAGCGTGGGGACGCTGCGGACGCCGAGGCCGGCGCGGAGCCGTCCGACGAGGGCGACGGCCCGACGACCGACGCCGAGGACGTGCCCCTGTTCGACGCCCCGCCGCGGCCCACGCCGGCGCGCGGCGCCCGCCCGGCGGTGCCGAGCTTCGACGACATCCTCTTCGGGCCGGGGCCGAAGCACCAGGACTGACCCGGCCCCCTGCGGCGCCCCCACCTGCCCCCCCTCGGCGGGCTCCGCCCGACGGGTGCCTCGCGCACGGCCCTCCGAGGAGCGCCGTGGGGCGCCGGTCAGGAGCTGGGCTCGGCCGCCAGGGGTCCGCGATGCCCCTCCGTGTGCGTGAACACGAGGCTGGTCTCGGTGTGGCCGACGGCCGGATGGGTCGTGAGGTGGTCCAGGACGAAGTCCCGCAACCGCCCCGCGTCGGGGACTGCGACGTGCAGCACGTAGTCGTCCGCCCCGGCCACGTGGAAGGTCTGCACCACCTCGGGCAGGTACGGCACGCGACGCGCGAACGAGTCGATGACCGCACGATCGTGCGCACGGAGGCGAACGGCGACGAGGGCCTGGACAGGCCTGCCCACGGCCGCCGGATCGACCTCCGCCCGGAACCCCCGGATCACACCGGACCGCCGCAGGCCACGCAGCCGCACGAGCGCGGTGGACGGGGCCACACCTGCGTGCGCGGCCAGCTGCGCGTTGGAGATGCGTGCGTCCTGCTGCAGCGCCGAGAGGAGGGCGGTGTCGGTCGCGTCGAGTGATCGAAGGATGTTCGGCACGGCGGGAACCCCCTGGTCTCGGTCATGCAATCCTTCGACGGATCGTAGCTCCTTCTCGTTGTTCTTCGTCGGGGCTTGCGTGTGGTCGAAGCATCGACTGAGGCTGGCGGCGTGGAGCACTCATTCGACACCACCGCGGTCCACGCGGGCCGCGCTGACCTGACCGCCCTGGGGGTCCACGCCCCACCCATCGACCTGTCCAGCACCAACCCCCTGCCCAGCATCGTCGACGGGGGCGACTCCTACGAGACGCTGGCGTCGGGCGGCCGCTGCGCGGCGGGCCAGTCGCCGGTGTACCAGCGCCTGTGGAACCCGACGGTCGCCCGGCTGGAGGACGCCATCGCCGAGCTCGAGGGCACCGAGGAGGCCATCGCCTTCGCCTCCGGCATGGCCGCGCTCAGTGCGGTGCTGCTCACCCTGGTCCAGCGGGGCACCCCGCACATGGTCGCGGTGCGCCCGCTGTACGGGGGGTCCGACCACCTCCTGGGCACCGGGACGTTGGGCACCACGGTCACGTTCACGACTCCGGACGGGGTCGCCGCCTCCCTGCGGCCCGACACCGGACTGGTCATCCTGGAGACCCCGGCGAATCCGACGCTGGACCTCGTGGACATCCGCCGGGTGGTCGCCGGCGCCGCCGGCGTGCCGGTGATGGTCGACAACACGTTCGCCACCCCGGTCCTGCAGCGGCCGGCCGAGCTGGGTGCCGCCCTCGTGCTGCACTCGGCGACCAAGTTCATCGGCGGGCACTCCGACGCCCTCGGAGGCCTGGTCGCCGCGGACTCCGGGTGGATCGAGGCCCTGCGACGGGTGCGCGCGATCACCGGCGGGATCCTCAACCCTGTGGCGGCCTACCTGCTGCACCGCGGCCTGCCCACCCTGCCCATCCGGGTCCGGGCGCAGCAGGCCACCGCCACGCAGGTGGCAGCTGCGCTCGCCGAGCATCCGGCGGTGGCGCGCGTCATGCACCCCTCCCGGCCGGGCGCCGATCCCACGCACCTGCTCGACTCGCAGATGGCCGGCCCGGGCTCGATCCTGGCCGTCGAGCTGCTCGGCGGCTTCCACGCTGCGCGCCGCGTGGCCGAGTCCCTCACGCTGATCACCCACGCGGTCTCGCTCGGTGGGGTCGACTCACTGATCCAGCATCCGGCGGCGCTGACTCATCGGCCGGTGCCCCCGGAAGCACGGCCCAGCGCCGGGCTGCTGCGCCTCTCGGTGGGGCTGGAGTCAGCCGAGGACCTGGTGGCCGACCTCGACCGGGCGCTTTCGGCAACCCACCGCCACCGGACGACGGCACGGGCGGTGGGGACCGCACCGCCCGTGGGGGTGGCCAGGTGACCACGCCGATCGCTGCGGCCAGCGACCCGTCCATCACGGCGCTCCCCGCGCCCGAGCCGGGCATGCTCCCGGCCACGCCGGGTCCCGACCTGCTCGATTCGATCCAGCGTCGGGTCCTCTGGCTGGCGGTCCGGATGGTGGACGCCGCCAACCGGGAGCGGGCGACCAGGGACGGGGTCAAGGTCGGCGGCCACATGGCGTCGTCGGCGTCGCTGGTCTCGGTGATGACCACGCTGTGGATGGCCCACCTCGACGCCGAGGACCGGGTGGCGGTCAAGCCGCACGCATCGCCGGTGCTGCACGCCCTGCACTACCTGCTGGGTGGCCTGGACCGCTCCTACCTCACCCGGCTGCGCGAGTTCGGCGGCCTGCAGGCCTACCCCAGCCGGACCAAGGACCCCGACCGCGTCGACTTCTCCACCGGCTCCGTGGGCCTGGGACCGGCCGCGACCCTGTTCGCCGCAGCCACCCGGCGCTACGTCGACGACCACTTCGGCCCCCGCCGCCGCGCCCGGTTCGTCAGCCTGCTCGGCGATGCCGAGCTCGACGAGGGCAACATCTGGGAGGCGCTGGCCGACCCCGCCACCACGGGGCTGGGCACCGTGTTGTGGGTCGTCGACGTCAACCGGCAGTCCCTGGACCGGGTCGTCCCGGGCGTGCGGATCGCCCAGTGGCGCAGCCAGTTCGAGGCCGCCGGGTGGCACGTCGTCGAGCTGAAGTACGGCCGCAGGCTCGAGGCGGCGTTCGCACGGCCGGGCGGGGCAGCGCTGCGCGCCTGGCTGGACGCCATGCCCAACGAGCACTACCAGTCGATGTTCACGCTGCCCCTCGAGCAGGTGCGCGTGCGCTTCCTCGCCGGCGCCCCGGCTGAGGTCACCGACGCGTGCGCGGGCGTGTCCGACGCCGCCCTGGCCGAGCTGGTCAGCGACCTGGGCGGCCACGACATCCCTGCGCTCCTGGCGGCGTTCGCCGCCTGCGACGCGGTGGTCGACCGGCCCAGCGTGCTCTTCGCGTACACCGTGAAGGGCTGGGGGCTGCCGCTTGCCGGGAATCCCGCAATCACAGCGCCCTGCTCAGCGGCGAGCAGGTGGACGCACTGCGCGCAGCCACCGGGCTGACCGCGGCCGACGAGTGGGACCGCTTCGACCCGCAGGGCCCGGAAGGCATCCTGTGCGCCCGGCGTCGGGAGCACCTCGCCCTGCCCGTGCGTGCCGCTGACCTGACCGTGACGGTGGACCCGGACGGCGGGTTCCGGGTGGGCGAGCGCCCGCTGGCCAGCCAGGAGGCGTTCGGCCGGATCCTGGTGGACCTGTCACGGGACGAGACCGTCGCGCCGTACCTGGTGACCACCGCGCCCGACGTGGCGACCTCGACCAGCCTGGCCGGCTTCCTGAACAGGACCGGGGTGTACTCGCCCGATCCACGGCCCCTGTGGCATGAGGACCCCGTGCTGCGCTGGCAGGAGGGCCCCTCCGGCCAGCACATCGAGCTGGGCATCTCGGAGATGAACCTGTTCCTGATGCTGGGCCAGCTCGGCCTGGCTGGCGAGCTCTCCGGGCAGCAGCTGCTGCCCATCGGGACCGTCTACGACCCGTTCGTCCTGCGCGGCCTCGACGCCTTCATCCACGCTGCCTACCAGGGCTCCCGCTTCGTCGTCGCGGGCACGCCGTCGGGGATCTCGCTGGCGCCGGAGGGCGGTGCGCACCAGTCCACGCTCACCGCGTCGGTCGGGCTGGAGCTGCCGGGTGTCACCCTGCTCGAACCGGCGTTCGCCGGAGCCCTCAACTGGCTGTTGCGCGACGCCCTGGCGCGCGTCGCCGCCCCCGACCGGCACGTGACCGCGGAGCCGGCCGAGACCGGGGCTTACTACTTCCGCCTGAGCACCCGGCCCCTGGACCAGTCGGCGTTCGCCGCGGCCCGGGCACGCCTCGGCGATGCGGTGCTGCGCCGGGCGGTGCTGGCCGGTGGCTACCGGCTCGTGGACGCGTGGCAGTCGGATCCGGCCCTGCCGCCGGACTCCCCCGTGGTGCACGTCGTCGGCACAGGGGCGGTGCTGCCCGAGGTGCTCGCGGCAGCCGAGGAGCTTCGCGGCGAGGGCGTCGCGGCCCACGTCGTTGACGTCACCTCCGCCGACCGGCTGTACCGCGCCTGGCAGCGCACCCTGCGCCAGGGCGTTCGGACCGCCACGACGCCGAGCATCCCCGGCGCCCTGCGCGCGTGCTTCCCGGAGCGGGCTCCTGTGGTGACGGTCCACGACGCCGCCTCCCACAGCCTGGCATGGCTGGGCTCGGCCCTGGGTGCGCCCAGCGTCCCCCTGGGCGTCGACGGGTTCGGTGAGTCAGGGTCGGTCGCGGCGCTCTACGCGGCGCACGACCTCGACTCCGGGTCGATCGTCAACGCCGCGCTGGCCGCGTTGAGCCTGCGCTGAGGGAACCAGCGCCACCGGGGCACGACACCCGATCGAGACCTTCGCCGCTCAGCCGCTCGAGGTGCTGCCGGGAGCCATGCTGGGGATGTCCTGAGCGGGGACCCCCCACTTCGCGAGCTGGGCCTCGACCTCGGCCTGCGCGTCGGTGTACTGCTGGGTGATGAGGCGCTGCTCGGCCCAGTGCAGCTCGCGCTCGGCCAGGACGCGCTCCATCGTCGCCAGGGTCTCGTCGTCAGCGGGCAGGTCGTAGGCCAGCGAGGTGAACCGGGGCAGGCTGGCGCGGTAGTCGTGACCATTGGCGACGAACTGCCCGGGGATGACGTTCATGGCGTTCTTGACGTCCATGAGCGTGATCAGGAACGTGATGTACGGCCGCCACGCGGTCTCCCGCGGGACGCCGGGCTCGCGGGTCTCGGCCGGACCCATCCAGTCCGGGGCCTGCACCGCCAGTGGGAACCAGAACTTCGGCATGGCGTCGTTGTGGTGGGTCAGCAGGAAGTACCGGGCCCGGGCCCGCACCTCGTCGGGCAGGGCCAGGAACTCCGCGTGGTTGGCCACCTCGACGACCTCCCCGTCGGGGTCCACCGCGGCCGGGTCCGACAGCCAGCGCTGCCGGAACCTCGTTGCGGCCGGGGTGCCGAGGAACAGGCCGCGGTCGATGCCGACGCGCTGCAGCCCGGCGGTGCCCTCCTCGGCGAACACGTCCTCGGAGGTCTGCGCCCCAAGGGACTCGCCGAAGATGTGCAGCTTCGGGCGGCGTTCCTCGGGGATCGCGGCCAGCCGCCACTTCAGCGCGTGCAGGAACGCGTTGTTCTGGTCGATGCCGATCCCCACCCGCCCCAGCGACAGCGGCGAGGGCCGCAGCGAGTACTGCATGGCCACCAGCGCGACGTCGCCGCGGGTCAGCAGCTCCAGCGACTCCGCGGTCACGTAGTTGAGGTACCCGGTCCCGGTCGGGGACATGAACACGATGTGGGAGCGTTCGAAGGCACCGAGGGCCTCGAGCTCGCGCATCGCCAGATCCGCGCGCTCGCTGGTCGTGGCCCTGGTCTCCAGGCCCACGAACACCCGGATCGGCGGCATGGCCGTCCCCCCCACGACCGCCTCGATCTCATCGGTGGTCATGGCCATGTTCACGAACCGGCGACCCTCCCGGCCGATCGTCTCCCAGGAGACCGCGCTGCGCGGCCCGCCGCTGACGTGGGGCGAGCTCGGCGCGGCGGCGTACGCGGCCTCGACCGCGTCCCCGGCGGTCTCGGCCTTGTGGAACACCACGTGCAGGCCCTGGTAGCCGGCCGCCCCCAGCAAGCCGAGCGCCAGCAGGTGCCCGATCGGGCGGCCCAGCAGCTCGGCGCGGGGGTTCGCGGCAGTCACCAGCGCGGCCACCCCACCGGCGAACGCCCGCTCCCCGGTCGCCGCCACCATCAGGCCAGCGGCCACCCCCGCCCCGATCGCGACCGACCGGCCGACCGCGACCGTCTGGCTGCCCTCCAGCTCCTCGCCCCCGGCGTCATGGCCCACCCCCGCCGCGAGCATCCCGCGGCGCAGCCGGTGGTACTGCCACGCCGCCAGCCCCGCACCCAACGGCAGGGCGACCGGCGCCGAGCGCAGCCAGGGCCGCCGCTCGTCGCCGATCGCCTCCAGGAGCAGGTCGCTGCCCACGACGATCGCGCCAGCCAACCCGCCCACCGCGATCCGCCAGCTGAACGTGCGCCCCCAGGCCCGGGCGATCGGCTCGTCCTTGCGGTGCGCCAACGCCCGCTGGGCCAGCACGCCCAGCCCCATCGCGGCCACGTCACCGACCAGGATCACCTGCCGCCGGCCCAGCCGCGCTGCCGGGTCCCCGCCCCGGCCCACGACCCGCACCGCCACCGCCTCGATCAACGACTGCGACGCGGCCGTCAGCCCGTAGTTCAACGCCGACGACGCACCCGTGACGATCGCTTGGTCGGCGGTCGAGCGCGGCATCAGCCCCCGCGAGAACGACCGCCCCACCACCGTCGAGCCCGCCAGGACCCCCGCCCGCTCCGGGACCCCGAGGCCCGCCCGGGCCGCCAGCAGTGCGCGCAGATCCAGCCTCATGGACGGCCTCCCGGTCCTCGTGCAGGTGCGTCGGCAGCCTAGCCGACCGCCGGGCTGGCGCGTGGTTCGAACTGTCTACACACCAGGCTGTGGACCGTCGGCTCAGACGGCATCGGCATCCGATGGCGCGCGAACCAGGTCCGCCGGTCGGCCGTCACGGCAGCCGGATGGCGACCACCTGACGCCCGAGGGCAGCCGCGTCCACGGCGACCTGCTGGGCCCATGGGTGCTCGTCCGCGCCGAGTCCACCCAGGTCGACCCGGAAGCTGACCACGCCCGGCGAGCGGACGACCTCGGCGGAGGCCCCCCTGGCGTCGAGCAGCGCCCGGACGCGATCGGCGGCACCCGGACGGACGCTGATCACCATGCGCTCGGACACCTCGACCGACGGACCGGCGGACTGCGGAGCCACGCGGTTCGAGGCGGCAGCCGCAGGGCCGGGCGCTGGTCCGGTGATGGCGTTGAGCAACAGCTGGGCCGTCCCGTTGGTGAAGGCGCGGTAGTTCGGGTCGAAGCCGAACAGCACGATCCGGCCGTCGTCGACCTGCTCGTCCACGACCGCGGTCCTGCCGGACAGCTGCTCCTCGCCGTCGGCGAATCCGGAGATGAACCAGTCGGGATCGCTCATCGTCGGGTAGCGGACGGGTGAGGACGCCTCGGGGGCGCTCCAGACGAACTCGTACTCGTACATCGCGTAGGCGGTCCGCCCCACCCCGTCGGCCAGCGGGCTGGCCGGATCCACCTGCACGCGGACGAGCGAGCCGGGGATGTCCGAGGTGGCGGACTCGAAGGTCGCCGAGGTGAGGCCGAGGCGGGTCGCGAGTCGGGAGCTGTCCCGCAGGGTGACCAGCCGGCCCCCGGCGCGCACCCAGCGGGTGAGGGCCTGTCGTCCCTCGGTGCCCAGGGCCGCGCTGGCCGTGGCGTCGGACCCGGTCGGGACCACCAGGACGTCGAAGTCGGCCAACCTCCCGCTGGCGATCTGCTCGGCGGTCAGGTCCGTGAACGGCAGCCCGGTACGGTTGTCGAGCCACCACCGCAGCCAACCGGACGACTCGATGCTTCCCGTCGAGGTCGTCGAGATCTGCCAGACCGCCAGGCGCGGCGCCTGCCCGACCGAGGCCCGGGCGGGCTCCGACTGCTCGGCCAACGGGGCCGCCTGGGGCCTCAGGTCGGCTCCGGAGCGGCCACCGGCGACGTTCTCCAGCAGGGGAGCGCTCCAGGCCGTCACGTCGTAGAAGTAGGGGAACGGCACGTAGGTGTCCTCGTGCAGCATCGCCTGGATCCAGTGCTTCTGGCCCTGGGCCATCGGGACCCACAGGGTGCCGACCGGCAGGGTGGTGGGCTCCGTGGGCCGGCCGTACGCCGTGTAGTCGGGCACCTGGAGGGGTCGGACCAGTCGGTAGACGTCGATGTCCATCCGCTGGAGCCGCCGGGCGATGCGCGCCACCTCGTCGGCCTTCGCCGGGTCGTCGGTGCGCAGGAAGTAGTGCCTGACGGTGATGTCGGGCACGGGGTTCTCGATGGCCGCGCCCTCCCAGTAGAGCTGGTTGGGCTCGAGCTGGCCGGCGACGCCCTGCTGGTAGGCGGTCATGTGCTCGGCCCGCCACTCGGTGAGCAGCTCGTCGTCCTTCGCCCCCGCGGCGCTCAGCGTCGCCCAGATCGCGACGTACTGCTCGCGGACACGCTGGCTGGTGGGGTCGCCGTTGGCCTTCTCGAAGGTCATGCCCGCGGCGTTGAACCCCGTGGTCGGGACGCTGTCGCCGTACCCCATGTACAGCAGGTCGTAGACGTCGCCGTTGAAGTACGGGATCGAGAACCGGCCGAAGGCCTCCTGGATGGCCGTGCCGTAGAGGTTGTAGATCCAGTCCAACGGGGTCTCACCGATGTCGTGGTAGACCGGGTCGGCGTTGGGCGGGAAGAAGTAGGTGGCCCGCCCCATCTCGTGCGCGTCGATGAACACCTGCGGCGGCAGCTTGCGCAGCTGCTCGAGCTTGCTGTCGGTCTCCACCTGGGTGCGGGCGAACCAGTCGCGGTTCATGTCGAAGCCGTACGCGTTCCGGCGCGTGTCGGCCTCCCGGCCGTCCGGGTTCTGGGTCGGCAGGATCACGACGATGGCGTCGTCGAGGATCTCCTTGGCCGCGCAGTCGGTGCGGGCGGCGAGCTCGTACAGCACCTGCAGCGACGCGTCGGTGCCGCTCTCCTCACCGCCGTGCACGTTGCCGGCCACCCACAGGATGGAGGGCATCGCGCGGATGATCGCCCGTGCCTGCGCCTCCGGGGTCCGGGCGTCGCGGAGCCGGTTGATGTCCCGCCCGATCTGCGACAGGCCGGCCTTGGTGACCCACCGCTCCTGCCCCACCACCGCGTAGCGCAGGGGCCGGCCCTGGACCGAGGTGCCCAGCACCCCGTCGGTCACCATCGGGCTCGCGGCGGAGACCGCCATGAGGTACGCGTCGGACTCGGCGGTGGTGACGTCGCGGTCGCCGAGGTCGATCCCGATGACCTCCCTGGCCGTTGGCACCGACGCGTCCACGACCGGGTCCCCGAAGGGGTCGCACAGCGCGGGCTGGGCGGTGGCCGTGGGGGCGGCCACCAGGGCGCCAACCGCCAGGGCGAGGCCCGCCAGTCCGGTGAGCCACTTCGCTGCGAACGGTGCGTGGACGTGTCCCATGGGAGGCCTCCCGGATCGAGGACGAGGATCCAAGCGAAGACAAGCACTCTCGCTCCAGCGGCGTCAATGGCACCGGGGCCGCGACTTGACATCGCCGCCGCGCCGCGGCACCGGTCAGGCAGGCCGTGCCGTCGTGGGCCGGGGCAGCGGCCCGAGCAGGCGTGCGGCCGCCCCGGCCGGGGCGTGGGAGGATCAGCGGCACCCCCACCCGCTGCGACCCCGAGGACAGATGACCGACCGGCCCACGGCCGCCGATCCGCACGGCGCCGACCGCATCACCCAGCCCGAGTGGGACCGCCTTGCCCAGGCCGTCACCGACAGGTTCGCCGGGCACCTGCAGGCCGCGGCGGCTGCCGTGCGCGAGGCCGAGCAGGACCTGGCCGCGGCGCGTGAGGCGCGCTCCCGCGCCGAGGAGGCGGCGGCGAGCGCCCGCTACGTGTCCGACCCGCTGGTGTTCATGCGGGTCGCGGTGCGTGAGGAGCTCGACGGCCTCTCGCGCAAGACCACCGCCAAGAAGGCGCGGGCGAGCTTCCGGCACCTGCTCGCGCGAGCCGTGGAGCTCGGCGAGGGTGAGCTGCGGGGCTACCGCAACGACCTCGAGTCGGCCCGGCGCGATCGTGCGCAGGGCGTTGCGGCGTGCACGCAGGCCGAGCAGGACGCCCTGCGGACCCTCGAGGCCGCACGCGCGATGCACCAGCGCGTGCTCGACGCCGAACGTGCCGCCCGCGACGGCCTGGCCGTCCTCGCCGGGAAGGTGCCGGTCGACCCCGCCTGAGCTGGCGTGGCCCCCTGCTGCGCCGTCAGAAGACGTACACCCGCGTCCCGATGCGGGCATAGCCGTTCGCCCACAGCCAGTCCACGTTGCGCCGCCAGATCCGGACGCAGCCGTGCGAGGCGGGGTACGGCGTGACCAACGCGTCCGTAGCCGATCCGTGCAGCGCCTGACCGCCGCTGAAGTACAGCGGCCGGTACATCCAGGCGCCCGGGTAGAGCCGGGACTCGGTCCATCCGTTGATCCGCCGGTAGACCCGCCAGTGGCCGGCGCGCGTGCGGTAGCCCGGCTTCCCGGTCGTCGCCCGCCAGACCTTGATGATCCGGCCGTTGCGCGTGACGTACGCCTGTTGGCAGCGCCGGTCCACGTTGATCCCCGTCCGCACCAGGGTGACGCGTCGCAGTGACTGCCGGGCGCACGCGTTGAGCGCGCCCGGCAGCACGGCGGGCGCCGCGGCGGGTGCCACGGCGGGTGCCACGGCCGCTGCGGCGAGCACGTCCACGCCAGCGGCTGCCACCCAGCTGGCGAGCAGGAGCAGCAGCACGATCCATGCGGTCCTGCGCATCGTTCTCCCCTCCCGATTCCCACGCTAGGCGGGCGGGGAGTCCGCGACCAGAGGCTCCAGGCCCGCCGGAGGTCACCAGTCGTGGGCCGCGGCCGCTGGCCTCACGCCTCGGCGGTCGCCGGTTCCCCCGCGTGGGCGATGAGCAGGTTGGCTGTCGTGTCCTTGAGCAGCGCGGAGACCGTCGAGCCGGCGCGCAGCCGGGCCAGGCCGGTCAGGCCGCGGGTCCCCAGCACCACCAGGTCCACCTCGCGGTCCCGCGCGAAGTCGGCCAGGACCCGCTTGGGCGGCCCCGACAGCGACTCGGCCCGGGCGGCCCGCAGCCCCTTGGGCAGCGCGGCCTGGGCCACGCGGAGCGCCTGCTCGACGTCCGTGTGCCCGTCCTCGACCGACACCAGGCTCAGCTCCACCCCGGCTGCCCACGGGCAGGACCCGAACGCCTCGATGGCGCGCAGGGCGTGCGGGCTGCCGTCGACGCAGATCGCGACCGTGCGGGTCCGGTACCCATGGCGCGCGACGAGCACCGGGGCCGGGGGATGCACCAGCAGCCACTCGGTGGCACTGCCCGCCCACATGCCGGCGAAGTGGCCTCGGTGGTGGCACCCGACGACCATCAGCGAGGGGTCCGAGCGGTCGAGCAGCACCACCCGCGGGTCGCCCGACACCTCGACGTGGGCGTCGGACGTGAAGCGCGACTCGGCCGGTGGGGTGCGCTGCACGAACCGCGAGACCCTGAGGTCCTCCCCGTCGGTGATGCTCGCCCAGTGGACGGTCACGGCCTCCAGCGACCACCCGGGCCAGCGGTGGCTGGTGATCCACGCCCACGCGACGTCGGCCGGCGGCTCGCCGTCGTCGGCGAAGAGCAGGAGCTGCTGGTCGGAGTCCCGGGTCAGGCGCACCACGACGATCACCCCTTCTACACCTGAAGCGTAGGTCACCTGTTGCAGTCGCGGGAAGGGCCGAAGGTCACGTGCGGGGGCAGCACGGCCCGCCCCCTGCCCGCGTGGGTCGGGCCCTGGGCGTCGAGGCCGGCATCACCCACTCACCGGGGTTCCGAGCCGCCCGGCGGAGCCGGCTCACCCGGCCCGGCGTGCGGGCCGGTCATGCCCGGTCGGCGCGCCCGGGTCGCCGGCTCGTCGACCCGGGTCACCGGTGGTCGGGCGGTGCCCGAGCGGTAGGCGGCGCGACCCAGGGCGAGACCGCTCAGCGGGCTGGTCACGAGGTGGGCGACCAGGATGAGCCCGATCACCACGGCCGTGCGGGGTTGCGGATCGGCCAGCAGCACGGCCAGCAGGACCAGCACCGCGCCCAGGGAGGCCGCCTTCGACACCGCGGTGGCCCGGGTCAACGGGTCGGGCAGCCGGATCAGGCCGAGGCCGGCGAGGGCGACCAGCGCAGCACCCAGGAGCCCGAGCATGCCTGCCAGCACGGCCAGCGCTGTCATGTCCGGTCCTCCGTCCGGTCGACGAAGTGCGACAACCCGATGGTGG
Organism: Candidatus Nanopelagicales bacterium; assembly: GCA_025456065.1. Lineage (GTDB taxonomy): Bacteria > Actinomycetota > Actinomycetes > S36-B12 > CAIYMF01 > Prado023. Next base: position 11,396 of record JALOLH010000008.1, on the reverse strand, counting down.
TCAGGAAGCCCACGAGGACGGCGACCAGGGCCACGTCGAGCAGCAGCGGGGCGTCCAGCAGCACCGACAGGATCGCGATGGCCGAGACCGACGCGACGAACACCGCCTCGGCGGCCACGGCCCGGTCCGCCGGGGTCGGCCCGCGCAGGGCTCGCCACACCGCGGCCAGGACGGCCCCAGCCACCAGCACCAGGGCGAAGGTCCAGAGCCCGCTCATGGCGCCCCCCTTCCGCGCAGCGCGCGCAGGACCCGCCCCTCGAGCTCGCGCAGTTCCGCACGCAGCGCCTCCGGGTCCGCGGCGTACATGCCATGGACCCAGAGCTCACGCTCGTCCGGGCGGATCGTGACCGTCATCGTCCCAGGGGTCAGGATGATCAGGCCCGAGACCACGGCGGTCTCCAGCGGCGTCCGTGACCGCAGCGGCACGATGACCACCCCGGGGACGACCCGGGGGCTCGGGGCGATCACGTCCCGCGCGACCATCAGCGAGGCGCGCACGATGGCCCCGCTGGCCCACGCCGCCAGCGCGATCAGGGCGGCGAGCCGGCGCACCACCAGGATCACGATCATCCGCCCAGCACCCCCCGCACGTACGTGGTGGGATCGGACAGGACCTGACCCGCGGTCTGCGCCAGGCCCAGCAGCGGCTCCGGGTACAGCCCGACGACGAGGCTGAGCAGCGCCAGCACGAGGCCGGGGGCCACCAGGCCGGCCGGCCACCCACGCTCACGCGCCGCACGCAGCAGGGTGGGTCGGGCGTCCCAGTCGGGTCGACGGTCGTGGTCCGGGTCGGCCGCCGCGATCCGGCCGGGGAGGTCCGCGGCCGCACCGGCGGTGGCCGCACCGACCGGGGCCGGTTCGGCGGCGGCGTCCGGGGCCGGCGCCGGGCGGGTGCCCCAGAACACCCCGGTCCCCAGCTTGAGCATCGACAGCATCGTCCCGAGGCTGACCACCAGGGCGGTCGTGAACGCGACCGCGCTGCCGGCCTCGACCGCGGCACCGAGGATCCCCAGCTTGGCCCAGAACCCGGAGAAGGGTGGCAGCCCGGTCAGCGACAGGGCGCCGAGCAGGAACGTGACCGTCGTCCACCGGTGCTCGGCCGCGACCCCGCCCAGCTCCTTGATGACGCCGGTCCGACGGCGGACCTCGACCGCGCCGACGGCCAGGAAGAGGGCGGCCTTCACGGTCGCGTACTGCACCAGGTAGAACACGGCGGCGGCCAGGCCGACCGCACCGGCCAGGCCCAGGCCGACCAGCACGTAGCCGGTCTGGCTGACCATGTGGAAGGCCAGGACCCCGCGCATGGTCGGCTCGCCGAGGGCACCGAGGACCCCGACCACCATGGAGACCGCGGCCACGGCGACCACCACCGCGGTGAGGGTGGGGCCCGGCTCGTACACGAGGGTGACCACCCGGATCAGCGCGTAGACGCCGACCTTGGTGAGCAGCCCGGAGAACAGTGCGGTGACCGCCGGGGAGGCGTGCGGGTAGGTCGCGGGCAGCCAGGTGTGCACCGGCACCACGGCGGCCTTGACCGCCAGGGCGACCAGCACGACCCCGACCGCGGTGGCCACGACCGGCTCGCCGCCCCGGCCGGCCAGCGCGGCGAGGTTCAGCGTGCCGGCCGTGCCGTAGACGGCGGCAAGGCCGGCCAGCAGCAACGTGGACGCGGTCAGGTTCACCGTCAGGTACAGGCGGGTCGCCCGGGCGGCCCGGCGCCCGCCGGTCCGGGCCATCAGCACGTAGCTGGGCAGCAGGGCGACCTCGATCATCACGAAGAGGTTGAACAGGTCGGCCGTGAGGAACGCGCCGGCGACGCCGGCGGTCAGCACGAGCACCATCGGCGCCACCAGCGGATCGGCTGCCACCCCGCTGGCCACGGCGAACACCATCGAGGCGACCACCAGCAGGCCGATCAGCGTCAGCAGCAGGGCGGCGAACAGGTCGGCCACGAACGGGATCGCCACCCCGCCCGGCCACCCGGCCACCTGGGCGACCACCACCTGGCCGTCCCGGGTCGCCCAGACCAGGGCTCCTCCCGCCAGGGCCAGACCGGCGGGGACCGCCACGGCCAGCACCCGGCCGAGTCGTCCCGAGCGGTCCAGCACCGACACCGCGGCGGCCAGGATCGGCACGGCGAAGAGCAGGGGCAGCCAGGCACCGGAGGTCATGGCGATCCCTCCGGCGGCCAGTCCCCCGGTCCTGCTGCCTCCTCGGCGCGGGGCGCCAGCCAGAGCAGGTACACCGTCAGGCCGAAGGTGATCACGATCGCGGTGAGCACGAACGCCTGGGGCAGCGGGTCGGCGGCGAGGGCCGGCTCGACCTGGCCGGTCAGGGCCGCCTCGCGGCGGTCGGTCCCCCCGGCGGCGATGAGCATGAGGTTGGCCGCATGCCCGAGCAGGACGAACCCGACGATGAGGCGGACCGCGCCGCCGCGCAGCACCAGCCAGATGCCGACGGCGGTCAGCGCGGCCACGGCCAGGGCGAGGGTCATGGCGCCACCTCCGTCACCGCGGGCGGGCCCGATCGCGCCGGCACGGCTGTGCGCGCTGCCAGGGGGGCGGCCGCGGCCGGCGGCCCCGCGCGCCCGGAGTCCCCCGCGAGGTTCGCCAGCGCCGCCTGCACCAGGCCCACCACCACCACGACCACCCCGAGGTCGAACAGCAGCGACGTCGAGACCTCCCCGACCAGTGGGAGGGAGACCTTGATCGGCTCCAGCAGGCTGCCGCCCCACACCAGGCCGATGCCGGCCGCTGCGAGGGCCAGCAGCAGGCCGGTGCTGACCAGCACCGGGACGCTGGGCAGCCGCACCTCGATCCCCGACATCCGGGCCACCGCGAGGGCCGAGCCGGCGAGCAGGCCCGCGATGAAGCCGCCGCCGGGCTGGTCGTGCCCCCGCAGGAAGAGCACCAGGGCGGCTGCGGCCGTCAGCGGGAGCACCACCAGGGCGCCGACCCGCAGCACGAGCAGCTCACCGGCTCCCAGGGTGCCGGCCCGCCCCGGCTGCCAGCCGCTGGCCGCGCGGCGCCCCGCCACCGACAGCAGGCCCAGCGCCGCCGCAGCCAACACCACGATCTCGCCCAGCGTGTCCAAGCCTCGGAAGTCGACCAGGATCGTGTTGACCACGTTGCTGCCGCCGGTGGCCGGCAGCGCCTCGGCCAGGTAGTACTCGGCAGCCGCCGAACGCTCCCGGCGCCCGGTCATCACCAGGACGACGGCCCCGGCCAGCAGGCCGGCAAGGCCGGACCCGACCAGCGCGCGTCGGCCCGTGCGGTCCCCGCGCCGGTCGGGCAGCCGGGCCAGCACCGGGGCGGCCACGACCACGGTCAGCACCTCGACGAGCAGCAGGGTCAGGGCGACGTCCGGGGCTCCCAGCACCATCAGCCAGGCCGCGATGACCAGGCCCACGGTCCCGGCGAGGACCAGGGCGGCCATCCCGTCGCCGGCCCGGGCGAGGGCGAGCACCGCCGGGAGCAGCACCGCCAGGACCACCCAGTCGGCGGGCTGGGCGGTGCCGGGCCGCATCGGGGCCAGGTCGCTGATGGTCAGCGCCCCGGCCCCGGCGAGCCCGAGCAGCACGACCAGGATCCCGCCGAGGTGCGGGGCGGTCGTGAGCGCGTGGGCCCCCCGGCCCACGCGCGCCCCGAACCCGAGCAGCGCCGACCAGGCCCGGTCGAACAGGATCGGGCCGAGCATGGCCGGAGCCACCGCCTCGGCGAGGATCGCCGGGCGGTTGCGGCGCAGGTGGATGAGGATGCCGAGCCCGATCGCGGTGGCGGACAGGCCCAGTGCCGCGCTGAAGCCGTGCCACAGCGCCAGGCCGGCTTCGGTGGCGGTGAACCCGGTGTCCACGACCGCTCGGTCGACGATCCCGTTGAGCACGAAGGGGACCAGGCCGAGCACCAGTCCGAGGATCGCCGGCACCGCGGCGGGGGCCAGGAAGGCCGCCTTCGGCTCGTACAGGTTCGTCTGGACGAGAGGGCCGGCGAACGCCCCGACGATGATCCGGGCGCTGTAGGCGAAGGTCAGGGCGGCACCGACGACCGCCAGCCCCGCGGCCAGGGCGCCGGACACGGCGGTGTCGGCGGTCCAGGTCGCCTGCGAGGTGCCCAGGAAGGCGTAGAAGGCCTCCTCCTTGGCCACGAAACCGACCAGCGGCGGGATGCCCGCCATCGACATCGCGGCCAGCGCGGTCAGCCCCGCGGTGACGGGCATGGCCCGCCACAGCCCGCCGATCCGGCGGATGTCGCGGCTGCCGGCCTCGTGGTCGATGATCCCGACGAGCATGAACAGCGTCGCCTTGAACAGCGCGTGGGCGGCCACCAGCAGGGTGGCCGCCGCCAGGGAGGCCGCCGTGCCGACGCCGACCAGGGCGACCATGAACCCCAGCTGGCTGACCGTCGAGTAGGCCAGCAGGGCCTTCAGGTCGTGCTGCAGGAGCGCCTGGAACGCCCCGAACAGCATGGTCGTCAGGCCCACGGCCATGAGGGTGAGGTGCCAGACCGGGTTCTCGGCGAACAGCGGGGAGAACAGCAGGAGCAGGTAGATCCCGCCCTTGACCAGGGTCGCGGCGTGCAGGTACGCGCTCACCGGGGTGATCGCGACCATGGCGCCGGGCAGCCAGAAGTGGAACGGCAGCTGCGCGGACTTCGTGAACGCGGCCAGCACCACCAGGGCCCCGACGATGGTCAGCTCGCGGGCCGACAGCGCCTGCGGGGCCGTCGCCAGGATCGTGGCGACGTCGGTGCTGCCGGTTCCCACCGCCAGCAGCACGACCGCCCCGAGCAGCGCCAGGCCGCCGGCGCCGGTCACGACCAGCGCCTGGGTGGCCGGGCGTGCCCCGTCGGTGCCACGGCCGCCGACCAGCAGGAAGCTGCACAGGGTGGTCAGCTCCCACATGACCAGCAGCAGCACCACGTCGCCGGCCAGGACCAGGCCCAGCATGCCCGCGGCGAACAGCGTCAGGATCCCGTAGAGGCGGGCGTGCTCGTAGTCCTCGGAGAGGTACTGCGGCGCGTAGCTCATGATGAGCGCCCCCACGCCGAGCACCAGCATCGCGAAGAGCAGGGCCAGCCCGTTGAGGCGCAGCGTCAGCTCCACCCCCAGCTCAGGCACCCACGGCAGCGAGACCTCGACCACCCCGCCGGCCATCACCTCCGGGGCCCCGACCAGCAGCGCGCCGGCGGTGATCAGGAACACGGCGGCCAGCGGATAGCCGGTCCGACGGCCGAGGCGGCCGGCCGCGAGCGGCGCGAGCACGGCTGCGGCCAGCATGAGGGACAGCGCCGCGATCAGCATCGCTGGGCCCCCGCTGACGCCACGCGTGCCCGGCGCAGCCCATCGCAGCCCCGCCGGGCCGCCGGACGGATGCCGGCGCCGACGGACGCAGCAGGTGGGAGGCCCTGGCGGCCTCGCGCGAGGGACGCCATCGGGCCCCCGTCAGTGCGCCGGTCCGAGCACCACGGCACGCGCGCCGGCCGACTCATCCGGAGGGATGGGAACGGCCGACGTCATGGTCCCATCGTCTCCCGAATCGGACGATCCTGCCCATGCGCTTCGCGCGATGCGACAGACTTGCGACGTTCGTGCGACGGCTCGGCGACGCGTCGTGCACCACCATGAGCGCCCGGGCCGGACCCGAGTGACCGGGTCAACCGGTGTTCTGCAGGCCGGCGGCAGCGCCGTTGACCGCCAGCAGCAGCAGCCGACGCCACTCCTCCGCGGCGGCCGAGGGCCTGCCTGTGCTGTCGCGGCTCGCGTGCAGCTCGGTCAGGGCCCGCAGCTGCAACCGGGACAGCGCATCGACGTACGGGGCACGCAGCGCGACGGCGGAGTGCAGCACCTGCTTGTGCTGCAGCAGCGTGGTCTGGTCCAGGACGGTCAGCACGGCCTGCTGGGTGAGGTCCAGCTCGGCGAGGATCCGCGCGGTGATGTCCGGGCGCCCGCCGAGGCCGAGGAAGCTCGTCGCCAGCGCGCGGTTGGTCTTGGCCAGGCTCATCTCCGCGACGTCGATCAGCGCGGCGAACAGCGGCCATTCGCGGTAGGCCTCGCGCAGCGTGTCGTCGTCGCCGACAGCCCGCAGGCCGGACCCCAGGCCGAACCAGCCCGGGATGTTGGCACGCGCCTGGGCCCAGGCGAACACCCACGGGATCGCCCGCAGGTCGGCGAGGTCGCGCCCGCTGGCAGCACCGCTGCGGCGCACCGGGCGCGAGCCCATCCGCAGGTCGCCGAGCTCCTCCAACGGGCTGGCCTCGGCCAGCACGTCGGCGAACCCGGGGGTCTCCACCAGGTCCCGGTAGGCCCGCTGGGAGGCCTCGGCCACGATCGAGCCCACCGCCGCGAACCGCTCGGCCGCCGCCGTGTTGCGCTCGGCGTTGGCGGGCGTGTCGACCAGCAGGACGGCCGTCGTGAGGCGCTCGAGGTGGCGCTGGGCCAGGGTGGTGTCGGCGTACCGGGCGAACACCACCTCCCCCTGCTCGGTCACCTTGAGCCGGCCGGCCACGGAACCGGGCGGCTGGGCGACGATGGCCCGGTGCAGGGGGCCACCGCCACGGCCGAGGGAGCCGCCGCGGCCGTGGAACAGCGTCAGCGCGACGTCGTGGCGGCGGGCCCAGCCGACCAGGTCGCCCTGCGTGCGGGCGAGGTTCAGGGTGGCGGCCGCCGGGCCGACGTCCTTGGCGGAGTCGGAGTAGCCCAGCATGACCTCGACCGCACGCTCCCGGGCGGCCAGCCACGCCTGGGTGCCGGGCAGGGCCAACCACGCGTCGAGGGTGGGCACGGCCGCAGCCAGGTCGGCCCCGGTCTCCAGCAGCGGCACGACGTCCAGGCGCAGCGGCGAGTCCCCGACCGCGAGCCGGGCCAGGGCGCGGACCGCCGCGAGGTGCGCCGGGGACTGGGTGAACGACACGACGAACCGCCCGCAGCATCGCTCCCCCCAGCGCCGCTGCAGCCAGGCCATCACCCGGAAGGTGTCCAGGACCTCACGGGTGGACTCCTCGCGCGGTTGCACGTAGGCGGGCCATCCCTGCACCGCGAGGCCGTCCAGGAAGGCCGCGTCATCGACCAGGGCGTCCGGGTCGGCGACGCCGAGCTGGCCGACCAGGTCGAGCAGCGCCGCGCGGTGCACGCGGGAGTGCTGGCGGACCTCGAGCTCGACGAGGTGGAAGCCGAAGGTCTGCACCGACCAGATCAGGTGCTGCAGCTCCCCGTTCGCGGCCCGGCGGGCACCGGCCGCATCGAGCGAGCGCTGCACCATGCGCAGGTCCTCGAGGAGGTCCTCGGGAGTGGTGTAGGAGGACTCCATCCGACCTTCCCGGGTGGCGCGGACCCGCTCGGCGATGAGGAGCATCTTCTGCCGGTGCGGCTCCCGGGGGGAGCTCACCGCGACCTCGCCGAAGCGGACGGGACCCGCGACCGCGTCGCGCGCGAGCGACTCGGTGAGCTCGCGGGAGGCCGGGGTGTCCCCGGAGTCCAGGGTCAGGGTCCGACCCACGCGCAGCACGGCCTCGTGCAGCCACCGCAGGGCGTGCTCGGCGTGCCGGGCGACCGCCTGTCGGGTGATCTCGGCGGTCACATGGGGGTTCCCGTCGCGATCCCCGCCGACCCAGGACCCGAAGCGCACGAAGGCCGGCACCGGGGTCGGGACCGAGCCGCTGGCATCGCCGATCAGCGCGGCCTCCGTCGCCCGGTAGAGCCGAGGGACCGCCCGGAACATGGTCTGGTCGAACACGGTCATGATGGTCTCGACCTCGTCCAGCGGCCCGGGACGCGTGGCGCGCAGGGCCGAGGTCCGGTAGAGCAGATCGACCTCCTCGAGCAGGCGGCGATGTGCCACGAACCGCTCGTCGCTGCCCACGTGCGGGGCGCTGAAGCGGGACAGCTGCTCGGCGATCCGGCGCAGGGCCGTGGCCACGGCACGCCGCCGCGCCTCGGTCGGATGGGCGGTCAGCACTGGGTGGATCCGCAAGCGATCCAGGGTGGCCAGGGCCTGGTCGCCCGCGGCTGAGACGGCCGGCCACAGCGCGTCCCCCGCGTCGGCGTCGCCCGAGCCGTCCTCGTGCTGCAGCAGCCTGGCGCGATGGCGCTCGTCGGCGAGGTTGATCAGGTGCAGGTGCACCGTCAGCGCGCGCGCGACGTGCTCGGCCTCCGCCAGGTCCGCGACGTCAACCGCGCCGGCGAAGCCCGGATCGGCATGGAGCGCGTCCAGCCGGCTCCCGACGTCCTCGAGCCCGGCCTCCCGTAGCACCTGCCCGAGCACCCCGGCGAGCAGGTCGACCTCGGCCCTGCGGATCGACTCGGCATCGTGCTCCGCCGTGGCTGCGGCGGTCTCGGCGCGCATCAGGCTCCTTCCCTCGAGCGCTCGGGTGGATCCCGGCAGGCCCCTGGCGGTGGCCGGTCGGGGCTGAGCCCGGGCCGATGGCTGGCGGGAATCCACGTTCCACCGAAGACCGTAGCAGGAATCTCTCTTCACCTAATGGGCCGTTGGTCCCGACGCTCGCCGCCATCCGGCACGCCGCCGCCTCGACCGGTTGCGATCGTCGACCTCGAGGCCCGGCCGGGTCGTTCGGGTGCTGACGGGTGGTCGGGCGGGCACCGTGGCGTCCCGCCCACGGGCGGGGACCACGGCCGCCGGCTGGCCCGGTCAGGTGCGTGCCAGCAGCCCGTCCCCCTCACCGACGGGCTCCGATCCCGTCATGAGGTGGAACTGGTTGGGGTCCTCCACCAGCCAGCCGAACTGCACCGGCTTCTCGTTGCGCACCAGGTCGACGAGCATGGCCATCTGCTGGAAGTCCATGGACCCGTAGAAGCGCTGCTGCCCGGCGACCACCGGCGCGCTGGCCGCTGGCAGGGCGCCCGCCTTGACCATGGTCAGCAGGGCGTAGAAGCCCGCACCCGTCAACTGGACCGCGCCGTAGTACGAACTGGCACTCGCGCTGCCGATCGAGGCCTTGTAGCTGTCGATCGCGTACCACTTCCAGGCCATCGCGGCCACCTCCCAGGCAAGCCCGGTCCGCGGCCGGAACATTGTGCCCACCCACGCCAGGCCCGCCGTCGTGAGCGTATCGAGGGTGCCGGCATCCGTTGGAGGGTCGATGGTCCCAGCTCCAGCGGTGGAGCCGTCGGCACGGGATCCAACCCTGCCGACGACCGACGGACCCCACGACCAACGCCGTCACGACGGACGCCGCGAGTCGAGCCTCACGACCCGATGCGCCGCCCCCGATCACGGCCCGGCGCCCCATTGGGTGCGCCGTCGCGTGGTGACCCGGAACGGGGCGCCCCTGCTGGCGGGCGTGCCGCCGGGGACGTGCGCTGGGTCGCGATGGGCCCGAGCGTGATGCGCGTCGTCTGGAGCTGTGGCACCGGGGCCGTCGGCGTGCAGGTCCCACCGGCCGAGGTCGACCTCACGATGGTGGGCCGTGCACAAGCTGACCAGGTTCCCGAGGTCGGTGGAACCGCCTTCGGTCCAGGGCCGCAGGTGGTGGATCTGGCAACGCTCGGCCGGCACCGCACAGCCGGGCATGACGCAGCCACGATCGCGCGCCGCGAGGGCGCGCCGCTGCGCGGGCGTCGCGATGCGCTGGGTTCGTCCCACCGCCATGGGTTGGGGGGCGCGCAGCACGTGCTCGACCAAGCCGGCCAGCTGGAGCCTCCACGCCGAGGGCGGGTGGTGATGGCGGCCGTCACCGCCTCCGTGGTCGCCCGGCGCGCGGGGTGCCGGGAGCTGCCAGCCAGCATCCGCGCCGGGTCGGCCGCCGCCCGGTGCGTGCTGCTGCCGGCCCGGGTCGGCGTCGAGGTCCGCGCCGTCACCCTGACGGGGACCCGGGACTCCATCACGAGCTGATGTCGGGCATCGGCCCGGGGCGCCGGTGACCGCGGACCCCGTACCCCCTGCAGCCGCGGGCGACGTGGGGGCGTGCGGAGGGCGCACGAGCACGGTCGTCAGCTCTGGGTCGCACAGGGCGTGGCGGGTCTCGCCCGGCGTGAGGTGGTAGCCGCCGGAGGTGACGGCCTCGGTGACGCCCTCGGTGCTGGTGGTGATCGTCACCGAGACCGCGGCTGGCACCCCGGCACCGGCGACCAGCGCGACCAGCGCGTCGGCGCGGCGCTGCCCCGCGGTCAGCCCGTCCCCGGCCACGCGCAGGCCCTCGGCGGTGGCGTGCAGGGTGTTCATGAGCAGCTCGCCGTCCAGGCGGGCCAGCGATCCCGAGATGTGGACCGTGTCGTCGAGCACCGCGAACGACACGAACCGTTGTGCGCGGGCGCGCATGGCGCGGGCGTCCGGGTCCTCGGGCGCCGGGTCCACGATGGCGCGGGCGCGCGCGCAGAACCGGCGGACCTGGGGCGGCGTGGCCTGCCCCCAGACGCGACCCGCGGCGTCGACGACCGCCGCGGCTCGGTCCTCGGGAAGGCCGGTGACCGCCACCGCGACCGCGTCCACGTGCTCGACCGTCACGCGACCAGCGGTCCAGTCCGCCGCGACCTCCGGGTGCCGGTTGGCCAGGCGCCCGGCGCGGGACAGGCCGCGAGCGCGTCCCGTCGACCACCACCGGTGCGTGGCCATGCCACCGGAGGCGAGGAACGGCAGCGCGCCGGCGGTCTCGGCTCGCGCCATCCGCATGGCCAGGATCGCCTCCACGCGGGGCAGCACCGCGAGCAGGGCCGCGACCTCGTCGGTCGCGCGATCACCGTCCGCCAACCCGACCGGCGGCGTCCCTTCCGAAGCCAGCCGCTCAACGGCGGCCACCAGCCCAGCGATGCCCGCTGAGACGTCTCGAAGCCAGCCGCTCAACGGCGGCCACCAGCCCAGCGATGCCCGCTGAGACGTCTCCGAGCGGCGGTCCCGCTCCCCCGTCCGACACGCTCGCCCCCCATTTGCTCGAACGTATGTTCGAACCTTATCACAGGGCTGGCCGCGCCCGGCGGCGAGCCCGGCGATCATCCACAGCACCGCGCGGTCGGGTGGGAGGCGAGGTCCCGGCACCCACGTCTGCACGATCCGGTGTCCAGCTGGGCCGCCGACGTGGGGGCCGGGCAGCGGCCGTCAGCGGCGCGAGACCCGCATCATCCAGGCGTGCTTGGCCAGGCCGCCGGAGATCTCCAGCAGGATGCCCTGCGTCACCAGGTCGTCCTCGATGCCCGCGGCACGCGTGTTGATGCTCGCGGCGACCTCCTCCAGCCGCCCCTGCATCATCGCGACGGCGTCGGCGTCGGGCTGCCACCCAGCCGTCGGCGAGGGCAGTGGGGTGGAGGACGCGACCGTGGACAGCCGGCCGTCGGGCGCCACGTCGAGGGTGGCCATCCGCTCGGCGACCTCGTCGTACCAGAGCCGGACCTGGTCGGTGATCTCGTCGAGGTGCAGGTGCACGCCGCGGAACTCCTGCCCGGTCACGTTC
>JALOLH010000074.1 GCA_025456065.1 Candidatus Nanopelagicales bacterium | reverse complement strand
CTTGATGGTCGCGTCGATCGCGGCCAGGAAGTCCTCGCTGCTGCCGATGTCGTTGATCGCGACCTGGGGCGCAGCGGTGGGGGTGATGGTCATGGAGTGGTTTCGCTCCGGTGGATGGTCGTCGTTGCGTGGTCTGCCACGGGCCCCTGTTCACCTGCCGATGGCCGGTGCTGGTCCGGGGCTTCGACGACGAACGGCACGAGCCTGCTCGGTCCGAGGCGCGTGCAGGCCCGCAGCGCCCTGCAAGGATACCGGACATGGATGCGCGCCCGCCACGACCTGACGAAGCCGGCGGATCGGGCGCAGCGGGCGGCACGCATGCCGTCGGATCCGCGCGGGCGGCCGACGGGGCGGACCCCGGGCGCGGCGGCATCGCCGACGAGGAGGTCGACACGGCCTCGCGCCGGTTCTGGGAGGCCGAGGCCGACGCCTACCAGGCCGAGCACGGCGCCTTCCTGGCCGGCGCCCGCGGCTGGGGAGTCGATTCGAGCAACTCAGTTGGCGGAATCGACTACGCGGACGTGCCGGGGGTGGATGGGAGCGCCTTCGTCTGGGGCCCGGAGGGGCTGACCGAGGCGGAGGCCGGGCTGCTGGGGCCGATCGAGGACCTGCGCGGCCGGCGCGTGCTCGAGGTGGGCTGCGGGGCGGCCCAGTGCTCGGCCTGGCTGGCCCGGCAGGGCGTGCACGCGGTGGGGATCGACATCGCGGTGAACCAGCTGCGGCACGTCCCGCGGTCGGCCGTGCCGGCCCCGGACAGGTCAGCCGGGCCGGCCCCGGACCGGTCGGCCGGGTGGGCCCCTCCGTCCGCCGGGCCGGCCCCGGACCGGTCAGCCGGGCCGGCACCGGACCCCTCCCCCACGACCTCGCCCACAGCACCCCCCACCCCTCGTGTCGTGGATTCGGTGGATCCCGCCGACGGCATCCCTGACACCACGGGATGGGGGGCGCTGCATGTGGTCGCCGCGACCGCGACGGCGCTGCCCTTCACCAACGGATCGTTCGACGCGGCCTTCGCCGCGTACGGCGCCGTGCAGTTCGTGGCCCGCCTGCCGCGCCTGCTCGCCGAGGTCCGCCGGGTGCTCCGCCCGGGGGGCACCTGGGTGTGCTCGGTGACGCATCCGGTGCGCTGGGCCTTCCCGGACGACCCGGGACCAGCCGGCCTCACGGCGACCCTGTCGTACTTCGACCGCCTCCCCTACGTGGAGCGGGTCGCGTCCGGGGTCGCGGTCTACGCGGAGTTCCACCGGACGATCGGCGACTACGTGGCAGCACTGCGGGGAGCCGGCTTCTCGATCGAGTCCATGGTCGAGCCGGAGTGGCCGGAGTGGAACACTTCGACCTGGGACGGCTGGAGCCCGCTGCGCGGGACGGCGCTGCCCGGCACCCTGATCATCGGGTGCCGGGCAGCGGATGGCTGAACCGGTGGCGCCTACTGCACCGGCGTGGCCCACTCCTCGTCCTCGGAGGCCACGACCTCCTCCTCGGCGGGCTTGCGGCTGAGCAGGAGCCCGCCGACCAGGGCGAGCACGCCCAGGATCGCCGCGACCAGCGGGATCGTGGAGTTCAGCATGTTGAGCAGGTTGGACGTCGACTGCGTGTCCTCGACCGTCTGCTGCACGGCGGCGTCGGTGCCGCCGACGTTGGCCTCCACGAGGACGAGCTTGTCCTCGCCGTCGACGCGCAGGGTCTGCTTCTGCTCCTCGTAGCCCTTGATGACGGATCCGGTGACGGGGTCCACCCAGAGCGTGCGGACGTTGCTGTAGAACCGACCGCCCACGACCGAGGCCTCCTCGGACCCGACGAGGTCACCCGGGACCTCGATCTCCGTGTACTGCGTCGGCGGGATGTTCTGCACGAACTTGTAGGTGTTCATGCCGAACAGCTCCTCCTCGCCCACGTACTCGGCGGGAGGTGCCTGCAGGATGGTGGTGTCGAAGTAGTCGTAGGAGCGCTTCTCGACGAAGAAGGGGAACTTGAGCGGGTTGATCCCAGCGAAGGCCACGTCCGCACCATCGACGTTCGCACCGCAGCACTCGGACAGCTCGGAGCTGGTCCGGTCGAAGGCGACGCGGATGGTGCCGGCGGACAGCACGGTGCCCTCCGGGTCGGTCAGCCGCGAGAAGGAGTCGTAGACGGCGATGTTGTTGTCCTTGGCCTCCGGGGCCTCCGCGGCCTGGACGTCGCCGCGGGTGAAGCGGGTCGAGACCACCGGGACGTTGCGCCGGATGGGGTCCCCACCGGTGGCCAGTGCACCCGGGTTGAACAGGGTGACAGCGGTGCCCTCGTTGACGGAGACGGTGATGCCGTCCGGCTCGTCCGCCCCAGGTGACAACGGCGCCTTGGCCAGCTGTGGAACGGCGTAGAACTTCAGCATCCCGGCGAGGACCAGGAGGAACGCCCCCAGCCCGGCAAGCACGAACCCGATGACGCGCTTCACAACATCCTCCCAAGTCAGCCGCGATGGGCACGGTGTGCGAGGGTTTCCCCTGACCCCTGCCCCGGAAGGTATCGGAATGGCGAACGAATTGCGCGCTGCCCCGCGCATTCCGTCGCTCCGGTCTGCGACCAGTTCCCAGATCGACGCCCTCGACGGCCTGCGGGCCCTGGCCGCCCTCATGGTGCTGACCACGCACGTGGCCTTCCAGACCGGACTCGTGACCGCCCCCTTCATGGGCCCGATCACGAGTCGCCTGGACCTCGGCGTCTGCGTGTTCTTCCTGCTGTCGGGGTTCCTGCTGTACCGGCCCTGGGCGAAGGCGGCGATGGTGGGAGGTTCCGGGCCGCGGACCAGGCAGTACGCCAGGAAGCGGTTCGCCCGCGTCTACCCCGCCTACCTCGTGCTCGTGGTGGTCGTCCTCGGGTGGGCCGGCGACACCGCACCGGCCCCCCTCGACCAGTGGGTGGCCTACCTGACCATGACGCAGATCTACAGCGACGAGCTCGGGGTCCGTGAGCTCACGCAGACCTGGAGCCTGGCCACCGAGGTCGCGTTCTACGCGCTGCTGCCGGTCCTGGGCTATCTGGCCGGTCGTCGCCGCCTCGGCGATCCGGACGCCAGCGTCCGCTGGCAGGTCGGGATCCTCGCCGCGATGTGGTCGGTCTCGCTGGTCTTCCACCTGGTCCGCGCGTGGACGACGGTGCTCGACGGGTGGCTGTCGTACCTCTGGCTGCCGGCCTTCCTGGACTGGTTCGCGGCGGGGATGCTCCTCGCGGTGGCCCACGCCAGGCTCTCGGTCCCGGCCAGCGGACCGCCCGCCCGGTGGATCGGCTGGCTGCGCGACGGGGCCCGGGACACGACCACGTCACTCGTCGTCGCGGTGCTCTGCTTCGCCATCGTGGCGACCCCCCTCGGCGGTTCGTTCTACTTCGGCGCCACGGGGCCCGACACCGGCGGGCCCTGGGCCGACCTGGTCAAGCACGCCCTGTATGCCGCCTGTGCCTTCTTCCTGCTCCTGCCCCTCGTGCTCGGTCCGGCTGAGCACTGGTACCCCCGGGCCATGTCCAGCCCGATCATGCGACACCTCGGCACGGTGTCCTACGGCATCTTCCTCTGGCACCTCGTGGTGCTCAGCACCTTGGCCGACCTGTTCGACCTGGCCCTGTTCCAGGGGGGCTTCCTGCTCCTGTGGCCGACGACGGTCCTCGCCACGTACGCGGTCGCGGCCATCAGCTGGTTCCTGCTGGAGCGGCCGATCCTGGACTGGGGGCATGGCGGTGCAGGATGGCGACGGACGCGAGGGCGCCCAGCGCCAGAGCCGGGCCGACGATGAGCAGGACCTGGTAGGCGAACCCCGCGTCCACCCGCGCCGGCCACGTCCACAGCGCCTGGCTGGCCAGCGAGATGCCAGCACCCAGCAGCCCCAGGCCACGGGCCACCCGCAGCGCCGTCGCCCGCGAGCTCCGCGCGGCCGCCGTCGAGGCCAGCCCGACGACGGCAGCTGCGCCGAGGGCACCGGCCACGCCCCCGACCAGCACCGAAGCGGCAAGGGGGACCGCGACGAGGGTCCGGCGCAGGCCGGCCGCGCCCACTGGCGGGGGTGCCGGCGCCCGCGGCGGCCACGCCGTGAGCAGCAGGAGCAGCAGCACCGCTGCCAGCCCGGCGAGCAGGCCCACCTGGTACGTCCGATTGGGTGCGTAGGCGAGTTCCACGACGCCTGCGGCGCCGGCAGGCACGAGGAAGGCCTGCCGCCAGCCGTCGACCCGGAGGGGCACGAGCTCGGCGCTGCCCAGCGTCGCCCGCCACCCCGCGTTGAAGTTCTCCGTCGTCTCGAGCAGCCGGGGGCTCGTCGCCGCCGGGACGGCGACCGAGCGGGCCGCATCTCCCCAGGAGACGACCTGGGGGAGGTCCGGCCCAGCCGGAGAGGCCGGGTCAGCCGCGGCCGCCTCCGAGGGGATCAGGTAGACCCGCTCCACCGTCCACTCCGCGGTCGCCTCGACGCGGATCCGGTGCGTGCCCGGCGAGAGTCGCAGTGCCTGGCCGCAGGAGTCGCCGGGGGCCAGCGCCCCCTCGAGGATGCCGCCCACGGACGCATCCACGCGCGTGTCCACGGCCCTGACCCCGTCGACCAGCACCCGCGGGCCGAACCCGCAGGGCACCGGCACCGGGCTGGACTCGTACTGCAGCATCCGGCGGTCCTCGCCGCCGATCACGACCGCCTCGGTGACCCCCACCGGGAGCAGGGTCGACGCTCCCGTCGCCGAGTCGACCGAGCGCACCGGGTTGACGGTGCCGAACCGCAGGCGCACCACGTCGGACTCGACGGGCGGGAACGTGAGCTCGCCGAGCGCATCGGTGAAGAGGGGGAGCCGCAGGTCCCCGACCTCCACCGTCACCTGCAGCGGCCGTGACGCCGGGGCGTCGACCGAGGTCTGCAGGACGACCCCGGTGATGCGCTGCACCTCGGGCAGTCGCAGCGTGAGGGTCGGCTCCCGGTCCACGGGCGAGGCGATCCACGTGGTGCGGGTGTTCTGGTCGGCTGCCGCCTGGGCCCGACCGGCCGGGTCGGGGACCGCCACGGACGAGGCCTCGACGCTGATCGCGTTCTCCGGGGCCGCCAGGAAGGCGTCGAGCGCGAGGCCGGGCCGGGGCCGCAGGCGCGTGACGACCCGGTACTCGCCACCGGCGCCGACGTCGACGACCCGGTCGATCGCGGCGCGCTCCTCGCTCGGATCCACCAGGTCGGGGTTGCACAGGATCACCCCGACCGAGGGCACGCAGGACTCCCGGCCCATCGACCTCGCTGCGAGGACCAGGCCCCCGTCGCCGGCCTCCGGGGCCGTCAGCACCGGCCGGGTGACCGTGACGCCGGGGATCTGGACCTCCGCGAGGCCGAAGCCCTGCCCGCGTCCACCCCCCTCGACCTCCATCAGCTCGAGCCGCAGGCGCGTGATCGCCCCCGAACCGGGCAGCGGCAGCGTGTGCTGCTCGATGCCGGGTTCGATGGGCACGTCGCGCCAGCCGAGGTCGGTGGTCACCCGGACGACGGCCGGCGGGCGCCCGACGCGCCGGTCGACGACGAAGCGGACCGTGACCGCGTCGGTCGTGATCGGGACGTCGAAGTCGACCTCCCACCACTGCCCCACCCCCCGGGCGAAGTCGCCGGAGACCCACGCGGTCCCCGGGTCCCCGTCGAGCGCGGCCCAGGGCTGGGCCGCGGGGGATCGCACCCGCAGCGTGAACGGGCTGCTCGCGGAGCTCGAGGCCGAGACGGCGGCGGCTCCCTCGAGCCTGGCGACGCTGAGCCGCCCGGACGGCTCGACCGGGTGGTAGTCGTGCACCGCCCGGCTGCTCTGGAACGGGTCCTCCGCCGTCAGGGTGTTCGAGTACTGGCGGCGCGCGGCGCCGAAGTTGGCCTCGGCGCGCCGGAAGGTGTCGGTGACGACCGAGGACGGGCGCGCGCCCTCGGGCAGCGGGTCGCCGGCCGCGATCGCCGCCCCGCTGCCGAGCAGGCCGCTGTCGAGGAGATCGGGCAGCGCCTCGGCCGCTCCGGTGAACGTCGTCACGGCACCCGCGTCGCGCAGCGCGACCCGCCCGGCGACGACCTGCGGGTCGGGGGCCACGCGGTAGACCTCGACGGCGGGATACCCGCGCAGGAGCCCACCGTCGACGATCCGCTCGCTCGCGGTGAACGGCAGCAGGACGGGTCCGAACGAGGCGGCCCGGGTGATCCCCGGCGACGACTCCAGCGCCTGGTGCACGACCACCGGGAGGGCGGCCCGCGTCGCCCGGAGGTTGAGGTCGTTGCGCACGACGAGCCAGCGGACCCCCGCCCGGCCCAGCGCGCGGGCGAGCCCCGCCGAGCCCGTGCCCGAGCCGATCCGTCGTTCCACCTCGTCGAGCAGGCGGATGTTGCCGGCGCTGCTCAGGGGCACGGCATCGCGCACGCCCCACGATGCCGTCCCCAGGGGCTGCAGCGGCTCGTCCTGGGTCCGGCCCCACAGGAACACGCCGAACGAGGCGGCCGGGACCACGAGGGCGCGGCCCTCGTCCTGGGCGTTCAGCCACTCCGCCGCCTCCGCCCAGTAGCCGGGGATCTCGAGGTAGCTGCGACCCCCGACGAGCGCTCCGGTGAGTGCGGGCAGGGCCGCGACCGTGACCGCCGTGACCGCGACGCCCACGGCCAGCTGGTGCACCCCGGCGGCCGGTCGGGACGCCTCCCTTGCACGGCGGCGGGCGTGATCGACGAGCGCCGCCACGCCCATGGCCAGGGGCAGCGTGACCAACGGCTGGAACTTGTGGACGTTGCGCAGCGGCGCCAGGCCCTGGTCGAGGAGCTCGCGGAGCGCGGGCGCGCCGAGGCCCCCGAGCCCGGCATCCGACACGTGGCCCATCCCGACCAGGGTCATGCCGGTGCACAGGGTGATCACCAGGAACGCCCGTTCCGGTGCGCGCTCGAGCAGCAGCCCGGTCAGGCCGAGCAGCGCGACGGCGGCCGTGGCGGCCACGACCACCGGGTTGCTGACCAACTCCCAGCCGGCGGGCCACACCGGGCCCTCCGCGTCCAGCAGGTAGGGCACCCAGTGCGACGCGCCGCGCAGGACGGAGGTGGGGTCGGTCTGGCTGGTGGTCGTGGCCGCGCCCTCGATCCAGTCGAGGAAGGGCGGCGAGTACCGGCCCAGCAGCAGCAACGGGATCAGCCACCAGAGGCTCGTGAGGCCGAGGCCGACGATCCACCAGCCGGCGAGGGCCCGCCGGCGCGGTCCGCCCGATCGCGTGATCAGGTACAGCACGCCGAGCGGGAGGATCGCCACCGACAGCACCGCGTTGATCGCGCCGGTCAGACCGAACACCAGGGCAGCGACGCCGGCCCAGCGCCGCGGGGAGCCGCGGGCGGCGCCCAGGATCAGGGCGACGAGCATCCACGGCGCCAGCACCATGGGCCACGCCTCGACGGACACGGTCGTGAGCTCGGTCAGCACCCGGATGCTCAGCACGTAGGCCAACCCGGCCACGACCCGGGCCAGCCCGGACTCGACCCCCAGGAGCCGGCTCATGCGCACGAACCCGAGGAAGCCGACGACGAGGATCAGCGCCCACCACACGCGCTGGGCTGCCCAGGGCGGCACCTGCAGGGTGTCCAGGAGCGCGAAGAGGGGGCCGACCGGCCAGAGGTAGCCGTACGCCTGGTTCTGCAGCTGGCCGAAGAACGCGCTCGGGTCCCACATCTGCAGGGCCCGGCCGAGGAACCCCCAGGGGTCCTGCGTCAGGTCCAGCTTGGTGTCGGCCGCCACCCGGCCGGGCTCCTGGAGGAACGCGAGCGCGACGAGCCCGAGGCAGACGGTGGCGAGCCGGAACCGGTAGGTGGTGCGCGTCACCGGTCCACCCGGAGGACCAGCAGCAGGTTCCAGGTGAGCACCTCGCGCACGGCCGGGACGCGCACCAGCCCGGTGGCCCACCGCGGGTGGTAGCGCGGGACGGCTGCGAGCAGGCTGACGTCCCGGCGTGCCCGCGCCCAGCGCAGCCCGGCGGCGGCTGTGACCGGGAACATGGAGACGCCGAAGTCGTTCTTGGGCCGGCGCCCGGTGCGGCGCGCGTACCGGTCCGCAGCCCGCCGGCCACCGAGGTAGTGCCAGGGCGAGGTCTCGTGCCCGCCCCACGGCCCGTACCACACCGTGTACGAGAGGAACACCGTGCCGCCGGGCCGCGTCACGCGCACCATCTCGTCGGCCATCTGCCACGGGCGTGCCACGTGCTCCAGGACGTTCGACGAGTAGCAGACGTCCACCGAGCCGGTCCGGAACGGCAGGGCCATGCCGCTGCCCTGCACCGTCCGGGGCCCGGGCTCGCGACCGTGCAGCCGGAGCTCCCCCGCGTCCACGTCGACCGGCACGTAGATGGCGCCGGCGGCGGTGAAGGCGTCGGCGAAGAAGCCCGGCCCACCACCGACGTCGAGCAGGACGGCATCGGCGAGGTCGGCGTAGACCCCCACCTGGCGCGCGCTGTCACGGGCGAGCGCACCGTAGAACACGTCGGGATCGGACTGCTCCAGGCGGAAGGCGCGCACCAGTCCGACGGCACGCTCCAGCGTCGCACCCTCGTCGACCGGCCCGACGGCCCCGCCCACCACAGGGGTGGAGCCTAGCGCCGGGGCGAACCGGGCCAGGTGTCCGGTTTCCGTTGCGCGCCGGCGCACTCGTACCCTGTCGCGGTCGGGGAACCAGGAGGGGTGGTGGAGCGGATCGCATCCGAGGGGGACGCGGGGGGGCCGGCGCGCATCCTCTTCCTGAACGGGCGGGACTGCGGGAACCCCGAGGGCGGGGGCTCCGAGATCTACGTCGAGACGGTGGCCCGGGCACTGGCGGCCGGGGGGAACGAGGTCACCATCCATGCCGCCGCCTTCCCCGGCAGCCGGTCCGAGGAGTGGACGGACGGGGTGCGGCTCGTCCGCGGCGGGTCGAAGCTGGGCGTCTACCCGCACGCGCTGCGGCAGCTGCGCCGGGGCGCGCTCGGCCGGCCCGACGTCGTCGTCGACGTCCAGAACGGCATCCCGTTCGCGTCGACCCTCGTCGCGTCCGCCCCGACCGTCACCCTGGTCCACCACGTGCATCGTGAGCAGTGGCCGGTCGTCTTCGGCCCGGTGCTATCACGCATCGGCTGGTGGATCGAGTCGCGCGTCGGGCCGCGGGTCTACCGCCGGTGCCGGTACGTGGCCGTGTCGGAGGCGACCCGGGACGAGCTCGTCGCGCTCGGCGTCGACCAGGAGCGGATCTCCATCGTGCACAACGGCGTGCAGGTCCGCCACGTCACCGGCGTCCACCGCAGCCCGGTCCCACGGGTGCTCGTCCTCGGGCGCCTGGTGCCCCACAAGCAGGTGGAGCACGTCCTGCGGGCCGCCGCGGTCCTGCGGGACACGGTGCCCGGGCTGCGGGTCTCGGTGGTGGGTGACGGGTGGTGGAGCGCCGAGCTCACGGCCGAGGCCGACCGGCTGGGCGTCACCGACCTGGTCGAGTTCCTCGGGTTCGTCGATGACGCGACCAAGCAGCGCGAGCTGGAGCGGGCGTGGGTCCTGGCGCTGCCCTCCCTCAAGGAGGGGTGGGGCCTGGCCATCACGGAGGCTGCCGCGCACCACGTCCCGGCCGTCGCCTACCGCGCAGCGGGGGGCGTCGCGGAGTCGATCCGGGATGGCGCGTCGGGCCTGCTGGTGGACGGGGGGCCTGCGGAGTTCACCGAGGCGCTGCGCCGACTGCTCACCGACGACGCCCTTCGCGCCCGGTTGTCCGAGGGTGCGGCCGCTCGGGCTCGGGACCTGTCCTGGCAGCGGACGGCAGATGCCTTCGCCGCCGTCCTCGGGGAGGTCGTGGGCCGCCCCATCGCCGCGGGCTGCGTGCCGCGGGAGGCCCAGCTGCACTCTGGCTCGCCGAGCACGGCTGGAGCACGTTCGCACGACTGAGACCGGCGAGCGCCACCCGAGCCGGGACACGCCGCAGCCGGTCGGAGATCCGACCGGCTGCGGCGTGCGAACCGATGTGTCAGGACTGGCCGTACACGATGTAGGGGGCGGTGACCGGCTCGGGGGCGTCGCCGCCGACCGCACTCACCATGCCGACTCCCAGCAGCACGGCGACCACCGCGCCGCCCACCACGCTCACCAAGGCACCCATTGCGTCTCCATTCCGTCCGGGGCAGGCTACCAGACCCGACGCCGCGATCGACCGTCGATCGAGGGGAGCCCGGCAACGCGCTGCACTGCGAGGGCTGCGGCGGCGGCGAGCAGCGCCCCGGCAGCCAGCAGCCAGGCGGTGGCCACGGGCCAGGTCGGTGCCGCGGCGGGCTGGTCGGGGGGGAGCTGCAACTGGCGCAGCTCGAGCGTCGGCGTGGCGGCCACGACCCGGCTCGAGGCCAGGATCCCCTCCGGCAGTCGCTCCTGGTGGCCGGGCGTCCCCGGCTGGTCGCGCTGGAGCAGCACGAAGCCGATGCCCGCCGCGGCCAGCCCCGCCGCGGGATCCGCCGAGCGCAGCGCCAGCTCCACCTGGCGCGAGCGGGGGTCGTCCGCGGGCACGACCGTGAGGTCCCCACCGCTGGCCACCAGGAGCCGGGAGTCGGTGACCACCGTCCGGGGCAGGTACCGGGGCGCCGGGTCCAGGACGGTGCGCCGGTCGTTCCAGGCATACGCCCGGAAGGCGCTCCAGGGCAGCGAGACGACATCGCCCGGGGCGCTGGAGGCCTCCAGCTCCTCGCGGACCTGGCTCCACTCGTCCGGGTAGCGCACGGGGGTGAGGCGACCCGCGAGGCCGAGGGCGAGGTCGGGCAGCAGCACGATCGGCACGAGGGCGGCGAGGATGGCCGCCGGGACGCGGGCGTCCGACCCGCGGGCGCGCCCGGCGAGGCGACCCAGGCCGAGGCCCCCGGCCAGCGCGAGCAGCACCAGCCAGGGTGCCAACCACTTCTGGGCGTCGCGCAACAGCCCGCCACCGGGCACCGACTCCACCGCGGTGACCAGTCCCTGCAGCGCCGGTGCCGCCGTCGCGAGGGCCCACGCCAGCCCCAGGCCGGACAGCAGCACCAGTGGGCCGAGCCACGTCCGGCGCATCCTGCGCAGCGCCGCGGCGCCGAGGATCGCCAGCGTGAGGAGGACCACCGGCGCGGCGATCGCCAGCCAGCCCGAGCGCGAGCCGGGGGCGGCCGAGGTGTTCCAGATCCCCCCGGTGCCCAGCGCGGTCAGGACCGGCCCCGCCGGACCCTCCGCCTCGAGGCCGAACGCGCTGCCCACGCCGCCGCTCGTACCCGGGCGCAGGATCCCGGGGATCACCCACACCGCCTGCACGGCCAGGACCCCGAACCCTGCGAGCAGGGACGGTCGCCATGCCCGTCGGCCCGGCCAGCCCAGTACCGCAACGGTGGCGGCGAGCTGCAGGGCCCCGGCCGTGGGGACGATCGACCCCAGGCCGGCCCACAGCACGGCGCGGGGGGCCGCGCCCCGGACCCCTGCGCGGGCGTCGGCGAGGGCGTCGAGCAGCCAGGGCAGGACCGCGACCCCGAGCAGCAGGCCCCAGTGGCCCATCGCCATCCGCTCGAAGACGTAGGTCGACCACATGGCGAGCAGGGCGGCGCAGACGCGATCGATCGCGGTGCGGCCCCGCAGCAGGCGCATCACGCCGAAGCCGAGCAGGAGCAGCCCCGCCAGCACGAGCGCGCGCTGGACGATCCAGCCCGGCACCACGTCGTCGAGGACCGCGACCAGGGCATCCTGGGGCACCGACCTGGGCGGGGCCGTCCCGGCCCCCACCATCCACGGAAGCAGGTCCTGCTCGGGTACGGCGACCGAGTCGTTCACCAGGAGGTAGCCGCTGCGCAGGGGCGAGATCAGCAGGGCGGCACCAACGACGACCGCACCGGGGATCCACGATCGTCCGGGCCGGCGCATGGGCCGATTGTGCCAACCACGGCCTGGGAGCAGCTGCCGGAAGCCGTCGGGTCGTCCCGCTCGCGGTGTAGGTTCCCGACCGGCGCGCTGGAGTCCGGCCAGCCGGGATGGGAGTCCGCCTGTGGCACCGCATGCGCCGCGAACCGCGGTGGTGCTGCTGCTCGCGGCCGTGGTCGGGGTGCGGATCGCGGCGTCCGAGCCGCTGTGGGACACCGCCACCGCAGTGAGCCGGGACCCGGGCTCGGCGTTGGCCTCGGCGCTGGACGGCTGGACCACGCAGGGCACGCTGGGGTCACCGACCGCCGACGGGATCCGGACAGTGCCCCTGTCCGCGGTGTACCTCCTCGGCCAGGCGGTCGGTTTGTCCAGCCATCTCGTCCAGGTCGGCCTGCGCAGCCTGGTCCTCGTCCTCGCGGTCGCGGGCGCACTGCGCCTGGTCCGGCGCGCCGCGCCGGTCGGACCGTCCCAGGCCGAGGACGGGTCGCCGTCCTGGATCCCCTGGCTGGCCGCAGCCCTCTTCGGATGCGGGGCCGTGCTGGTCGCGGCGGTCGCGCATCGTCCGATGGACGGGCTGGCGGCGGCGCTCGGGCCGTGGGTGCTCGCGCCCCTGATCGGGCGGAGCTGGGGCTGGGGCGGCGCGGCCCGATCCGCCCTCTGGCTCGGACCCGTCGGGTTCGCAGACCCGATGTGGGCCCTGGCGGTCCTGCTCGTTGGCGTGGCCGCGGCGGCGCCCCGCCGGCGCGCCGAGATCGCCCAGGGGCTGCGGTGGCTGCTGCTCGCCGGCATGAGCAGCGCCTGGTGGCTGGGCGCCGCAGCCTGGGAGCACGCCCACGCCGTCGACCTGTCCGAGCT
>JALOLH010000073.1 GCA_025456065.1 Candidatus Nanopelagicales bacterium | reverse complement strand
CCAGTCCTGCACCTCCAGCGAGGTCGGCTCGGTGAGCTCCGGCGCCAGCGACAGCACGGCATCCTCGGCGGGCAGCGCCTCGCGCACCCGGCTCCACGCGTCGCCGCGCTCGCGGGCCCGGTCCAGGGCCCGGTCCACCGGCACGCGCACGCCCAGGTCACCGGGGTCGGCCTCGCCGGTCCACACCGCGAACTGGCCGTCCCGCCAGGCCAGCATCTCGGCCAGCGCGTCCACGGTCGCCTCGTCGGCCAGCCAGCGCACGCGGTCGGCGTCCACGATGCCGGCCTCGAGCAGCCCCCGCACCGGCTGCGTCCCCTCGAGGGCCGTCGCGAGGTCGCTGACCGGCACCTCGGCGGCCGCCACCACCTGCCGCAGCAGGCCGGCGCGACGCACGTCGGACGATGCCGAGGCGATCTCGCCGTCGACGAGGTGCACGACGCCGAGCGCATGGGGCCCCGTGACGTGCATGCGGGCGGTCCGCCCGCCCATCGCGAGCAGGGACAGGACCTCGTCGAGGCCGAAGGACCCCAGGTTGCCGGAGAGGTTCATCGTCACGGGCACTGCCCTCCTGCGCTCAGGGATCGAGGGACGTGGGGCGACCCCACTCCAATGGAGTGCATGTCGTCAGGCCTTAGCCCAACCTTGAGCCGCCCTCGACCCGATGCACCGCCCGGCTCAGGGCAGGCGGCCGACGAGCTCGGTCCGCAGGGCGGCGCGCATCACCTCGACGTCGGGCCCGAGCCCGGTCATCAGCCGAACCTGGGCCACCGCCTGGTGCAGCAGCATCACGTCACCGGCCACCGCGGCACCGCCCGCCGACCGCCACGCCGACACCAGCGGCCGCGGCCAGGGGGCGTACGCCACGTCGAGCAGCACGCCCGGCGAGGCCGGGACGGCGGGGACGAGATCGTCACCCGCCCCCGCCGGGGCCGTGCACACCACGACGGCGGCCTCCTCGCGGCCCGGCAGGGGCTCGCCGGGTGCCGGCCAGGGCGCGAACGTGGCCGGCAGCCCGAGCGCCTCGGCGAGCCCGGCGAGCTCGGCCTCGGCGACGGTGGGGCGCCGCGCGCGCACCAGCACGGCGCTGCAGCCCAGCTCGGCGAGGGCGGCCAGGGCGCTCGCCGCGGTCGCTCCCGCCCCGAGGACGAGCGCCGGCCCCGGCCCGGGCCCGAGCGCCGTGCCAGCGTCGGCAGCGGCCTCCCGCATGGCCGCGACGAGGCCGGCCACGTCCGTGTTGTGCCCCACCCGCCGGCCGTCCGCCCCGAGGACCACGGTGTTCGCCGCCCCGACCAGCCGCACGAGCTCGCTGGCCTCGTCGAGCAGCGGCAGCACGGCGCGCTTGAGCGGCATGGTCAGGGAGAGTCCCGCCCACTCCGGCCCGCAGTGCTGCACGAACCCGGCGAGCTCGGCCTCGCCGACCTCGATGGCGTCGTAGCGCCAGGGCAGCCCCAGCTGCGCGTAGGCGGCCCGATGCAGCGCGGGCGAGCAGCTGTGCGCGATCGGGCGGCCCAGGACCGCGGCCCGCCTGGACTCCGCCGCCACGCCAGGGGCCGTTCCGCTCACCCGTTCTCGTCGAGCCAGGCCGACAGCTCGGCCTTGAACCCGAGGAACTCGTCGTAGTTGTTGGTGAACTTGGTCTCCCCCGTCTCGGGGTTCACGGTCACGTAGTACAGCCAGTCGCCCTCGGCCGGGTTCAGGGCCGCCCGCATGGCGTCCTCGCCGGGCGAGTTGATCGGCGTGGGGGGCAGTCCCGGGTACTTGTAGGTGTTGAAGGGCGACTCGGTGTTCTGCAGCTCGTCGGTCGTGAGGTTGATCTCCGACTTCCCCAGCGCGTAGTTGATCGTCGCGTCCATCTGCAGCAGGCCGTACGTGCCGCCCCACGTGTCCTCGTCGAGCCGGTTGTAGATGACGCGCGCGACCTTGTCGAAGTCGCCGGGATGCCCCTCGGCCTGCACGAGGCTGGCGATGATCATCGCCTCGTACGGGGTGATGCCCAGGCGCTTCGCGCCCTCCTCGAGCTGCACGTTCTCGGCCGCCTGCTCCCAGCGGCGCACCAGGCGGCTGAGGATCTGCTGGGCCTTCTCGTCCGGGACCAACTCGTAGGTGGCGGGGAACAGGAACCCCTCGGCGACGTCCTCGGCGTACGGCGGCAGGCCGATCTCGCCGCTCCTGGCTGCCCGCTCGAGCTGCTTGACGCTCACGCTGGTCGCCTGGCTGATGGTCTCGAGGGTCTGGTCGATCCGCAGGCCCTCACGCAGCAGCAGCTCGTCCACGACCCGGCTGTCGGGGTCGACCATCCGGGCGACCGCCGCAGCGGCACTCATCTTCGTGAGCATCTCGTACTGGCCCGGGCCGATCGTGGCCATCTTCGGCTCGGTCCGCGCGGCGTCCAGCCACGCGTCGACGGAGGCGATCACGCCATCGGCCTTCAGCGTGCGGCCGATCGCGGCCACCGAGTCGCCCTTGGCGACGGTGCTGACGATGACGGGCTCGGAGCCGTCGCCCTCGTAGTCCACCGGGCCCCCGCCGATCGTCGGCAGGTTGTCCAGGCCGACCTTCACGACGACGCCGATCCCGGCCAGGACGCCCAGGCTCAGCAGGATCGCCAGCCAGGACATCGCGCGGTGCCTGGGCCCTTGTGGCGCGTCGGACTTCGGCGTCATCTCCAGGCCGAGGTTGCTCATCTGCCAAGCTCCACGAGGGTGCCGGGGGCGCGCCCGGTGGCGCGCTCGGTGTCAACAGCGTATTGGACGATCACGACCGCGGCTGCCTGGTCGACCACCGTGCGCTGGCGACGGGAGGACCGGCCGGCCTCGCGCAGGCCCCGGGTGGCCGAGACCGTGGAGAGTCGTTCGTCGACCAGCCGCACCGGCACCGGGGCCACGACGGGGGCGAGCCCCGCCGCGAAGGCCCGCGCTGCCTCGGCCGCGGGACCGGGGCGCCCGGACAGCCCGAGCGGCAGCCCGACCACCACCTCGATGGCCCCGTGCTCGGCCGCGAGGGCCGCGATCCGGGCAAGGTCGCCCTCGCCGCGGGGCACCGTCTCCACCGGGACGGCCAGCGTCGCCCCGGGATCGGTCCGGGCCACGCCGATGCGGACCGAGCCGACGTCGACGCCGATCCGCACGCCGGGGCGCATCAGGCGCGGGCGGCGAGGAACTCGCGGGCCGCCCGCAGGGCGTCGGTGATGCCGGCCGGCTTCGCGCCGCCCCCCTGGGCCGCGTCGGCCTTGCCGCCACCACGTCCCTCGACGGCGGGCAGCGCCGCGGCCAGGATCTCCCGCGCGCTCAGGCCCGCGGCCTGTCCGGGCGTGTTCACGGTGACGAGCAGCGAGGCCTTCGCCCCGTCGCTGGCTGCCCCGACGAGCACGACGGGGATGTCCGTGGAGACCATCTGCAGCGCGACGTTCGTCGCCTCGCGCAGCTCCGCGGCGGTCGCTGGCTCGGGCAGCGCGTAGGTCCACACCCGGGCGTCGCCGATGTCGTGGCGGGTGCCGATGACCCCCTCGATGTTCGCCACCACCGCCGCCTTGCGCATCTGGGCGATCGTCGACTCGGCCTCCTTGAGCTTGTCGAGCAGCGCCCCGATCCGGTCGGGCAGCTCCTCGGGCCGGGCCTTGACCTGCTGGGCCAGCGCGTTGAGCAGGAGGTGCTCGCGGGCCAGGTGCCGGTAGGCGTCAGCGCCCACGAGCGCCTCGACGCGGCGCACGCCCGACCCGATCGACGCCTCCGACAGGAACTTCACCACGCCCAGCTGGCCGGACCGGTTGGTGTGCGTACCGCCGCAGAGCTCGCGCGCCCAGTCCCCGACCGAGACGACGCGGACGCTGTCGCCGTACTTCTCGCCGAACAGAGCCATGGCGCCGACCGCCCGGGCCTCGGCCTGGGTCATGTACGCCGCGGTCACCTCGAGGTCCTCGAGCAGCAGGGTGTTCACCCGGTCCTCGACGTCGTGCAGCACCGAGGCCGGCACCGGCGCCGGGTTCGGGAAGTCGAAGCGCAGCCGGCCCGGGGCGTTCTCCGAGCCCATCTGGGTGGCGGTCTCGCCGAGGATCTCGCGGAACGCCTTGTGGATCATGTGCGTCGCGGTGTGCGCCCGGCTGATCGCCAGCCGACGTGGCAGGTCGACCTGGCCGATCGCGGCGGCGCCGAGGGCGGCCTCGCCGTCGGCGACCGTCGCCCGGTGGACGACCAGGCCGGGCACCGGCTGCTGCACGTCGTAGACCTCGAGCATGGTCCCGTCGGCCAGGCGGATCACCCCCTGGTCCCCGATCTGGCCACCGCCCTCGGCGTAGAACGGGGTGCGGTCCAGCACCGCCTCCACGTGGGTGCCCGGCCCCGCCGACGGCACCGGCTGCCCGTCCACGAGCAGGCCGCGCAGCGTGCCCTCGGAGACCACCTCGGTGTAGCCGGTGAAGTCGGTGATGCCGGCCGCGTCCATGACCTCCCGGTACACGGTCGCCGGGGTCAGCCCCGCCTTGCGGGCACGCGCGTCGGCCTTGGCGCGCTCCTTCTGCTCGGCCATGAGCCGGCGGAACCCGGGCTCGTCCACCTCGACGCCGGCGTCGCGGGCCATCTCGAGGGTGATCTCGATGGGGAACCCGTAGGTGTCGTGCAGCGTGAACGCCTCGTCGCCGGGGAGCACCGTCGCGCCGGAGGCCTTCGTGCGCGCCACGGCGGACTCCAGCAGGGTCGTGCCCCGGCCCAGCGTCTCGAGGAACGAGGCCTCCTCGCCGACCGCGATGCTCGTGATGCGACCGGCCGCCTCGACGAGCTCGGGGTACTGCGGCCCCATCGCCTCGATGGCCGCGCCGACGAGCTCGCCCATGCTGGGGTCGTGCGCGCCGAGCAGGCGCATCTTCTGCACGACCCGGCGCATGATGCGGCGCAGCACGTAGCCGCGGCCCTCGTTGCCGGGCAGCACGCCGTCGCCGATGAGGAACGCGCAGGTCCGCGCGTGGTCGGCGACGACCCGCAGGTCGACGTCGGACCGGTGGTCCGTGCCGTACCTGGCGCCCGAGAGCGCCGTGGCGCGGTCGAGGATATGCCGGGTCGTGTCGATCTCGTAGATGTTGTCGACGCCCTGCAGGATCGCGGCCATCCGCTCCAGGCCCATGCCGGTGTCGATGTTCTTCGCCGGCAGGTCCCCGCGGATGTCGAAGTCGACCTTGGTGCGCACCTCGGAGAGCTCCGACTGCATGAAGACCAGGTTCCAGACCTCGAGGTAGCGGTCCTCGTCGGCCTCCGGGCCGCCCTCGCGCCCGTGCTCGGGGCCGCGGTCGAAGTAGATCTCGGAGCAGGGGCCGCCCGGACCCGGGACGCCCATGTGCCAGTAGTTGTCCTTCAGGCCGCGGCGCTGGATGCGCTCCATCGGCACCCCGGCGATGGTGTGCCAGATGTCGATCGCCTCGTCGTCGTCACCGAGGACGGTCACCCACAGCTTGTCCTCGGGGAACCCGTAGCCGCCGTTGGACAGCGACCCGGTGAGCAGCTCCCACGCCAGCGGGATCGCGCCGGCCTTGAAGTAGTCGCCGAACGAGAAGTTGCCGGCCATCTGGAAGAACGAGGCGTGCCGGGTGGTCTTGCCCACCTCCTCGATGTCGAGGGTGCGCACGCACTTCTGCACGCTGGTCGCCCGGGGGTAGGGCGGGGTGGCCTGGCCGAGGAAGTAGGGCTTGAAGGGCACCATGCCGGCGTTGACGAACAGCAGCGTCGGGTCGTCGAGGAGCAGGCTGGCGCTGGGCACCGGGGTGTGGCCGCGGTCGGCGAAGAACGCCAGGAACCGGCGGCGGATCTCGGCGGAGTCCATGTACTCGAAGCTCATGCGTGTCCCATCCTCGTGGTGCGTCCGTGCGGCTCCCGGCCGGATCGCCCCAGCCCCGCCGACCCTCAGCCCCGGCGGGCGCGGGTCGTGCGCGCGGTGCGGGCCTCGGGCCGGGGAGCGGCGCCGTCCGGGGCGGGTCGGGGCTGGGCGATCGTGGGGACGGTGGTGGCGCGGGTGCCCGCGCCGACGCCCGTGCGGCGCCCCGGCACGGGGACCCACTCGTCGTCCATGGGCGGGACGACCGCCGGGTCCGCGACGGCGACCTCCTCCGCGCTGCCGATGACGAGGCGGCCCTCCCGCTGGGCCCTGAGGTCCTGCAGGCGGCCCAGCCCGTGCGCGGTGCGACCCGCCAGCCTGCTGGTCGTCGCTGCCGCCACCTGGGCGGTGCCGAGGGGCCCCAGCTCCCTGGCCCGGTGCACCGCCCGAGTGCCCTTGCGGTAGGCGGCGACGCCACCCATGGCGCCCACCGCCATCCAGAACACCCGGCTCATGCACGAACCCTAGACTGCGGCCGAGGCGCCAGCCGAATCGACGGCGGGCAGGCGATCACGTGGCTCCCCGGTCCCCGGGGTCGTCGAGCCCGGCCGGCGCAGCGGTGCCGTCGATCGTGGCACGCAGCCGGTCGAGCAGCTCGCCGAGCCGCGCCTCGACGCCGTGCCCGCTCGGCGCGTAGTAGCGCCGGCCCCGCACCGGGTCCGGGGCGTACTGCTGTGGCAGCACGCCGGCCGGGTCGTCGTGGGGGTAGCGGTAGCCGACCACGCCGTGGTCCCGGGCGGCCCGCGAGTGGCTGTCGCGCAGGTGCCGCGGCACGCTGCCGACCAGCCCGGCGCGCACGTCGGCCTGGGCAGCGTCGATGGCCCGGACGACGGCGTTCGACTTCGGTGCCAGCGCCAGGTGGATCGTCGCCTGCGCCAGGGCGAGCCGGGCCTCCGGCAGCCCGATCTGCGCCGCGGCCGTCATGGCACCCGTGGCGACCGCCAGGGCGGTCGGGTCGGCCAGGCCCACGTCCTCGCTGGCCAGGATCACCAGCCGGCGGGCCACGAAGCGCGGATCCTCCCCCGCCTCGATCATGCGGGCCAGGTAGTGCAGCGCCGCATCCACGTCGCTGCCGCGGACGCTCTTGATGAAGGCGGAGATCACGTCGTAGTGCTGGTCCCCCGACCGGTCGTAGCGCACCAGTGCGTGCTGCACCGCGGCCGCGACGTGCCCCGCGGTCAGCTCGGGCCGGACCTCCCCCGTCGGCCCGCCGGCCCCCCCGGCCCCGGAGGGGTCACCGCCCCCGGGCACTGCGGCACCCACCGCGTCGGCCGCGGCCTCGAGGTAGGTCAGGGCCCGGCGGGCGTCCCCGCCGGCATACCGGACCAGGGCGACCCGCGCGTCGTCGGCCAGGCGCACCCGCCCGGCCAGGCCGCGCTCGTCGGCCACCGCCCGGTCGAGCAGCGTGCCGACCTCATCGTCGGTCAGCGAGCGCAGCGTCAGCAGCAGGGATCGGGAGAGCAGCGGCGCCACGACGCTGAAGGACGGGTTCTCGGTGGTCGCGGCCACGAGCGTGACCCAGCCGTGCTCGACGCCGGGCAGCAGGGCGTCCTGCTGGGTCCGGGTGAATCGGTGGACCTCGTCGATGAACAGCACGGTCGCCACCCCGGACATGCGGGCGGTGTCGATCGCGGCCCGCACGTCCTTGATCCCGGCGTTGACGGCGCTGAGCTCCACGAACCGCCGGCCCGCAGCGCGGCTGATCAGGGCAGCGATGGTGGTCTTGCCGGTGCCGGGCGGTCCCCACAGGATCACCGAGCTGGCGCCGGAGCCCTCGATCAGGCGGCGCAACGGGGAGCCGGGCGTGATGAGCTCGGCCTGCCCGACGAGCTCGCCGAGGTCGCGTGGGCGCATCCGGACCGCGAGCGGCGCGGCGGCGTCCGAGGACCGGTCCGCGAGGTGGGGGGCATCGAACAGGGACGGCCCCTCGGGGGTGGGACGTGGCGGCCCGGGCACCCGGCCATCGTAGGCGCGCCCACGCCGCGCCGTTCGCGCCGAGGAGTCGACCACGCCGTGACCGGGCGGTCGCGCGGCGTACCCTCGGCGCCATGGCCCGTCGCATCATCGCCGTCCTGCTCGTCGTGGTCGCCACGCTGCTCGCACCGATCGCCGTGGTCGGCCTGTGGGCCGAGCGCACCCTCACCGACACCCAGCTGTTCGTCGACACCATCGCGCCGCTGTCCGACGACCCGCAGGTCCGCCAGGCCGTGACCACCGAGGTGTCCACGGCGCTGGTCGACGCGGTCGACGCCGAGGCCCGCCTGACCGAGGTGCTGGGCAACCTGTCCGGCCCGCTCGGCCAGCTCGTGGACAGCGAGGCGCTGGTCCAGTCGCTGGCCTCGGGCATCAACGGGGCGATCGAGTCCGGCGTCCAGTCCTACGTGCAGAGCGACCGGTTCGGCGAGCTCTGGACCGCGGTGGCCACCAACATGCAGCGCGGCTTCGTCGCCGCGATCGAGCGGGACACCACCGACGCCGCGGTCACCCTGCAGGACGGCCAGATCCTCCTGGACACGAAGATCGCGGCCGAGAAGGTGCAGGCCGAGCTCGTCGCCAAGGGCGTGCCGTTCACCGACCAGCTCGACCGGGTGCCGGGTCGTGACGTCGTGCTGGCGGACGCGCCGGGACTGCAGACCGCCGTCGACGTGCTGCGCATCGCGCTGCCCGTGGCGTCCTGGCTGTGGGCCGTGGTGCTGCTGCTGTTCCTGGTCGGCGCCCTGCTGTGGCGCCCGAAGCGCCGCGGCGTGATGTGGGCCGGCCTCGGGATGGCCCTGGCCGGCGGGATCACCTACCTCGTGCTCGAGGTGGGCATGGCGGGCGTGGCGGGCACGGCGCCGGCGGGATTCGGCGGGCTGGTCACCGCGCTGTTCGACGTGCTGCTGCGGTTCCTGGGCAACGCACTGCTGGTGATGCTGGTCATCGGGCTGGCCGCGCTGGTCGGCGGCTGGGTCACCGGCGGCACCCACTCGGGCGAACGGGCCCGCGACATGGTGACCGGCCCGATCCACCGGTGGAGCACCCCGCTGGCGGACACGTGGCTGGGGCGCTTCACCTCGGAGCACCCGATGTTCGTGCCCACGCTGCGGGCGCTCGTGATCGCCCTGGGCGTCGCCTGGCTGTTCGCCGCCGCGATGCTCACCCCGGCACGGGTCGCCTGGACCGCGGCCGCCGTCGCGGTGGGCCTGCTGCTCGTCGAGGTCGCGGAGGGGGCCGGACGCGGACGGGAGGCGGTGCGCGCGGGGGCCGTGGTCGCCGCCGCGCCGGACCCGCTGCCGACCCAGGACGCCGCGGGTCCGGCCTGACGCGCAGGCCGCGGTCCCCTGGCGGGCGCCGGCTCGGTGCGTCAACCGCGGGGCGGGTTGGACTCCCCCGGCGGTCGTGCGTGCAGCCGGGCCAGCCGGTCGTTGTACGCCCGCAGCTCCGCGTCGCCGTCGAGGTCGGCCCGCCGGTCGCCACGACGCGCCTCGCGGTCGTCGGAGCGCGCCCACTGCACGCCCAGCGCCATGGCGACCACCAGGGTCGGCAGCTCGCCGAAGCCCCAGGCGATCGCCCCGGCGATCTGCGTGTCGCGCAGCGGGTCGGTCAGCCAGGGCGGCTGGACGACCTCGTACCAGCCCTGCACCATCGGCACCTCGGTCATCATCATCGGCACCGCGAAGAGCGAGTGGATGACCAAGGAGGCCATGAGCAGGATCAGGCGGGCGGGGTAGGACAGCCGGCGCGGGCCGGCATCCACCCCGATCACGACCCAGTAGAAGAGGTAGCCGGCGGCCAGGAAGTGCACCTGCATCGCGAAGTGGCCCAGGTGCGAGGCCATCAGCTCCTCGTAGAGGAACGTGTAGTAGAGCCCGTACAGGCCGATCGTGAAGACGACCAGCACGTAGGCGGGATGCGTCACGAACCGGGTCAGCCTGGAGTGCAGGGCCCAGATGATCCACTCGCGCGGACCGCGCGCCCCGCCATGGGCGGCGGGCAGCACGCGCAGGGCCAGCGTGATCGGGCCGCCCATGACCAGCAGGACGGGTGCCAGCATGGCCAGCGCCATGTGGCTGATCATGTGCAGCGCGAAGGACGTCGGCGCGTACCATGCCACGCCCGCACACGTGGCCCAGATGACCACCAGCCATCCCAGCACCCACGTGACCACCCGGCCGACCGGCCAGGTGTCACCGCGCTGGTGCAGCTGCCAGACCCCGGCCAGGTACAGCGCGATGGCCAGCAGGCTCGCGGTGAGCCAGACCCAGTCGGGGTGCCAGCCCAGGGCGACGCTGGCGAACGTGGGCGCGGGCGGGTAGGCGTAGCCGATGAGGGTCTCGCCGTAGCTGGGCAGCTGGATCGGCTCCCGCGGGAACGGGGCCCGGGCCAGCACGACCGAGAGGCCCAGCGCGGCGCCGAGGGCGACGACCTCCACGAGCAACCGCACCGGCCCGGGCGTGGCTCCTCCCGGAGCGCCCCGGTGGGCCTGCCATGCGCGGCGCACCCACAGGCCGACGAGCCCGGCGACCACCAGGGCCAGCACCTTGCCGAGGACCATCCGGCCGTACTGCGTGGTGACCAGCTCGGCGGGGCTGGACATGCGCGTGGCAGCACTGGCCACGCCCGTGACGGCGATCGTCACGACGCTGATGATCGCCACCACGCCGAATCGCCGGGCCCGCTCCCCCAGGGCGGGCGTCCGACGCACCGCGTGGGTCGCGAGCGCGACGACGCCGCCGCCCCAGACCGCGGTCGCCACGGCGTGCAGGAAGCCGCTGATGAGCGCCAGCGAGTGCCCGCCGAGGCCGGCCGCGTGCCCGGTGAGGCTGGGCAGCCCGACGGCGACCGCCGCGACGAGGCCCCAGGTGGCCGCTGACCCGAGCGTGCGGGACATGGCCAGGCCCACGGCCACGGCCAGGCCGAGCACGGCGGCGATGGCGTGCGCGCGGCTGACGTCGACGTCCAGCAGGTAGGTCGTCACGACCCCCGGGGCGAGCAGCTCGGCCAATGGCGTGCCGAGCACGTCGGCCAGGGTGAGCATGGCGAGCAGGCCGCTGCTCAGGGACAGGATCGCGGCGGCCGCGACCGCCACGGCGAGGTCGCGTCGCCCGGCACCGCTGACCGTCCCGGCCGTCGGCCCGGCAGCCGCCGGGTCCAGCGCCACCGCCGAGAGCGTGAACCCGAGCAGGG
Source organism: Candidatus Nanopelagicales bacterium (assembly GCA_025456065.1). Taxonomy (GTDB): domain Bacteria; phylum Actinomycetota; class Actinomycetes; order S36-B12; family CAIYMF01; genus Prado023. The sequence continues at coordinate 2,033 of JALOLH010000073.1, read as the reverse complement.
CCCCGCCGGCGAGCAGCTGCGCCAGGCGCAGCCCGGGGATGCCGTCGACCACGAGGCGCCCGGCGTCGGGCAGTCCGTCCGGGGTGGGCTGCCACAGGATGCCGGCCCCGACCGCGGCGACGACGAGCACCACACTGGCCGCGCCGACCCACAGGGCGCGGGGCAGCAGCCCGCTGCCGGCCGCCTGGGTGGTCGGCGGGGGCTCGAGCCGGGCCGGGGCGGACATGGGGTCAGCGGCTCCGTCGGGCGTACCAGGTGGCGCCGCCCACGGCCGCGAGCACCACCACGCCGATCGCCAGCGCCCACACGAGCATGCCGGCGTCCCCGGCGTCCCCGGCGTCGTCGGGCAGGGCCGCCGGCAGCGGGGAGGCGAGGCTGGGGTCAGCACCGGGTGCGCCCGTGGCGGCGGGCGCGCCCGGGGCTGCCGGGCTCGAGGCGACCGGCGAGGGGTCGACCGGGCCTGCCGGGGTCGGCGAGGCACCAGCCCCGACGGTGAAGGTGATCGACCCGGCGATCGGGTGGCCGTCGGCGGAGACGACCCGGTACGCGGCCCGGTACTGCCCAGCCGGCGCCCCGGCCGGGAACGGCACCGACACGGTGTCGCCGTCGACCGACGCCTTCGCCACGTCGATGCGCGCGTCGGCGGCGACGTCGGTCAGCGTGATCGCGTTGCCCTGCGGCAGCAGCCGCTCGTTGAAGGTGAAGCGCACGACCTCGGGCGCGGTGGCGAGCACCGCGCCGTCCGCGGGGTCGCTCGAGGCGAGGTCCGAGTGGGCCATCGCCGGCGCCCCGCCGAGCAGCAGCGCGACCAGCGCCAGGAGCCCGACCAGCACGTTCCGACCGCGACCCACGACCATGCGACCCTGCCTCCTCCCCCGGTTGCACGCCCAGCCTAGGCGCCCGTCAGGACTCCGGCGCCGGGCGGGTGTCCCCGCGCTCCGGCACGGCGTCGATGCCGGCCTCGCGGCGCTGCTGGGCGGTGATCGGCGTGGGGGCACCGGTGAGGGGGTCGTGGCCGGCCCCGGTCTTGGGGAACGCGATGACCTCGCGCAGGGAGGCCGCGCCGGCCAGCAGCATGACGATCCGGTCCCAGCCGAACGCGATGCCGCCGTGCGGCGGCGGCCCGTAGGCGAAGGCGTCGAGCAGGAAGCCGAACTTCTCGGCCGCCTCCCGCTCGTCGATGCCCAGCACCGCGAACACGCGCTGCTGCACGTCGGCGCGATGGATACGGATCGAGCCGCCGCCGATCTCGTTGCCGTTGCACACCAGGTCGTAGGCCCAGGCCAGGGCCTCGCCGGGCGACTCCTCGAACCGGTCGACCCACTCGGCGTTCGGCGAGGTGAACGGGTGGTGCACGGCGGTCCAGCCGACCATCTCCCCGTCCTCGACGGCCTCCTCGAACACCGGCGCGTCCACGATCCACACGAACGACCACGCCGCCCCGTCGACGAGGCCGCCCCGCTCGGCGATCTCCAGCCGTGCGGCGCCGAGCAGGGCCCGGGCGTCGGACGGCTTGCCGGCGGCGAAGAACACGCAGTCGCCGGGCTGGGCGCCGGTGGCGGCGGCCAGCCCGTCGCGCTCGGCGTCGGAGAGGTTCCTGGCCACCGGTCCGCCGAGGGTGCCGTCCTCGCCGATCGTGACGTAGGCCAGGCCCCGGGCGCCGCGCAGGCGTCGAAGGTGCGCCGCGACTGGGACCCGCCGCCGGGCATCACCACCGCGCCGACGTAGGGGGCCTGGAACACGCGGAAGGTGGTCCCGGCGAAGTGCTCGGTGAGCTCGACGAGCTCGAGGCCGAACCGCAGGTCGGGCTTGTCGGTGCCGAACCGGCGCATCGCCTCGGCGAAGGTCATGTGCGGGATCTCGCCGATCTCGTGGCCGACGGTGCCCGACCAGATCGCCCGGATCACCGCTTCGCCGACCTCGAGCACGTCGGCCTGCTCCACGAAGCTCATCTCGATGTCGAGCTGGGTGAACTCCGGCTGGCGGTCCTTGCGGAAGTCCTCGTCGCGGTAGCAGCGCGCGATCTGGAAGTA
>JALOLH010000117.1 GCA_025456065.1 Candidatus Nanopelagicales bacterium | reverse complement strand
GACGCGATCCTGGCTGATCCCGGGTTCGGCCGGCACTTCACCGACCACATGGTCCGGGCCGACTGGACCGCCGAGGGGGGCTGGGAGGAGCCCGAGCTCATCGACTACGACCTGCTCGAGCTGGACCCCGCGACGATCTTCATCCACTACGGGCAGTCCATCTTCGAAGGGCTCAAGGCCTACCGGCACGGCGACGGCGCGCTCATGTCCTTCCGCCCCGAGGCCAACGCCATGCGGTTCGCCCGCAGCGCGCGACGCATGGGCATGGCCGAGCTGCCCGAGGACGTCTTCCTCGGCGCGGTCGAGGCGCTCGTCCGCGCGGACGCCGCCTGGATCGCCGACGACCCGGAGAAGTCGCTGTACCTGCGGCCGTTCCAGTTCGCGACCGAGGTCGGCCTCGGTGTCCGCCCGGCGAACGCGTACACGTTCCTGCTCATCGCCTCGCCGGCCGGCGCGTACTTCCCCCGTGGCGTGCAGCCCGTGAGCGTGTGGCTGTCCACGGAGTTCACGCGGGCCGCCCCCGGCGGTACGGGCGAGGCCAAGTGCTCCGGCAACTACGCAGCCTCGCTGATCGCCCAGGCGCACGCAGCCGAGCAGGGCTGCGACCAGGTCGTCTGGCTCGACGCCGTCGAGCGGCGATGGGTCGAGGAGATGGGCGGGATGAACCTCATGTTCGTCCTGGGCTCCGGCGAGGACGCCCGCCTGGTCACACCGGAGCTGACCGGGACGCTGCTGCCGGGGATCACCCGCGACTCGCTGCTGAAGCTGGCCCGCCATCTCGGGATCCCGGCCGGCGAGGGTCGCATCTCGATCGAGGAGTGGCAGGCCGGCAACGCGTCGGGTGAGATCTCCGAGGTCTTCGCCTGCGGGACCGCCGCCGTGGTCACGCCGGTCGGCTCGGTCAAGTCCGCGAGCGCCTCGTGGACCGTCGGCGACGGTCAACCCGGGCCGGTCACCATGCGGCTGCGGCACGCCCTGCTCGACCTCCAGACCGGGCGCGCCGAGGACCCCTTCGGCTGGGTGCACCAGATCGCCTGAGCCACCCGAGCCCCTGCCCACGGCCGGAAGCGGGGCCGGGTCGAGGGGGTGGCCGCGCCGGAATGCCCGCTGTTCGGTGTCCGGCACGCGAGGTGGGTGTCGGCGCCTGGCACTCCAGGCGGTCCCGCGGACGGGACGCGCAGGGAACCGTCGGAATGCAGGGGGCCATTCGGGCCGCTTCGCCGTGGACGCGCCACAGACCGTCGGTATGCAGCGGCCCGGTGGGCTCGGAACGACGGACTCGGGTGCGCCGAGCCCGGCCCGGCTCGATGACAGGTGCCAGAACGACGGCTCCAGGTGCACGCACGGGTTGACGCGACGGCCGCGGCGTCTGGCGCTGGTGCCCGGGGGCCCCGTCCCATGGGCGCGGATCGGGTCTGCGCGGGCCGGGTGCCGGTGCCGGTGGGGTTGCGCGGGCCGGGTGCCGGTGCCGGTGGGGTTGCGCGGGCCAGGTACCGGTGCCCTCGGGCCCGGGATGGTCCCGCCGCGCGCCTGCCACCTTGGTGCGGCTCGGAACGGGGCGGGTCGCGACGCATCGCATCGCCTCCCACCAACGCCGAGCCAGTCCTCCGGGACCCGATGTGGCCGGAGGGCCGCCACCCGTGGCAGACTGCGGCCCGTGACCGCACCGGCGATCATCATTGGCAAGCGCGCTGCCGCCTGACTCAGGCCAGCGCGCTGACCCCCTCCGCCCTCGGGCGAGGGGGTTTGTTGTTGGAGGGACCGGAACGACGATGGACCAGGACCGCGACGCTTTCCACGTGTTCGACACCACCCTGCGCGACGGCGCGCAGCGCGAGGGCATCTCGTACTCGGTCAGCGACAAGCTGGCCGTGGCACGGCTGCTCGACGAGCTCGGGGTGGGGTTCATCGAGGGCGGCTGGCCCGGCGCGATGCCGAAGGACACCGAGTTCTTCGCCCGTGCCGCCGCCGGCGAGCTGGAGCTGCGCAACGCCCAGCTCGTCGCGTTCGGCGCGACCCGCAAGGCCGGGGTGAGGGTCGGCGACGACCCGCAGGTGCGCGCCCTGCTCGAGTCGCAGGCGCCGGTGGTGTGCCTGGTGGCGAAGTCCGACGTGCGCCACGTCGCCGAGGCCCTGCGGACCACGAACGAGGAGAACCTCGCGATGGTCCACGACACCGTGGCCTTCCTGGTCGGCCAGGGCCGGCGGGTGTTCGTCGACTGCGAGCACTTCTTCGACGGCTACGCCCACGACCGCGACTACGGCGTGTCCCTGCTGAAGACGGCCTTCGACGCCGGGGCCAGCGTCGGGGTCCTGTGCGACACGAACGGCGGGATGCTGCCCCTGGGGATGCACCGGGTGGTCACCGACGTGCTCGAGCGCTCCGGGGTGCGGCTGGGGATCCACTGCCAGGACGACACCTCCTGCGCGGTGGCCAACACGCTGGCGGCCGTGGAGGCCGGCGTCACGCACGTGCAGTGCACGGCGAACGGCTACGGCGAGCGGACCGGGAACGCCGACCTGTTCTCCGTCGTCGCGTCGCTGGAGCTCAAGCTCGGGATCCGGGCACTGCCCGAGGGCAACCTGCGCGAGGCCAAGCGGATCAGCCACGCGCTGGCCGACATCGCCAACCTCCCGCCGGACACCCACCAGGCCTACGTGGGCGTGTCGAGCTTCGCGCACAAGGCGGGGCTGCACGCCTCGGCGCTGAAGGTGAACGAGGCCCTCTACAGCCACATCGACCCGCGGCTGGTCGGCAACGACACCCGGATCCTCGTCACCGAGATGGCGGGCCGCGCGACCGTGGAGCTGAAGGGCCGTGAGCTCGGGGTGGACATCGCCTCGGACCCGGCGGCGCTGTCGCGCGTGGTCGAGACGGTCAAGGATCGCGAGGCCGCGGGCTGGACCTACGAGGCTGCCGACGCCTCGTTCGAGCTGCTGATGCGCGACGAGCTGCCGGGGGCGCGGCGGCGCTACTTCGAGGTGGAGTCCTGGCGCACGATCGTCTCGCCGCAGGTGAACGGCACCGGGCACGGCTCGGAGGCGATCGTGAAGGTGCACGCCGGCGGCCAGCGGCTGGTCACGGTCGGCGAGGGCAACGGCCCGGTCAACGCGTTGGACAACGCACTGCGCGGCGCGCTGGCCCAGATCTACCCCGAGGTCGCCGAGATGCAGCTCGTCGACTACAAGGTGCGCATCGTCCCGGGGGCCACCGGTACGGACGCGGTCACCAGGGTCCTCATCGAGACCAACGACGCGGACGGGTCGTGGTCGACCGTGGGGGTGCACGAGAACGTGATCGTGGCCTCGTGGCTGGCGATCGTGGACGCCATCGACTACGGGCTGCTCCGGGCCGGGGTCGAGCCCCCGGAGCCGGCGCAGGCGGCGGTCTCGCCCGTGGGTGCCGCGTCGGCCTCGGTGGCTGGCACGACCTCGGCCGCGGCGGATGGGCCGACGTCGGTCGCGGCCGGTGCCGGGCTCTCGGCGGGCGCGGCCGTCGGGGCGGGCGCATGAGGATCGCCCGCTACGCGTGGGAGGGCGGGGCGCGCTACGGCGTGGTCGAGGGCGGCGAGCTGCTGGAGCTCCCCGCCCACCCCTTCCTCGAGCCGGGTGAGGCGCTGCGCACCACCGGGGAGGTGCGCGACCTCGACGCCGTGCGGCTGCTCACGCCGGTGGTGCCGGGCAAGGTGATCGGCATCGGCAAGAACTACGCCGACCACGCCGCGGAGATGGGCGGCGCGCCGCCCGAGCGCCCGTTGGTGTTCCTCAAGCCGCCGACCGCCGTCATCGGGCCGGACGACCCGATCGTGCTGCCGCCGGAGTCCGCGGAGGTGCACTACGAGGCCGAGCTGGCGGTCGTCATCGGTCGGGTGTGCCGGCGGGTGCCGGCGGCGCAGGCGCTCGACGTGGTGCTGGGCTACACCTGCGCCAACGACGTGACCGCCCGTGACCTGCAGCGGGCCGATGGGCAGTGGGCCCGGGCCAAGGGCTTCGACACGTTCTGCCCCCTCGGGCCGTGGATCGAGACGGACGTGGATCCGGCCGATGTCGAGGTCGAGTGCGAGCTCAACGGGGTGATGGTGCAGCGGGCCTCGACCGCGACGCTGATCCATGCGGTCCCGGCGCTGATCGCGTACGTGTCGGCGGCCATCGCCGCCGGCGACGAGGTCGCCGTGACCGTGTCCGGCATCGGCACGCTGGTGAACCCGGTCGGGTAGGACCCGGTCGCGCGGCCGCGGGGTCGCGGGGGTCGCGGGGTCCGCCACGGGAGACGGCACCGGGCCGAGCGCACCTGGGTCGGTGCCACCGGGGGAGCGCGGGGGAGCGCGGGAGCGGATGCGCGCGGTCGCGGGGTCGCTGGGGTCCGCCACGGGGCCAAGCGCACCAGGGTCGGTGCCGGCGTAAGCACGCGTCGGGTCGGGTCACCTGGGGAGCGCGGCGGGGTCACCGGGGGAGCGCGGGGGAGCGCGGGAGCGGATGCGCGCGGTCGCGGGGTCGCGGTGCCCGCCACTGGAGACGGCACGGGGCCGAGCGCACCAGGGTCGGTGCCGGCGTAAGCACGCGCTGGGTCGGTGCCACCGGGGGAGCGCGGGGGAGCGCGGGTGGGAGCGGATGCGCGCGTCCCGAGCGGATCGCCCGGGGAGGGGGCGCCGGTAGGATCGCGACCCGTGCCCGACTTCGATGTCCTCGCCCCCGTCGCGCTGCCCGCGCGGGCCAGCAACCCCGACGTGCGCGTCCGGTTCTGCCCGTCGCCGACCGGCAACCCACACGTCGGGATGGTCCGCACCGCGCTGTTCAACTGGGCCTATGCGCGCCACACCGGGGGGACGTTCGTCTTCCGCATCGAGGACACCGACTCCGCGCGCGACACCGAGGAGTCCTACGAGCAGCTGCTGAGCGCGCTGCGCTGGCTGGGCCTGGACTGGGACGAGGGCCCGGGCGTCGGGGGGCCGCACGGGCCGTACCGGCAGTCCCAGCGGCTCGACCGGTACAGCCGCGCGGCCGCCGACCTGCTGGCCGCCGGTCGTGCCTACGAGTGCTACTGCACGCCGGAGGAGCTCGAGGAGCGTCGCGAGGAGGCCCGCCGCGCGGGCCGCACCCCCGGCTACGACGGCCACTGCCGCGACCTCACCGACGCCCAGCGCGCGTCGCTGCGGGGGGAGGGCCGCCGTCCGGCCGTCCGGTTCCGGATGCCGGAGGCCGAGATCGCCTGGGACGACCTGGTGCGCGGGCAGGTGAGCTTCGCGCACGAGCACGTGCCGGACTACGTGCTCGTGCGCGCCAACGGCGAGCCGCTCTACACGCTGGTGAACCCCGTCGACGATGCCCTCATGCGGATCACGCACGTGCTCCGCGGCGAGGACCTGCTCTCCAGCACGCCGCGCCAGATCGCCCTCTACGACGCGCTGGCCGAGATCGGGGTGTCCGACGGCACGGTCCCGCGCTTCGGCCACCTGCCCTACGTCATGGGCGAGGGCAACCGCAAGCTGTCCAAGCGCGACCCGCAGTCGAGCCTGAACCTGTACCGCGACGAGGGGTTCCTGCCCGAGGGGCTGCTGAACTACCTGGCCCTGCTCGGGTGGTCGATGGGGGAGGACCGCGAGTTCTTCAGCAAGGAGCAGATGGCCGCCGCCTTCTCGCTCGAGCGCGTCAGCGCGAACCCCGCCCGCTTCGACCTCAAGAAGTGCACCGCGATCAACGCGGACTGGATCCGTGCCCTGCCCGCGAACGAGCTGGCTGGTCGGGTGCAGTCCGTGCTCGTCGCCCGCGGCATGCTGGCCGACCCGGTCGGGCCGCAGGACGCCGCCACGCTGCGGGCCGCGGTCCCGCTCGTGCAGGAGCGGATGGAGACGCTGGGCCAGGCGGCCGGGATGCTGGGCTTCCTGTTCGCCGACGATGGCGCGTTCGCCCCGGATCCGGACGACGCGGCGCGCCTGCTGGGCGAGGACGCCGTCCCGGCCCTGACCGCCGCGCGCGCGGCGCTGGCCGGAGTCGTGTGGGAGGCAGCGGCGATCGAGGCTGCCCTGCGCGCCGCCCTCGTCGAGGGCCTGGGCCTGAAGCCGAAGGTCGCCTTCGGCCCGGTGCGGGTCGCGGTCACCGGCCGGCGCGTCTCGCCACCGCTGTTCGAGTCGATCGAGCTGCTCGGTCGCGAGCGCACGGTGGCCCGGATCGACGCCGCGCTCGCCTGACAGGCTGTCGCTCGGCTGCGGGGTGCCCTGCAGCCGGCCGACCACGCGCGGTAGCCTCGCCCGCTGGGGGTGGTTGGCATGGGTCGTGCGCGCCTGGCCGGGGTGGGCCTGATGGTCCTGAGTCTCACTGTCGCTGGGTGCTCCGTGCTTGATCCCCCGGACCAGCCGGCACCCTCCGACACCGCCCCGTCGGCGCCGGTCGAGCAACCCCCGACGCTGCGTGACTCGGTCGCGTTCGTCAGCAGCGGCGTGGTCCGGATCGAGGTCACCACCTGCGAGCCGGGGCTGCCCCCCTCGGGGAGCGGCTTCCTCGTCGACGAGGACCTCGTGGCCACCGTCGCGCACGTCGTCGAGGGCGCGCGGACGATCGCACTGAGGACCTCCGACGAGGTCATCCGCGGCGAGGTGGTGGGGGTCGACCCGGACCGGGAGGTGGCGCTGGTCCGGGCCGTCCGGCCGCTCGGGGGCTCGATCCTGGTGTTCGCCACGGAGTCGCCCGAGGTGACCGACGAGGTGGCCGTGCTGGGCTATCCCCTGGGCCAGCCCCTGGCCACGAACGTCGGTGCGGTCAGCGGACTGGACCGTCGGGTCGAGTTCGAGTCCCAGTCCCTGTCGGGACTCATCCAGACCGACGCCAGCGTGAACCCCGGCAACTCCGGGGGCCCGATGATCAACGCGGCGGGCGAGGTCGTCGGCCTCGTCGAGGCGAAGACGGGCGAGGGCCTGGCGTACGCCGTCCCGGCGGGCGTGGCCGGCGACCTCGTCGAGGGCTGGGCTGCCGCACCCGTCGTGGAGCCCCCCGCTGACTGCCCCGACCCGACGGCGGACCTCGTCACGATCGAGAGCAAGCACGCCGACGCCCCTGCGCTCGCGCGGACCTTCCACGCCTTCATCGAGGGGATCAACCTGGGGTACTACGAGGACTCCTGGGCGCTCCTCACCGGTCGACGGCGGGCGGCCTACTCCGACTTCGAGTCCTTCGTCGAGGCCCAGTCGACCAGCACCATCACGGACTTCGTCCTGGAGAAGGCCAGCATGAAGGACGAGACCTCGGACACCGCCGACGTCCGCTTCACGAGCAGGCAGGCTGCCGAGCTGGGGCCCGACGGCCAGACCTGCTCGCAGTGGCACCTGCGCTACACGATGCGGATGGACTCCGGGTACTGGCGCATCGACGGCGCCGAGAACCTCGAGGCATCGCCGGTCGAGTGCGCCGAGTAGCAGGGCGGCCAGGTCTCGGCCGCCCAGTGGTCGGCCCCCCAACGCCCGCGCGGGCATACTGCCGGCCATGCGCGACGAGACCCACCTGCTCCAGGCCGGCACCACCACCGGC
>JALOLH010000072.1 GCA_025456065.1 Candidatus Nanopelagicales bacterium | reverse complement strand
GCCTGGGCGGCCGGCACGCGATGGCCCAGGTGGTCGAGTGGCTCGGCGACCCGGCGTTCGCCGTGGACGGGCTGGTGACCCACGTGTTCGACCTGGACCAGTGGACCACCGGCCTCGCGACGGCCTCGGCCGGGCCGGCGGCCGGGTGCGTCAAGGCCACGCTGCGACCGAACCCCGACGTGGCCCTGGTCGGGGACGTGCCGCTGGCGGCGGACCCGGCGTGAGCCCACCGCGGGTCGGGCTGGTCCTCGGCGGTGGCGGCCTGACCGGGACCGCGTTCCACGCCGGTGCCATCGCCGGGCTGGCCGAGACGATCGGGTGGGACGCGCGGGAGGCCGCGGTCGTCGTCGGGACCTCGGCCGGCTCCACCTCGGCGATCCTGCTGCGCGCCGGGCTGCCGCCGGCCGACTTCGTGGCCCGGATGACCGGGCAGCCACCCTCGGCGGAGGGCCGCCGGGTCCTCGACGGGTTGGGCACGCTGCGCCGGCCCCGCGCCGTGGGTCCGCGGGCCCGGCGCCCGGCCTCCCCCGCGCTGCTGGCGGCCATGGCCCGGCGGCCCTGGGCGTTCCGCCCCGAGCACCTCGCCGCGGCCGCCCTGCCGGCGGGGACGCTCGACGTGATGGACAGCATCGCCGGCTTCGGGACGCTGTTCGACACCTGGCCGTCGGCCCCGACCTGGATCTGCACGGTGCGCCTCGACGACGGCGCCCGCGTGGTGTTCGGCCGCGATGCCACGGCGAGCATCAGCGATGCCGTCTCCGCCTCCTGTGCGATCCCCGGCTACTACGCGCCGGTGCAGATCGACGGCCAGCGCTACGTCGACGGCGGCGTGTGGTCCATGCACAGCGCCGACCTGCTCGCCGACGTGCCGCTCGACGTCGTCGTGGTCTCAGCGCCGCTCGCCACCGACGATCCACGCGCCCTCGAGCCCGGCAACGCCCTGCGGGTGCCGATCCGCCGGCGCCTGGACCGCGAGCTCGCCGTGCTGCGGCGGGCCGGCGTCCCGGTCCTCGTCATCGCCCCGGACGCGCGGCTGCGCGCGGTGATGGGCACGGCCTCGATGCGGATCGAGCGGCGCGCGCCGGTCGCGGTCGCGACCCGTGCCCGCATCCACGAGCTCGCCGACGCCGGGCGCCTCGCCCCGCTGGCCACGGACTGATGCGGCACGGGTCGGGCGAGGCCGCGCCGGGTCGTGCATGGGGACCGCGCGGTGCCATGGTGGAGGCATGGCGTGGACCGATCGCCTCGACGGCGACCCAGTCCCCTGGCTCCTCGAGCCCGAGGATCCTGCCGTGCGCGCCGCCGCGCTGCAGCGCCTGCTCGACAGGCCTGCCGACGACCCGGACGTGGCCGCCGCGCGGCGCGCCGCGATGGCCACCGGACCCATCGCGGCGATCCTCGACGCCCAGCAGCCGGACGGCTGGTGGGTGAAGCCCGGTCCGGGCTACGCCCCGAAGTACACCGGGACGGTCTGGTCGCTGATCTTCCTCGACCAGCTGGGCGCGGACCCGGCCGACGAGCGCGTGCAGCGCGCGTGCACGTACGTCCTGCGGACGACCCCGACCGCCGCGGGTGGCCTCGGCTGCTCGGGCTCGCACCGGCAGGCCCCGCCCCCGCCCTCGACGGTCATCCACTGCCTCAACGGCAACCTGCTGCGCGCGCTGATCGGCTTCGGCCACCTCGACGACGAGCGGGTGCAGGCGGCCGTCTCCTGGGCAGCCCGCGCGATCACCGGCGAGGGCATGGCGCGGTACTACGCCACGGGCACCTCGGGCCCCGGCTTCGCCTGCGGCTCGAACGAGGGGCTGCCGTGCGCGTGGGGGGCGATCAAGGAGCTGCTCGCGCTGGCGCGCATCCCCGACCGGCGCCGGTCGCCGGAGGTGCGCGCGGCCATCGCAGCCGGCGTGCAGTTCCTGCTCTCCCGGGACCCCGCCGTCGCGGACTACCCGATGGGCTGGGGCAACACGAAGCCGTCCGGCTCGTGGTTCAAGCTGGGCTTCCCCTCGGGGTACGTCGCGGACGTGCTGCAGACGCTCGAGGTGCTGGGCGAGCTCGGCCACGGGCAGGATCCGCGGCTGGGCGACGCCATGGCGCTGGTGCTCGCCCAGCAGGGCCCCGACGGACGCTGGCGCAACCGGTACGCCTACCACGGCAGGACGTGGGGCGACATCGAGCGACAGGGCGCGCCGTCGAAGTGGGTGACCCTGCGGGCCTGCACCGTGCTGCGCCGGGCCGGCTGACCGGGGCCGCCGTCGGGCCAGGACGTGGGGTCAGCCGCGACTGCAGCCGCGCCCGCCTCAGGGGTGCGGCGCACCGCCGTCCACCGAGCGCCCCGCCGCCGAGCGCCCCGCCGCCGAGCGCCGGGTCCGCCAGTCGCGCCAGGCGCCCGTGCACCAGAGCGCCCAGGCGACGAGCACCGGCTGGAACAGCAGCCGGACACCGCGGGCGAGGTCGGAGTCCAGGCCGAACGCGTCGGTCCGCGTGACGAACTGCGAGATGTTGCCCGGGAAGATCACGACGAAGAAGGCCGCGAGCACCCATCCGACGGCCGGGCGGAGGCGCCGGGGCGCGACGACCAGCGCGACGGCGAGCGCGATCTCGACGAGACCGGAGACCAGGATCGTGGCGTCCGGCGCGGGGAACCAGGGCGGGACCTGCGCGGCGAAGGACTCCGGGGCGACCAGGTGGCCGATCCCCGCGAACCCGAGGAACGCCGCGAGCAGCAGCCGGCCAAGCGCTCGGGCGCCCCGACCGCGGCCCTCGTCCACGGGCGCGCGTCCGGGACCCGTCCCGGCCACGTGCAGATCCCGGTCGGCCACGCTCAGCGCTTCCGGGCGTGCGCGGCCTTCGCCGCTGCCACGTACTCGTCCATCGGCACCGCCGCCACCACGTCGGCGACGAGGTCCTCGTGGAGGTCCTCGAGCCGCTTGAAGCGCAGGCAGCTGCGGCCCATGTCGAGCTTCGTCCCGCGCGCCTGCCACTGCTCGCGCAGCTGCGCCTCCTGCTCCGAGTCCGCGTAGACCCCCATCAGGTACAGCGCGTAGTAGTGCTTCTGCGCGGCCAGCGACACGTACGCCAACGGCTTGCCGTTGTACGTGTCCGGGTAGGCCGAGAGCGGCACCGACCACGAGATCATCCCGTAGGACATCCCCTCCTCGTACCCCTCCGGGAGGTTGGCGTTCACGAGGTCGCGCACGTGCGCCACCACCTCGGCCCGCTGCGGCGGCAGCTCCTCGAGGTACTGCTCCACGGTGGTCGCTGCGCTCTGGGCCATGTCGCGACCGTAGTCGCCGGGCCCGTCGTCGGGAAGCCGCGCCACCGCCACTGCCACGGCCAGGGTGCGGGTGGCAGGGTGGGCACGTGGCGACCGTCCCGGTGCTCGACGCGGCCGGCACCGAGCTGCTGACGCCCGAGGCGGCCGAGGAGCTCGGGGCCCGCTTCGTCGGCCTGCTGCGCGGGCTGGGGGTCGAGCCGGGTGCGCGCGTGGTGTTCCAGGCGCCGAACTCCGCGCGGCTGCTGGCCGGCGTGGCGGGGTCGCTGCGCGGGGGCTACGCCGCGGTCGTGATCAGCGCGGCGCTCACCCCACGGGAGCGCGACGAGCTGGTGGCCGACGTCGACCCCGCCCTCGTCGTCGACGACGCCCGGCTGCGCGCGGCGCACGCAGCGGCCCCCGTCCCGCTCGATCCCTGGTTCCGCGCCCGGCCGATGCACTTCACCAGCGGGACGTCCGGCCGGCCGAAGGCGGTGTGGAGCGGTTGGCAGCCCGCGACGCGCTCCGAGGCCTGGGTGGCCGAGGAGGTGCACGCCTGGGGCTTCGGCCCCGGGGACCGGCACCTGGTCTGCGGGCCGATGAGCCACTCCGCCCCGCTGCGCTTCCCCATGCTGACACTCGCGGCGGGCGGCTCGGTGCTGGTCCCCCCGAGGTTCGACCCCGCGGTCGCGGGCCGCCTGATCGAGGACGGGACGGCGACCACGAGCTTCATGGCCCCGGCCCACCTGCAGCGCATCCTCGGCGCCGCCCGCCCACCGGCGCGCGCCGCCATGCGCCTGCTGGCCCACGCCGGCTCCGCCTGCCCGAGCCACGTGCGGCAGCGGGCGCGCGCCCTCGTCGGCGACGACGCCCTCCGCGAGTTCTACGGCTCCACGGAGGGACAGTTCACGACCTGCACGCCGACCGAGTTCGACGCCCGGCCGGGGACCGTCGGCCGCGCGCGTCCGGGTCGCGAGCTGCGGGTCGACGACGAGGGCCACATCTGGTGCCGGGTGCCCGAGCACGCGCGCTTCACCTACTGGGGCGACCCGGAGAAGACCGCAGCCGCCTGGGACGGCGACGCCTTCACGGTCGGCGACCTCGGTCGGCTCGACGAGGCCGGCTACCTGTACCTCGACGGCCGCCGCAGCGACCTGATCATCACCGGCGGGGTGAACGTGTACCCGGCCGAGCTCGAGCGCGTCGTCCTCGAGCTGCCCGGCGTCGAGCAGGCCGTCGCGTTCGGCGTCGACGACGAGCGCTGGGGCCAGCGCGTGTGCCTCGCGGTCGTCGGCGCGGTGCCCGAGGCACGCATCCACGCCCACTGCGCCGAGGAGCTGGCCCCGTACAAGCGGCCGAAGTCGATCCACGTGCTCGACGCGTTCCCGCTGACGCACAACGGCAAGGTCGACCGCGTGCGGGTCCCCCAAGTGCTCGGGCTGGTCTGACCCGAGCCGCGCGCCGGACCAACCCGTACCGCCTCTGGGGCCGCATCATCGGGCGACAACGGGCGCCCCGGCTCAAGCACGCGCGGCGCCGCGCCGATCATCGCCACGTGCGTGCCGCGACTGGGCCGGGACGCCGGTCCCTGCTGTGGCGGGTCCAGCTGGGGGTCGGCCTGGTGCTGGTCGCCGCCTACCTCACGGTCGTCCCGGAGTTCCTGCTCGACTCCGCGTTCCTCGTGATCGCCCTGTACGGGACGGTCTCGGTGCTCGTGGGCGTGCGCGTGTGGCGGCCGGAGAACCCGGTCCCGTGGGTCCTGCTCGCGCTGGGCGTGGTGGCCTACATCGTCGGCGACATCGTGTTCACGCTGCACACCGCGACCACCGGCTCGGAGCCGCCGGTGCCATCCCCGGCCGACCTGTTCTACTACCTGATGTACCCCCTGCTCGGCGCCTCGGTGTTCCTCACCATCCGCCGCCAGCAGCCCGGGCGGGACCGGGCCGCGGGCACCGACGCGGCCCTCATCACAGTCGCCGCCGCGGTGCTGTCCTGGACCTACCTCATGGCGCCCTACGCCACGGACACCGAGCTCACGACGGTCGAGCGGGTCGCGAGCATCGGGTACCCGCTCGGCGACCTGCTGCTCGTCGCGCTCGTCGCCCGACTCATGCTGGTCCCCGGCCGGCGGGTCCCGGCGTTCTCGCTGCTCGTCGCGGCGCTGCTGATGAACCTGCTGGCGGATGGCCGCTACCTCTACCAGACCCTCGAAGGCACCTACGAGTCCCACAGCCTGACCGACCTCATCTGGCTGCTGGCGTACGTGCTGTTCGGCACCTCCGCGCTGCACCCCTCGATGCGCCAGTACGGCGAGCAGGCCGAGATCACCCAGCTGCCGCAGTCGCGGCGCCGGCTGGCGGCCATGGCCTTCGCGGCCCTGAGCGCCCCGGCCCTGATCCTGCTGCGCGCGGGCGGGGGGGATCCACGGGAGCTGCGCGTGATCGCACTCGGGTGCGTGGTGATGTTCGGCCTCGTGCTGCTGCGGATGAGCGGCCTGCTCGACGAGGTCGGGTCGCAGCACGACCAGCTGCAGGGGGCCTTCGGCGACCTGCAGCAGGCGCAGGCGGAGCGCCAGCTGCTGATGGACCGCACGGTGCGCGCCCGCGAGCAGGAGCGCACGACGCTCGCCGCGAACCTGCACGACGGCCCCATCCAGCGGTTGGCCGGGGTCTCGCTCACCCTCGATCGCGCGATGCTGCGGCTCGACCGCGGCGACGCATCCGTGGCCGGGGAGCTGCTCGAGCGCGGCCAGGACGAGCTGCAGGCCGAGGTCGACGCCCTGCGCCGGATGATGGCCGAGCTGCGCCCGCCGATCCTCGACGAGGCGGGGTTCGAGGCCGGGGTCCGCGACCTCGTGGCCGACTTCGCGCGCCGGACGGGTGTCGTCGCCGACGTCACGGGCGCCCTCGGGGCCCCGCTGGACCCCGAGCTGGAGACCGCGCTCTACCGGGTCGTGCAGGAGTCCCTGTGGAACGTCGCGAAGCATGCCCGGGCCGCGCACGTTCGGGTCAGCCTCACGGACAGCGGTGGCACCGTCGCGCTCACGGTCGAAGACGACGGCGTGGGCTTCCGACCCGCCGCGTCGCGGGCGCTGCTGCGCGCCGGGCACTTCGGGCTCGTGGGCATGCGGGAGCGGCTGGAGTCCGCAGGTGGGCTCCTGGTGGTCGAGTCGGTTCCCCGCGAGGGCACCCGGCTCACGGCACGCGTGCCGCGCGAGAACAGGCAGGGCACCAGCGCCGAGCCCGTGCGGGCCGGGCTGGCGACGGTGGGAGGGGCTGCATGATCACGATCCTGGAACGACCGGTGCCGACGATGGTCTCCGCCGGAGCCGCCGTGGCGCTCGACGGGACCAGCGGGCCGGCCGGCTCGCTCGGGCGCCCGGGACTCGCCCCGGCGCCACAGCCCGTCCCGGTGGCGGCGAGGTCCGCCCGCCTGGTGCTGGTCGACGACGACGGCGGCGTGCGCCTGGCCCTGCAGGAGCTCCTCGAGGACGCCGGCTACGCGGTCGTCGGCGAGGCGGCCAACGGTGCGGAGGGCCTCGAGGTGATCGCCCGGTGCCAGCCGGACGTCGTGCTGCTCGACCTGCGCATGCCCGGCATGGGCGGGGTCGAGGTGGCCCGCGCGCTGCGCGACCGGGCCCCGGACGTGCGGGTCATCATGCTCTCCGCCTACGCCGACCTGGGCCTGCAGCGGATGCTGGGCGACCTCGGGGTCTCGGCCTACCTCATCAAGGGCTGCCCCTACCGGCGGATCGTGGCGGCGATCGACGCGGCGCTTGGCGAGACGCGGGAGGCATCATGAGCGACCCGCTGCGCGTCCTGGTCGTCGACGACGACGCCGGGCTGCGCATGGAGCTGCGCCACCTGCTCGAGGAGGCCGGCTACGTCGTCGCCGAGGCGAGCACCGGGGCGGAGGGGGTGCAGCGGGCCAGGATCGAGCAGCCCCATGTCGTCATCAGCGACCTGCGGATGCCCGGTGCGCTCGGCGGGCTGGACCTCGCCACGGCGCTGCAGGGCGAGGTCCCGGTGATCATCCTGTCGGCCTACGACGACGCCGGGCTGCAGGCACGGGCACACCGGGCGGGGGCCACGTTCCTGGTCAAGGGCTGCCGCGCCCGCACGATCCTCGCCGCGCTCGAGCAGGCGGCGCTGGCGTGCGCGAGCGTGCCCTGATGAGCACGGCGCCCGACTTCTTCCCGTACGGCGAGGGGCGGCTGGCCGCACTGCTGGCCGCGACCGTCGGCGAGCGCCGCCTGCTGGAGCGCCGGCTGCGCGAGCTGGAGTCCAGCGACCCGTTGACCGGGGTCGCCAACCGGGCGCAGCTGCAGGCCCGGCTCACCGAGGTGCTCGAGGGCGAGGACCCGCGGGCCGCGCTGCTCGTGCTCGACCTCGACGACTTCAAGCTGGTGAACGAGCTGTACGGGCACACCCACGGCGACGGGCTGCTGGTCGAGGCCGCCCGACGGCTGGAGATCGTGGCCACCCAGTTCGACGACGCCTGCCTGGCCCGGCTCGGCGGCGACGAGTTCGCGCTCCTGCTGCCCGATGCGACCTACCAGGAGGCACGCTGGGTGTGCGCCGGGCTGCTGAACCGGCTGCGCCAACCGGTCCGGCTCGGCCTGGCCGAGATCGAGGTGGGCACGAGCATCGGCCTGGTCATGCTCGACGGCGGACGGGGCGACCCGGACGCCGCCCTGCGGGATGCCGACATCGCCATGTACGCGGCGAAGGCCGCGGGCAAGAACTGCTGGCGGCTGTACGAACCGGCGATGCACGAGGACCTCGTGGCGCGCCTGACCCTCGAGGGCGAGCTCGCGGTGGCCCTCGAGCAGGACCAGTTCGAGCTGCACTTCCAGCCGCTGGTCCGCCTGGACGGCAGCGGGCGGCTGGGCGTGGAGGCGCTGCTGCGGTGGCAGCACCCCACCCGCGGCTACGTCCCGCCGGACACCTTCCTGCCCGTGGCCGAGCGCGGCCCGCTCATCCACCGGATCGGCGCCTGGGTCCTGCGGCAGGCCTGCCGCCAGGTCGTGGCGTGGTCCGAGCGGCTCGGGCCGGACGCGCTCGAGGAGGTCGCGGTCAACATCAGCCCGCGCCAGCTGCTCGACCCGCACTTCGCCGAACGGGTCGGCGAGGCGATGGCGGGCACTGGCGTGGACCCCGCGCGCGTCGTGCTGGAGATCACCGAGAGCACGGCCATGGCGCCGAACAGCCTCGAGCAGCTGCTCGCCCTGCGGGCCCTGGGCGTGCGCCTCGCGATCGACGACTTCGGGACGGGGCACTCCTCCCTGGGTCGGCTGGCCGCGCTGCCCGTCGACGCGCTGAAGATCGACCGGTCGTTCGTGCGGGCGATCCCCGAGTCGGGGGACGCCCCGCTCATCCGCGCGATGGTCGCGATGGCCCACAGCCTCGGCCTGGCGGTCGTGGCCGAGGGCATCGAGACCGAGCGCCAGCGGCAGTACCTGGCCGACCTCGGCTGCGAGCACGGCCAGGGGTTCCTGTTCTCACGGCCGATGGCCGCCGAGGCGGTCGTGGCGTTCCTGACGGCGGGTGGCGTCCCGCACTGAGCGACCCGCGCGCGGCCCCGGCGTGCGCCTCAGCCGCCCGCGCCCTGCCCCTCCACCGCGGGGTGCTCGTGGTGGCCGTGCCCGGTCGTGGCCACCTCGAGGGCCTCCTGCGGATCGAGGTCCTCGTGCTTGGCGAGGCGGCTGGGCCACCAGGTCTTCGGCCCGATCAGGATCACCGACGCCGGGACGACCAGCGAACGCACCACGATCGTGTCGATGAGCACGCCGGCCGCCACGATGAACGCGATCTGGAACAGGAACAGCAGCGGCAGGATCGCCAGCGCGCTGAACGTCGCCGCGAGGACCAGGCCCGCGCTGGTGATGACCCCACCGGTCACCGCCAGCGCGCGCAGCACGCCCGCACGGTTGCCGAACTGGATCGTCTCCTCCCGCGCCCGGGTCATGAGGAAGATGTTGTAGTCCACGCCCAGCGCGGCCAGGAACACGAACGCGTAGAGCGGCACCGACGCGTCGGCGCCGGGCAGGTCCATGATCCAGTAGAAGACGATGGCGGCCAGGCCCAGCGTCGCGGCGAACGAGAGCACCACGGTCGCGATGAGCAGCAGCGGGGCGACCAGCGCCCGCAGCAGCACGATCAGCACCAGCAGCGTGACCAGCAGGACCGCCGGGATGATGACCCGCAGGTCCTGCTGGGTCGCGGTGTTCGTGTCCAGGGCCGTCGCCGTGGTGCCACCCACGAGCGCCTCGGTGCTGACCGCGTCGAGCTCCTCGCGCAGCTGTTCGACGGTCTGCTCGGCCTCGGCGGAGTCGGCCTGGTCGACCAGCGTCACCTGGAGCTGCACGTTGCCGTCGACGACCACCGGCTGCGCGTCGGGCCCGGGCGGGCCGGCGGTCACCGGCACCACGGCCGCGACGCCCTCGTTGGCGCCGATCACCTCGGCCATCGCGGCGGCCTGGTCGGCCGGGCCGATCACGATCGTCTCGCTGCCCGAGCCGGCCGGGAAGTGGCGCGCGAGGGCGTCCTGCCCCTGCGTGGACTCCACCTCGACCATGAAGAAGTCGGTGGTCGGGATGCCCTCGGCCTTGAAGGTGGGCAGGAACGCGGCCAGGGCCAGGAGCAGCACGAGCGAGGCCGCCAGCACCAGGCGCGTGCGGGTGTCGACGAACGCGGCGACCCGCGCCCAGAACCCGCGCACCTGCGCCTCGGGGTCGAGCATGTCCAGCTTCGGCTTGGCCGGCCAGTACGCGCGCCGGCCCAGCATGACGAGCACGGCGGGCAGGAACGTGAGCGCGGCGACCATCGCGAAGCCCACGCCGATCGCCGCCACCGGGCCCAGCCCGCGGTTCGCGTTGAGCTCGGAGAGCAGCAGCGTCATGACGCCCAGCGCCACGGTGCCCGCCGAGGCGACGATCGCCTCCCACGTGCCGCGCAGCGTCCGACCCATCGCGTCGACCTGGTACTCGGTGCGGCGCAGCTCCTCCCGGAAGCGGGAGACGACGAGCAGCGAGTAGTCGGTCGCCGCGCCGATCACGAGGATGAACAGGATCCCCTGCGCCTGGCCGTTCAGCGTGATCACGCCGTTGTCGGCGAGCAGGTAGATGACCAGCGACGCGGCGCTGAGCGCGAACAGCGAGGTGAGCAGCACGACGAAGGGCAGGATCGGGCTGCGGTAGACGATCAGCAGGATCACGAGCACGACTGCGAGGGCCACGACGAGCAGCAGGCCGTCGATCTCGCCGAACGCCTCGGTGAAGTCGGCGAGGAACCCCAGCGGCCCGGTCACGTAGATCTCGGCGCCCAGCTCGCGCGCGGGACTGTCGAGCAGCACCTCCCGGATGGCCTCGACCTCACCCCCGGGCTCGGTGTCGTCCTGGATCACGATGCTGGCGATGACCGTCGCGGCGCGGCCGTCCTCGCTGGGGATCGGGCCGGCGACGTCGGGCTGCACGCCCGGGACCCCCGTGATCCGCTCGATGTCGGTCCCGATCGCCGCGAGCGCGGCTTGGTCGAACGGCTCGTCGAACTCGTAGACGACGACCGCCGGGATCGCCTCGCTGGGGTTGAAGCCCTTCTGCAGCTCGAGCACCTGGGTGGACTCGGCCTCGGCCGGCAGGAACGTCGCCGAGTCGTTCTCCTGCACCTCGCTCAGGCGACCCGAGTACGGACCGGCCACCGAGCCGAGCACGAGCCAGGCGACGATCAGCAGGGCCGGGACCAGCCAGCGGCGGACCCGGATGCCGGAGCGGGAGTGCCGATCGGTGACCCCCGCGTGCGCTGCCTCCTGGGTCGAGGTGGTCGGACCGGGTGCGCCGGGGGGCGTCGCCCCGGGCCCGGCCGACTCGAACTCGCTCGACCCAGGGGTGCCCTGCTCGTCCATGCGTCCTCGACTCCTGTCCCCGGCGGCGCCGACCGTGCAGCGCCGCGGACCCCGACCGGGGCCGGGGGACAGTCTCCACCAGGCATCTCGCCGCCGAGGGTCGGGGTTCGCCAGAGGGGCCACCGCCGCAGACCCACGAACCGCGGCCAAACCGACAAAGGCCGCCTCGTTGGGACGGCCGCACGTCTCACCCGCAACCGAAACCGACACTCCCGCTGCCCCCCGACGCCGCGGAATGCGGATTTGGGCGCGCCTCGCGCGCTCACGCGGCGAGCAGCCCCCGCACATGTCGATTCCGCCGCGGTGCCCCCGCCCCGTGGCAGTGCGGGGCCCAACCCGAGCGGGGCCGCCGTCTCCGTGGCAGTGCGGGCCAAACCCGAGCAGTACCCCCGACCCGTGGCAATGCGGGCCAACCCCGAGCGGGGCCGCCGTCTCCGTGGCAGTGCGGGCCAACCCGCCCGGCGACCCCACCCAGTCGCAGCCCGCTGCGGCCACGGCCGCGGAGCGCCACCGGGTCGCAGCCCGCCGGTCGACGGCCGCCGCCACTCCGGCGCCAGCCGACGAGGTCGGCTGCGGTGCGCGCGCCCGGCGGTGGGCACGCCCGCCCGGGCGCGCGCATGCGGTCGCCCCGGCCGTGGACCGATGTCGTGCGTGCAGGCGACCGGGGGGTGCAGGGACTACCGGTCTGCGCGAGCCGCCTCCGAGGGGACGCTCTCGGCCCATTCGGCCTCGGCGATGACGTCGAGCACGGTCAGCGGCTGGCGGGCGCGCAGGGACCGCCAGGTCTCCCTCAGGGAACGCAGCATGTTCGAACCTCCATCGTCGCGCGGCGCAGGTGCGCCGATCCCGTCCTGTGCACTGCCGGAGCGCGCCGGCAGGGCGGCCCGTCAGCCTCTCCCCCTGCACCTACCCCGCATGCGCATGTCAATACCTGATTGACGACGACGTCAATGTACCCTTGACGAGCGCAATGGCCAAGCACGCGGCGCCCTACACTCCCCCCGTGCCCCGAGCCTCGACCGCCAAGCGCCTCGCCAAGGCGCTCGCCTCGTTCGGCGAGGTCGCGGACCCGTTGGCCCGCCTGGCCGAGGTGCGCGGGGCCCGCAAGGCGCTCGAGGCACTGGAGGCGCAGACCGTGTCCGAGGCGCGCGCATCCGGCGCGACCTGGGGCGAGATCGGCGCGTTGTACGGCATCTCGAAGCAGGCCGCCCAGCAGCGGTTCCGCAACGCCGACGGCGCCGGCAGGAGCAAGGGCAAGTAGCCCCGCGGGCCCCTATCGTCGGTGCGTGCGCCTGCTGTTGACCGGGACGGGCGGGACCGTCGCGCCACGACTGGCCGCCCGCGCGGTTGCCGCTGGGCACGAGGTCATCGCCTGGGACCGCGCCGAGGTCCCGCCCGACGACCTCGCCGCCTGCTCCCGGTTCGTGGAGCACGTGCAGCCCGATGGCATCGCGCACCTGGCCTTCGGCGCCGAGGCGTGGGCGGGCATGCTCGCGCGCACCGCCGCGGAGCGCGCTGCGCCGTTGGTCTTCACCTCCACCGCGATGGTCTTCGCGAAGCGCCCGGACGGGCCCTACCGCCCGAGCGACCCGACGACGGCCGACACCGAGTACGGCCAGTACAAGGTGCGCTGCGAGCAGGCGGTGCGAGCAGCCAACGCGCAGGCGATGGTGGTCCGGCTGGCCTACCAGGTGGACCTCGACGGCCGGGGCAACAACCTCGTCGCCCACCTCGACGCGGCGCACGGGCGCGGCGAGGCCATCTCGGCGAGCACCCGGTGGATCCCCGCGCTGGCGTTCCTCGACGACACCGCGGCCGGGCTGCTGTCGTTCCTCACCGATCCGGAGCCGGGCACCCACCACCTCGACGGCAACGCCGAGGCGGCGTGGAGCTACGAGCGGGTCGTGCGGGCGTTGGCCGCGGCGCTCGGTCGCGAGTGGCGGATCGAGGCGACGCAGGACCCGGTGCACGACCAGCGGCTGCTGGAGTCGCGCCGCGTGCGCCCGATCGACCAGCGCCTGGGCTGACAGCCC
>JALOLH010000116.1 GCA_025456065.1 Candidatus Nanopelagicales bacterium | reverse complement strand
GGGAAGCGTCGTGAGCACCGCTCGGCGCGGTCGGCGATTTCCTCCCCCGCGCGATCGTGTCCTAGACTGGTGCGACATCTTCGGGGCTGTAGCGCAGCTGGTAGCGCATCTGCATGGCATGCAGAGGGTCAGGGGTTCGAGTCCCCTCAGCTCCACCAGGCACGTGGCCTCCGGGTGTTCCCGGGGGCCATCACGTTGTTCGGGTGCACCAGCGCCATGGAGACGATGCAACCCGCAGCGCCCGGGCCGGCGGAGGCCCCATCAGCACCGGTGCGCCCCACGCTTGCCGCGAGGTCGGCCGTCCGGGTCCACGAACAGGCGGTAGACCGGCAGCGCCCACAGCCGGGTGAGCCTGCCGACCGGCGGCTGGACGTACTGGCGCAGGTGGCCGGGCGGGCGTGGCCCCACCTGGCCGCCGGCGTGCCAGTCGTCCAGCGCGCGGGCGGCATCCCGGAAGGCGTCGAACCACGCGACGGGGTCCGTGAGGTCGCGACCGTCCGCGGCGGCCCCGAGGTGCTCCTCGGCCAGCGTGAGCCGCAGCGCCCGCGGCGTCCCCTCGCCGGCGGTGTCGACGAAGGCCACGCTCAGCTCGCTGTCGTGGGTCCACGACCGGCGGTTCATGTTGTCCGAACCGATGCAGGCCCACCGGTCGTCCACGATGCACGCCTTGGCGTGCACGTAGATCGGCGTTCCCGCGACGTTCTCCAACCCGTACACCGCGACCCGGTCGCCGCCCGCCTCGCGCAGCCGGCGCAGGGGCCCCTCCCGGCCGACCAGGTGGGGCGGCTCCTCGATCGCGCCGTCGGCGTCGGGGTGCAGCGGGATCACGACGATCATGCGCAGCTCGGGCTCACGGCGCAGGGCGCTGGCGTACACCTCGGCCACCTGGCTGGACCACAGGTACTGGTCCTCGACGTACACCAGGTCGCGTGCCCGGCCCAGCACCTTCAGGTAGCCACGGGCGATGCTGGACTCGCCCCGGGTCGCGAAGGGATAGGGCGGTCGGCGCGCCGGGTACGTGCGGAGCAGCTGGACCGCGGTCCCGCCCGCCTCGGCCGGGTCCGCGGCCTGCGGGGGCAGCGGGTCAGCAGCCCAGTCGTCCGTGCTCAGGGCGGTGCCGAGGAAGCGCAGCGGATGGCGGGTCAGCGGGCTGGTGTCCTCCCACCGCTCCCGGAACACCGTCTCGGCGTCGCCCACGGCCGGGCCGCGCACCGCGACCTGGATGTCGTGCCACGGCGGTCGGGGCCCGTACACCTCCGGCATGGGGATGGCCTGCGGGTCGCCGTGGTGCTCGGCGTCGTCGCGCCGCCCGTGGCAGAGGTCGATCCCCCCGATGAAGGCGATGTCGTCCTCGGGACGGTCCCGGTGCCGCAGCACCACGAGCTTCTGGTGGTGCGAGCCGAACCGGCGCACGCGCATGTCGAGCAGGCACTGCCCACCGGCCTCGGTGATCGCCTCGCCGAGCGAGCGGTTCTCCTGGGCGGCGAGCTGCCCGCCGGCCAAGTGGGAGCGCCACAGCAGGCCGCGGACGTCGACCCCGCGGGCCGCGGCGGCCGAGAAGACCTCGACGACCTCGGTGCCGGGCCCGTCGAGCCGCTCGTCGGGATCGCCGCGCCAGTCGGTGAAGAGCAGCAGGTCGCCGGGCCCCTGAGCCTGCACCATCCGCAGGAGCTCGCCGAAGTACGTGGCCCCGTGGACGAGGGGCTGGATCGCGTTGCCCAGCGTCCAGGCGAGTCCATCGGCGTGCCGCGAGTCGATCCGGGTGTCGGGGTTGTCCCGCTCCTCGGCCGACAGGAACCAGGTGCCCGGCTCGACGACGGCTTCCTCCCGGGCTTCCCGGCGGGCGGTCGGGAGCCACGGCTGCGACGCCCCTGGGGAGCCAGTGGGCCCACTGCCGCGAGGACCGGCGCGAAGGACGCGAAGACCGGAGCGTGAGCCGCCGGCGCCGGGACGAGGCAGGGCCATGCGTGCTCCTCCCCGCGTCCTGCCAGGAACGCTCGAACGCCACTACCCGGCCCGGCATCGCCGATACCCCGCCGACGAGTGGGCGGCGGCGGCGCGGCGGCTCAGGCGTCGTCGGCGCCCAGCGCAGGCACCGGCGTCGAGGTCGCGTTGTACTCCTCGAGGCGCCAGCGGGTCACCGGGGCGCCCCCGGGCTCCCCGGGCAGGTCCAGCTGGCTGAGCACGCTCCAGGCGCAGTTCGCGATCACGCCGAGTGCGGTCCACTGCTCGGGCGCCAGCCCGAGCAGGCCACCGATGCCGCCGCGGATCGCTCCCCCGTGGGAGACGACCACCATGGTGCCGCCGGGCTCGAGGTCCTCGAGGTGCCGGTGCACCGCGCCGACCACGCGGCCCACGACCTCGCTGCGCACCTCGCCGCCCGGCGGCCGGACGTCGTGCCCGGCGATCCAGGCCAGGAACAGCTCCCGGTGCTCGGCGAGGATCTCCTCGCGGGTCAGGCCCTGCCACACGCCGCCGTTGGTCTCGCGCAGGTCGGGCTCGGGCACCGGGTCCACCCCGACGAGGTCGCCCAGGGTCCGGGCCGTCGCCATGGCGCGCCCGAGGTCGCTGCTGACGATCCGGGCCGGCGCGAGCCGCGCCAGCACGGGTGCCGCCGCGCGGGCCTGCGCCACCCCGACCGCGTCGAGCGGCACGTCGGTGGCGCCCTGGAACCGGCTCACGAGGTTCCACTCCGTGCGGCCGTGCCGCCAGAAGACCACCCGTCGTCCCGGGGTGGCGTTCCAGCCGCGGCTCACGGGGTGGCAGCGCGCGGGGTGTGCACCTCCGCCGGCAGCTCGATCAGCGGGCAGTCGCGCCAGAGTCGCTCGAGGGCGTAGTGGAAGCGCTCCTCGGTCTGCTGCACGTGCACGACCAGCTCGTTGTAGTCCAGCAGCACCCACCGGCCCTCGGACTCCCCCTCGCGGCGCAGCGGCTTGGCCCGATGCTCCTTGAGCAGGGCCTCCTCGATGGCGTCCACGACCGCCCGCACCGCCCGGTCGTTGGCTGCCGAGCACAGCAGGAACACGTCGGTGAGCACGAGGTGGCGGCTCACGTCGATGGCCACGATGTCCTCGGCCAGCTTCTCGGAGGCCGCCCGGGCCGCGGTGACGGCCAGGGCGACAGCGTGCGGGTCAGCGGTCACAGCCGGAACCCTACCCCGCAGGCGAGGTGCTCAGGTCGGACGCGAATCGGGCGCTTCACGGCTCGAAGTCGGCACCGAGCACGACCACCACGTCGGCGACGTTCTGGCCCTCCGACGCGACCGCGACCGCGGACGCGGGGACGCCGAGGGCCTCGGCCACCCGTGCCCCCAGCGCCCGCGACTCGACGGACCCGTCCGGGACGAGCACCTGCGTCGACGCTTGGCCGAACTGCTCGGCGTTCCCCCCGTTGATGTAGACCATCCCGGCGGCCACGAGCCGGTCGCGCGCCCCCGCTCCGAGCCCGGGCGTTCCGACGCCGTTCTGCACCAGGACGCGCGGCCGGGCCTGCTCGGCATCGAGCATCGCCGTGGGCAGCAGCCCGCGCAGCACCGAGTCGGCCGCCGCCAGGTCGACCCGGACCAGCGCCAGGCCGGCCCCCGAGTCGACGTCGCTCGTGGGCAGCAGCCGCACCTGCTGGCCGCCCGCAGCCGTGGCGTTGCGCAGGTCGCGCAGCACGTCGGCCACCGCGGCGGTGGGGGCCGTCGTGCGCGCCGAGCCACCCAGCGAGGTGAGCATCTGCTCGATGCGCAGGGCGTCGTCGGGCAGGCCCCGGATCGTCTCGGTCATCACCGTCGAGTACCGCGCCAGCCGCGCGGCCTCGGGCTCGCCGGGCAGCCACGCCAGGGCGAAGGCGGCCGCCTGGGTGCCGTCCAGCGTCTGGGTGCCCTCGGGCACCAGCACGGTCTCCACCCCGGTCTGCTCGTCGACCTCGGTGATCGGCTGGTCGACGGTGACGGTGATGCCGCCCACGAAGTCGACCATCCCGGCCAGCGCGAGGCGGTTCAGGCTGAGCGTGGCGTCGATCCGCAGCGCCAGCAGGTCGCCCAGCGCGTCCTGGGATGCGGTGCGATCCAGCAGGCGCGCACTCTGGCCGAGGGTCTGCTGCCCCGCCCCCGCGACATCGACGATGAGCCGCGAGGGCACGAGCACCTGGGCGGGTGGGAGGCCGGCGCCGACGCCGGCGATGAGGTTGTCCGCGCCGAACTCGTCGTCGTTGCGCACTTGGATCAGCAGGGTGTCCTGCTGGGGTGGTGCCGTCGGGCTCGGGGTGGGGCTCGGCGCGGTGGTCGCGTCGTCGCCGAGCGTGAGCACGAGCACCCAGGCGAGCAGGCCGATGCCGAGGACCGCCAGCAGGATCCACATCCACCGGGAGCGGACCTTCGGCGGCTGGGAGCGGCGCCGACGCCGTGGCCGGGCCTTCGCCGGTGATGGGGCAGGGGCCGCCTCGGGCGCGGGCGCCTCGGGCGCGG
>JALOLH010000071.1 GCA_025456065.1 Candidatus Nanopelagicales bacterium | reverse complement strand
CGGCTGGTGCAGCCGGTCGTCGGTGGCCTCCAGCAGCAGCGCGGGATCCGTGCCGAGGGCGTGCACGAGCAGGGCCGCCCGGCCCACGTTGAACACCGCGTCGGCGTGCGCCACTCGGACGGGCAGCGCACCTCGCGCCTTCGCCGTCGCGCACTCCTCGTCGGGGATCGCGAGCACCGGCGTGACGTCCGGGTGGACCGCCAGCCGGGCGGCACGACCCACCGGTCCCATGGCCCCCGTCTCCATCCACGCCACCGTGGCCCCGCCCAGCACGCCGGGGGCGACGTTGTCCGGGTGTCCCTCGAGCCGGGTCGCCAGCGCGACGAGCTCGGCAGGGGACACCGCGTCGGCCACACCGGCCAGGTGCGCGGCGACGGCCAGCGCGCCGACGATCGCGGCGGCCGACGACCCCAGGCCACGGCCGTGCGGCACGTCGTTCGTGCAGCGCAGCGCCAGGCCCCGTCGCGCCAGCTCGCCGGACTCGTCGAAGGCGACCAGGCCGGTCCGGACCACGCGGGCGACCAGGTTCTCGGGCCCCGTGGGCACGCTCCCGGCCCCGTGCCCGCGCACGTCCACCACGACGTCCTCACCCGGCACGAACCTGGCCTCGATGCGGTCGGCCAGGCCCAGCGCGAGGCCGAGGCTGTCGAAGCCGGGGCCGAGGTTGGCGCTGGTGGCCGGAACCTCGACGACGACCTCGGCCGTCACGGCGCGAGGTCCAGCGCGCGGGCGGCCGCCGCGACGTCGACGGGCACGAGCGTGGGGTCGCTGGCCTGGGCCAGCGCCCACTGCGTGTCCTTCAGGCCGTGCCCGGTGAGGGTGCAGACGATCGTCTGCCCCGGATCGACCCGGCCGGCGGCGTGCGCCGCGACCAGCCCCGCGACCGAGGCCGCTGAGGCGGGCTCGCAGTACAGGCCCTCCCGGGACGCCAGGCCCAGGTGCGCGGCGAGGATCTGCTCGTCGGAGACCATGTCGATGATCCCGCCGGACTCGTCGCGCGCCGCGACGGCCTGCTGCCAGGACGCGGGGTTGCCGATCCGGATGGCGGTGGCGATCGTCTCGGGGGCGGCGACGGGCGCGCCGCGGACGATGGGGGCGGCCCCCTCGGCCTGGAAGCCCCACATCCGCGGGCGACGGGTGGCCGGCCCGTCCACGTGGTACTCGACGTAGCCCTTCCAGTAGGCCGTGATGTTCCCGGCGTTGCCGACCGGCAGCACGTGCAGGTCCGGCGCGTCGCCGAGGGTGTCGACGATCTCGAAGGCCGCGCTCTTCTGGCCCTCGATCCGAGCTGGGTTCACCGAGTTCACCAGGGCCACGGGGTGGGTGTCGGCCAGGCCGCGGGCCAGCCGCAGGCAGTCGTCGAAGTTGCCGTCGACCTGCAGCAGCCGGGCGCCGTGCGCCACGGCCTGCGCGAGCTTGCCCATCGCGATCTTGCCGGCGGGCACGAGCACCGCCGGGGTCATGCCCGCCTTCGCGGCGTAGGCCGCGGCGGAGGCCGAGGTGTTGCCCGTCGAGGCGCAGATCACCGCGCGCGCGCCCTCGTGCGCGGCCACGGAGATGGCCATGGTCATGCCGCGGTCCTTGAACGAGCCGGTCGGGTTCGCCCCGTCGAACTTCAGCAGGACGCGGCTGCCCGTGAGCTCGGACAGCCACCCGGACTCCACCAGGGGGGTCCCCCCCTCGCACAGGGAGACGACCGGGGCCTCGGTGGGCAGCGGCATCCGGTCGCGGTACTCGGTGACCACACCCCGCCAGGGCCGGGCCCCGGTGAGCACGCCACCGCCCGCCCCCGACATCCCGCCGGCGCTCACCGGCCGTCCCCGATCACGCGCATCACCCCGAGGATCGCGTCGACGGGGCCGAGCCGGCGCAGCTGCTCGACGGTCGCCGCGAGATCGGCCTCGCGGCCCGGATGGGTGAGGATGAGCAGCTCGGCGGCCTCCCCCTCGCCCTTCTGGGTCATGCTGCGGATGCTCGCGCCGTGCTCGGCGAACACGCCCGCCACCGCGGCCAGCACGCCGGGCTGGTCGAGCACGCGCAGGTGCACGAAGTAGGCCGTGGTGGCCGAGCCGATGGGCAGCACCGGCAGCTCGGCGTAGCTGGACTCGCCCGGCTCGCTGGAGCCGGTCACCCGGTTGCGCGCCGAGGCGACCACGTCGCCGAGCACGGCGCTGGCCGTGGGCCGCCCGCCGGCCCCCCGGCCGTAGAACATGACCTGCCCCGCGGCCTCGGCCTCGACGAACACGGCGTTGAAGGCGTCCCGCACACCGGCCAGCGGATGCGTGCGGGGCACGAGCGTGGGGTGGACCCGCACCGAGACCCCGGCACCGGCCGGCTCCTCGATCAGCTCGGCGACGGCCAGCAGCTTGATGTCGAAGCCCATCTCCCGGGCGGCCGCGACGTCCTCGGCGCTGACGGTGCGGATGCCCTGCACCGCGACGTCGTCGAGGGTGACGCGCGTGTGGAAGGCCAGCGAGGCCAGGATCGCAGCCTTCGCCGCGGCGTCGTGCCCGTCGACGTCCGCGGTCGGGTCGGCCTCGGCATAGCCCAGCGCCTGGGCGTCGGCCAGCGCGGCGTCGAAGCTGGCGCCGGTGGCGTCCATCTGGGTCAGGATGTAGTTCGTCGTGCCGTTCACGATCCCGAGCACCCGGCGGATGCGGTCGCCGGCCAGCGACTCCCGCAGGGGCCGCAGCAGCGGGATCGCACCGGCGACGGCCGCCTCGTAGGACAGGTCCACGCCGGCCTCGGCAGCCGCCGCGTGCAGCGCCGCCCCCTCGGTGGCGATGAGGGCCTTGTTCGCGGTGACGACCGACGCACCGCCCTTGAGCGCGCGCAGCACGAGCTCGCGGGCGGGCTCGATCCCGCCCATGAGCTCGACGACGATGTCCGGATCGGTGTCCAGCAGCGCGGGCAGGTCGTCGGTGAGCAGCCCCGCCGGGATGCCCGGACGCTCCCGGCCGGCGTCACGGACCCCCACGCCGGTGACGACGAGGCGGGCGCCGACCCGGGCGGCGAGGTCGTCGGCACCCTCGGTGAGCATCCGGACCACCTGGGCGCCCACGGTGCCGCCGCCGAGCACGACGACGGACAGCGGCTGGGGGGCGACGGGCGGTGCCATGGGGACTCCTCGCAAGGGGGTGCGACCGGGCCCGATTCTCTCACGCGGGGATGCCCGGACCGGACGACCAGCGGGCGGACCGCAGCGCCAGGGATCCCCCCTCAGGCGTGCGACGCCGCCGGCACGTCGGCCAGGGCCGGGTCGAGGGCGAACAGGTCGGCCTGCGTCTCCCGGCGCAGCACGACGCGCTCCACGCCGGCGCGGACCGACACCACCGGCGGCCGGGTGAGCAGGTTGTAGTTCGAGGCCATCGCACGGCAGTAGGCGCCCGTGGCGGCCACCGCGAGCAGGTCGCCGCGGGCCAGGTCGGACGGCAGCCAGGCGTCGCGGACGACGACGTCGCCGGACTCGCAGTGCTTGCCCACGATGCGGCTGAGCATGGCCGGCGCGCCGGACACGCGGTTGGCCAGCGCGACCGTGTACTCGGCGTCGTAGAGGGCGGTCCGGATGTTGTCGCTCATCCCGCCGTCCACCGACACGTAGGTGCGCCAGGCGCCCGTCCGGTACTCGACGGGCTTCACGGTGCCCACCTCGTAGGCCGTCACCATGCTGGGGCCGACGATGGCGCGGCCCGGCTCCACGCCGATCCTCGGCACGGGCAGGGCCCGGCGCTGGCACTCCCCCGCGACGATCATGCGCAGCGCGTCGGCCATCGCCACCGGCGCGACCGGGTCGTCGCCCGGCAGGTAGGCGATCCCCATGCCGCCGCCGAGGTTCAGCTCCTCGACGACGACGCCGTCCCGGGCGGCGAGCTCGGCGATGAACCCGACCACCCGATGCGCGGCCACCTCGAACCCGGCGGTGGAGAAGATCTGGGAGCCGATGTGGGAGTGGATCCCCAGCAGCCGCAGCTCGGGACGAGCGACCACCGCCAGGACTGCCTCGCGGGCGGCGCCCGACGTCAGCGACAGGCCGAACTTCTGGTCCTCGTGGGCCGTGGCGATGAACTCGTGCGTGTGCGCCTCGACACCGGTGGTGACCCGCACCAGCACGTCGGCCACGACGCCGGCCGCCGCGGCCAGGGTGGCCAGCCGGGTCACCTCGTCGAGCGCGTCCACCACGAAGCGCCCGACCCCGACGGCGAGCGCCGCCTGCAGCTCGGCGTCGGACTTGTTGTTGCCGTGCAGCGTGATGCGTTCGGCGGGGAATCCGGCCGCAGTGGCCAGGGCGAGCTCACCGCCGGTGCAGACGTCGAGGCCGAGGCCCTCCTCGGCCAGCCAGCGGACGGTCGTGCCGCTCAGGAAGGCCTTGCCGGCGTAGGACACCGTGCCGGGCACGGTGGCGTCGGTGTACGCGGACTGGAAGGCCGCCGCCCGGGCCCGGAAGTCCGCCTCGTCGAGCAGCAGCACGGGCGTGCCGTGCCGGGCGACGAGGTCGGTCACCGGCAGGCCGCCGAGCACGAGCCTGCCCTCCGGGTCGCGCCGGGCCGTCGCCGGCCAGATCTGCGCGTCCACCCGGGCCATGGCCGTGGGGTCGGGCGGCGGGGGCAGGCTCGGCTGGGGCAGGCCGTCGCCGTGCAGCGGGCCGGCGGGATGCGCGCGCATGGGGGCAAGGGTACGGGCGGATCCCGGCGCGCTCAGGCGAGGTCGCGGCGCCGGAAGCCGAGGCGGACGCCCTCGATCTCGGCGGAGAGCACGATCGCCAGGCCCACCAGGTACAGCCACAGCTCCAGCGCGATCACGCCCCCCAGGATGGCCACGATCTGGCTGTAGGTGACCGACACCGACAGGTACCAGCCCAGGCCCACGGTGCCGAGCAGCATGAGCAGGGTGCCCAGGGCCGCGCCGACGTTCAGCCAGGGCACCGCACCGCGTGCCCGCGTGCCGAACCGCATCGCCAGGGTGAGCAGGACGTAGGCCAGCAGCAGCGCCAGGGGCACCCGGATGGCGCGCACCATCCCGCCCCACGCCTCGGTGATGCCGATGAGCTCGAGCAGGCGCGGGATGAGCGTGAGCGCGATCACCGCCACCACGACCGCGACCTGGACCGCCAGCGTCACCAGGATCGCGACGCCGCGGCTCAGCAGGCTGGGGGGCGCCGGCTCGAGCTCGAAGGCGATGTCGAGCACCTGGCGGCCGACGTAGACGAACCGGCTGGCGGCGTACAGGGAGATCAGCAGGCTCGCCAGGCCGGCGAGGCCGATGGTCGTCGGACTGGTGTCGCTGAGGTTGGCGATGCTGTCCAGGATGGGGCCCAGGGCCGCCAGGGCCTCCGGTCGGTCGGCGACGAGCTCGCGCACGTCCTCGGCGAACTCCGCGGGGTCGTAGAGCAGGGCGACGACCGCGCCCAGGGACAGGAACGCGGGCACCAGGGAGAGCAGGCCGAAGAACGCCATGCCGCCGGCCAGCACCGAGCCGCGGTGCCGCGCGAACCTGGCGTACACGCTGGCCCAGAAGCCGACCGCCGGGGCCGCTGCGGGCACCAGGGCCGCGATGCGCCCGACCCACTTCACGAGGGCCGGGGACGGGCCCTCCTCGGCGACCCGGTCGACGGCGGTCGGTCCGGGCACCCCTACATCCGCTCCGGCGCGGACACCCCGAGCAGGCCCAAGCCGTTGACGAACACCTGGCGCGAGGCGGCGCACAGCCAGAGCCGGGCCACGTGCCGGCCGTCCACCGGCTCCTCCCCCATGGGCAGGACCCGGCAGACGTCGTAGAAGCGGTGGTAGGCGGTGGCCAGTGTCTCCAGGTAGCGGGCGACCCGGTGCGGCTCGCGCAGCTCGGCGGCGCTGGCGACGATCCGCGGGAACTCCCCCAGGACACCGAGCAGGTCGGACTCCCGCTCGTGGTCCAGCAGGGCAGGGTCGAACGCGGCCGTCCGCCAGTCGATCCCCAGCTCGGCGGCGTTGCGCAGGACGGAGGCGATCCGCGCCGACGCGTACTGCACGTAGTACACGGGGTTGTCGTTGCTGCGCCGCAGCAGCAGGTCGACGTCGAGGACCAGCGGGGAGTCGACCGGGTAGCGGATCAACGAGTAGCGGGCGGCGTCGACCCCCACCTCGTCGACGAGGTCGTCGATGGTGATGACGTTGCCGGCACGCTTGCTCATGCGCACCTCCTCGCCGCCCTTCACCATCTTGACGAGCTGGCCGATGAGGACCTCGATGTTCGCGTCCGGGTCGTCCCCGGCGCAGGCCGCGACCGCGCGCAGCCGGTTGACGTAGCCGTGGTGGTCGGCGCCCAGCAGGTAGATGCACCGATCGGCGCCGCGGGCCCGCTTGTCGACGTAGTAGGCGGTGTCGGACGCGAAGTAGGTGAGGTCGCCGTCGGCCTTGACCAGCACACGGTCCTTGTCGTCGTCGAAGTCGCTGGTCCGCAGCCAGATCGCGCCGCCGGCCTCGTACAGGTGGCCCTGCCCGCGCAGCTGCTCGAACGCGCGGTCGACCGCGCCGGACTCGTGCAGCGTGCGCTCGGAGTACCAGACGTCGAACTCGGTGCCGAAGCGGGTGAGGCTCTCCTGCTGCGCCTCGAGCATGAGCCGGTAGCCGAGCTCGCGGAACATCACGAGCTGCTCGTCGATGGGCAGGTCGGTGACGCCGCGGTCGTTGGCGACGATCTCGGCGGCGAGGTCCTTGACGTACGAGCCGTGGTACCCCCCCTCCGGGGCCGGCCGGCCGTGCGCCGCGTTCATGATCGACTCGCCGAAGCGGTCCATCTGCACGCCCCGGTCGTTGATGTAGAACTCGCGGGTCACGTCGGCGCCCTGGGCGCGCAGCACGCGGGCGATGGAGTCCCCGACCGCCGCCCAGCGGGTGTGGCCCAGGTGGATCGGCCCGGTCGGGTTCGCCGAGATGAACTCGATGTTGATCCACCGGCCGCGCTGCGAGGTGCCCTGCCCGTAGTGGTCCCCCTGGGCGACGATGCGGGAGGCCACCTCGCCCTGGGAGGCCGCCTCGAGCGTGATGTTGACGAACCCGGGACCGGCGACGACGGCGCTGGCCACCGCCGGGCTCTTCTCGAGCTCGGCGGCCAGCAGCTCGCCGATGACCCGCGGCGGCGTGTGCGCGGGCTTGGCCAGGGTCATCGCGACGTTGGTGGCGTAGTCACCGTGCTCGCGGTTCTTCGGGCGCTCCACGGAGGCGTTCACGAGGTAGCCCTCGGGCAGGCACAGCTTGTTCGCCTGGATGAGGTCGGTCACCGAGGCCGAGACGAGGGCTGCCAGGGCGTCGGGGGTCATGGTCGCATCGTAGTGCGGCGTGCGCGGCGCCCCGGTTCCCGGGATTTGGGGCCACCAAGGGCCGGGGCTACGATGGGCGGGCCCTGGAGCCCCCGTAGCTCAGGGGAGAGAGCAGTGGCCTCCGGAGCCATGCGCGCAGGTTCGAATCCTGCCGGGGGCACGCATGGAGATGGCCCCCTCGTGGGGCCATTTCCATGCGGACACCCCATGGCAGGGTTCGGGAGGAGCGGCCGAAGGCCGCGACGGCTCCTGCCGGGGGCACGCATGCAATGGCCCCCTCGTGGGGCCATCTCCATGCGGACACCCCATGGCAGGGTTCGGGAGGAGCGGCCGAAGGCCTGCCGGGGGCACGTGGGTAACCGCCCCCTCACTCAGGGGCCTCAGCCACCAGATGCCTGCCCCTGCGGGCCAGCCGGACCAGCGCCAGGGGCTCCCGGCCCTCCCGGGGCAGTGCGATGAGGCGCTGCTCGTCCCCGGCTCCGGGCCGCAGGGCGCGCAGGGCTTGGGTGTGCGGCACGTGCACCGAGTACCGCGCGCCGTCGCCGCTGCCCTCCAACGTGGCCGGCAGCGGGGACCCGGCGCAGGTCAGCTCGACGGGGCGGCTGAGCGCCCCGTGCACATGCAGGGACTGCACGGGGATGAGCACGCGGCTTCCCCTGCGCCCGGGGACGACCTGCGCGTCCTCCCACCGCGCGGGCTTGCGCTCCCACACCGGCCGGCCCTCGTCGCCGACCGACACCCGCAGGCGCCCCGACCGAGCCCGGTAGACCCTGACCTGGCGATCGTCGACCACCGCGTCGCGGCGGGGCACCTGGGCCTGCACCCGCGGGCGGAAGACGCGGCCGAACGCGTCCATGGCGACCCAGAGCTCGTGCGTCCCGTCGGCCATGGCACGCCCGGCCCGCGCCGCTCCCGGCACCACGTCGGCCACGAGCCGCAACCGCGGGGACCTCCCTGCGTCCGACGGGAGCGCCCCAGCCGGCTCGAGCCGGGTGGGCAGCGGCCAGTCCTCACCGGTCGTGAGGTCGCGCAGCACCACGACCGCCTCCGCGGCGGCCAGCTCCTGGGCCAGCGAGGTCACCAGTCCCGGATCATCCGCAGCTGCCCCCGGGCCCGGTGCCACCCACTGGAGCAGGTCCCCCGGCGGCTGGTCGGGTGGGGCGTCGGCAGGGGCCCAGGTCGGGACCGGCTGGCCGTCGACGTCGTGGAACGTCAGGTCGATCCCCAGCTCCAGCACGCCCTCGCGCCAGCGGGCCGAGGAGGCGTGCGCTGCCGACCGCAGGCGCGACTGGGTCGTGGCGATGCCGACGAGGCTGGCGGTGTCCCGCGCCCGGATGAGCTGGGACTGCAGTCGGCTGACCGGCTGCAGGGCGTCGCGGAGCCGGTCGGGGAACCTGACGTCGACCTCGGCGAGGGTGGCGACGAGGTCGACCTGGAACCCCGCCGACCACTGCGCGAACTGCGTCGAGCTGACGTAGAACAGGTCCTTGAAGGTCCACCAGCGCAGCAGGATGGCGTCCCGGTCCGGACCCTCGGGCCACTCCTCGTCGATCAGGTCCAGCAGGCCGTGCAGGGCACCGAAGTACGTCTCCAGGCTGCCGAACCCCGAAGAGTTCGAGTCCTCGTGCTTGATCCAGACGTAGACGACCCTGGAGGACAGCAGGCAGATGCGCCGGGCGCGGTGGAAGGC
This sequence comes from Candidatus Nanopelagicales bacterium, assembly GCA_025456065.1. Taxonomy (GTDB): domain Bacteria; phylum Actinomycetota; class Actinomycetes; order S36-B12; family CAIYMF01; genus Prado023. Next base: position 11,207 of record JALOLH010000071.1, on the reverse strand, counting down.
GCGGACGTTCAGATGGTGGTCCTCCAGCCGCGTCCGGCCCTCCGGGAAGCGCAGGTCGTGCTCGACCAGGAACGACCGGCGGTACATCTTGTGCGGGGTGGCGACCAGGAACAGGCGGTCGCGGGCGACGGAGGCCCGCGCCAGGTCGGCGCCGAACAGGCGCATCCCCGGGCTGACTCCCCCGGGCCGGGACTCCTTGCCGATGCAGATGTCCGCATCGTTGCTGCGGGCGAAGTCGTACCAGGCCTGCAGGCTGTTCGGGGGCAGGGCGTCGTCGTGGTCCAGGTACACCACGTACTCCCCGCTGGCCAGGTCCGTGCCGACGTTGCGTGGCCGACCGGCCCATCCGGAGCTGGGGATCCGGGTCACCGTCACGTGCGGACGGGTGCGGGCGAAGGCCGCCAGGCGTTCCGGGCTGTCGTCGGTCGACCCGTCGTCGACGAAGATGACCTCGAACGCGAACTCGCCCTGGGCGTCCAGGGACGCCAACGCGGGCTCGATCCGGTCACCGACGTTGTGCACGGGGACGACGACGCTGACGGCGACCACGGGCCCATCATGCCCGCCCGGCCCGCGCCAGCCGGCCTGGACCGCTCCGCTCAGGGGAGCATCTGCTCGAGGGACCGCAGGTAGGCCGGGCCGAGGTCACCGGCGAAGGTGGCCGATATGTGGTCGTCGTCGCGCCACCGCAGCACCCGATCGACCACGGCGGGGCAGCGATCCCGGTCGCAGATCAGGTCGTTGAGGTCGAGCACCTCCGCCTCGACGCCCGCCTCGCGCAGCACGGATTCCTCCCAGGACACCCCGGTGCTCGGCTCGGGGCGGTCGAAGTCGCAGACGGATGGATCGTCCAGGTGGTCGGCGACGCAGACCGCGGGCGACCCGTCGGGCGGCATCGGGGTGTCCCGCACCGGCACCACGACCATGCCCATGCGCTGGAGGGCGCGGACGGTCTCGACGAAGCCCTCCCGGAGCGCCGCGGCGCTCCGCGCACGGTCCAGGGGCCGGCCGTCGGCACCCGTGACGAGGTAGTCGTTCCGACCGGACATGAGGACGATCGTCCCCGCGGGCAGGTCCGCGATGCGCCGCATCGCATCCTCGGTCCACTGCGTGCACTCGCGGTACGTCCGGTCGAGCTTGCCGGCCCAGAGCTCCACCCCGTACGGCACGCAGGCTGACTTGCCGAAGACCAGCAGCTCGCGGCCCAGCTCGGTGGCGGCGTGCTCGGCCGCGGGGAACCACTGGGTGGAGTGGGAGTCGCCGAGCAGGACCATGCTGGCGTCGGCGCCCACGTCGGCGTACCGGCAGTCCGCGTTCGCCACCGCCTCGTACCCGGACTGACAGCCGTCGACGTGGGCCTGGGTCAGGTCCTTGGCCGCTTCCACCGGGATCGGACGGATCGTGGAGTCACTGGCCAGCGCGGCGCGGCTGAGCGCCCAGCCGGCCAGGGCCCCCATGGCGATCAGCCCAGCCCCGACGAGGAGGCTGGCGCGCGCGCTGCTGGACAACCGGGCGCTGCGCCTGATCGGGTGCTCGACGTAGCGGTAGGACAGCTCCGCGACCACGAGGCTGGCCAGGACGACGAGGACCATCGTCACGCCGTCGAGCGGGCCCAGGACGTACGGGGCGAGGATGATGAACGGCCAGTGCCACAGGTACCAGGAGTAGCTGAGCCGACCGATCTCGATCAGCGGCCGCCACGCCAGCAGCCGGCCGACCAGCCAGGGATCCCGATAGCCCGATCCGCTGAGGATCATGGCCGCGGTGCCCAGGACGGGCAGCAGGGCCGCCACCCCGGGGAACGGGACGTCGTCGTCGATGCGCACGGCCCCGGCCAGCACGGCGGCCAGGCCCAGGTACCCCAGGATCACGGCCGCGCCCCGGCCCACCCGGAGTCCGAGCACCAGCGCGATGGCCACGAGCCCCCCGACGGCGAGCTCCCATGCGCGCCCCAGCGTGCTGTAGTGCGCGTCCACGGGACTGGCCGACGTCAGGTGCACCGACCAGAGGAAGGACAGCGCACCGACCACGGCGAGCAGCAGGGCGGCGAGCCGGATCGACCGGGTGGTGCCCCAGTCCCGGCGGCGCCGCAGCCCCAGCACGAGCAGGGCGAGGACCGGGGGCCAGAAGAGGTAGTACTGCTCCTCCACGCTCAGCGACCAGAAGTGCTGCAGGGGCGAGTGCGCGACGTCGGTGGCGAAGTAGTCGGTGCCCTGGGCCGCGAACCACCAGTTCGCCACGAAGAGGGCAGCGGCCACCATGTCGTGCCCGGTCTGGACCTGGCCCACCGGGTCCACGACCAGCCAGGACACCAGGGCGACGACGACCAGGGTCAAGGTGGAGGCGGGGAAGAGCCGGCGCGCCCGTCGCGCCCAGAAGTCGGGCAGGAAGACCCGGCCCTCGCGCACGATCTCGGCCAGCAGCAGCCGCGTGATCAGGAACCCGGAGAGGACGAAGAAGACGTCCACCCCGATGAACCCGCCGGGCAGGCCCGTGAACCCGGCGTGGTAGACGACCACGAGCAGCACGGCGATGGCGCGCATCCCCTCGACGTCGGGACGGAAGTCGCCGCGCCGAACCCCGTGCAGGTGCGGTTGCGGGGCGACGGACGGGCTCGCGGCCAGTCCGACACCGTCCCGAGTCATCGCCTCCGGTCTCCCTCCCAGCCGTCACGACGCAGCGCCCGGCGTCCCCGGGAACGAGTGGCGATGGTACCTGTGACCAGCATCCCGACCTGGTCGCCCGTCGCGGGGCACGCGCAGACGCGCCGGACGCCCGGACGTCCCCCCGCGCCCCTGCGCCACCGCCCCCGCGCTGCCCGCACGCCCCGGTGGCAAGCCCTTGGCGGGCCTCGCGTCAGCCCTCGTCGGCGGCGAGCTGCTCGTCGGTCAGCCCCCGGACGTCGAGGACCTGGCTCTGCGACAGCTGGAGTCGGTAGACGGTGGCCTTCTTGCCCTTCTTCAGGCTGTTCTTGGCCACGACCTTCTTGATGTACTCGTGGTTCGACCGGTACTGGTCGTACAGCGCACCGGCGTGCTGGATCTCCGTGATGAGCTCGTCCGAGAGGCGCAGGCTCGACCGGCTCCAGTTCGAGGTGCCGGTCATCACGTACTTCTGCGGCTTGCCGTGGATGTGGCCGTTGACCATCAGGAGCTTGTGGTGCGTGTAGACGTCGGCGCGGATGCACGCCACGGCCCAGCTCTTCCTCACGGGGTCGTACTTCGGGGCCACCGGGCAGGACATCCGCACGATCAGCCGCCCCCCGCCGTACGGGCTGGTCCGGTTCAGCCAGGTCCCGTTGGACGTCACCGGGACGCCCCCGCGCAAGGATCCACCGGAGCAGTCACCGACGCTGTTGCGGACCACCTTGCGCTTGGCCGGCTTGCCCTTCCGGGCCTTCGTCAGCACGACCTTGGTCGGCGGCGTGGACAGGCAGTCCGCCACGCCCCAGTCGGTCGGCCCGCCGTCCTCGTCGGCCAGCCACCGCCCGTTGGCGCCCTTGAGCCGCTGGCTCATCTGGGTGTAGACGATCTCGACGTTGCAGCCCTGCTGCATCGCCAGGCGCCACAGGTCCCCGGCCACGCCCCGGCGGGTCATGACGAGCATCGAGACCCGCACGTCGGTGCGCTTCCACTTCGTGCCGACCTTGTACCGGCACTTGATCGACTTGAGGATGTCCCGGTTGATGTCGCCGGAGGTCTGCGGCAGCAGGTGCACGGTGGTCGGCCTGGCTCCGGTCGCCGCGTTGCCGGGCGTGGTGAGGGTCCGGAAGTAGTTCGACGAGAACAGCTGGCCCCGCGAGGCCCGCACGAGGTCGTTGAAGTAGTTCCGGAAGATGGTGTACAGGGTGCGGTCCCCGACGGCGACGTTGAGGTTGTTGAAGCCCTTGCGTGCCTGCTGGTAGGTCGGGTTGCCGGAGCTGTAGGCCGAGATCCACTGCCGGGACTGCCGGCCGGTGCCGACCGTCGAGAACAGGTACAGCTTGGAGTGCAGCGACGGGTACATCGGCTCGAGGTTGTCCGGCAGCGTCCGGTCGCCCCTCGTGGTGTGCGTGACGCCGGCGGCATCGGTCACGGTCAACGAGGTCTTGTACGTCCCGTCGGCGGCGTAGGTCTTGGTGTGCGGCCCGGGCCCCTCGGCGCGGGTCCCGTCACCGAAGTCCCAGCGCCAGCGCACGATCGGCTGGGTCCCGCGGATGGACTGGTCGCTGAACACGACCGTCCGGGAGGTCAGCGTGGTGGCATCGGCGTGGTACCAGGCCGTCGGACCCCCGGGCACCGGCCCGGGGCGGGCGGTGAGGCAGCCCTGCCAGCAGGTGGTGGCGAAGTTGGTCGCCGACGAGTTCGCGCCCAACGTGCGGTTGAGCTCGCGCCAGGCCGCGTACTTGTCCGAGTGCGAGTTCGTCAGCGCCTGCACGGACACCCCCCGCCGGGCCGCGGCCGTGAGCGCGGCCGCTGAACCGGATGCTGGCCTGGGTGCCGTCGGGGTTGACCGGCGGGGTGCAGTCGATCATCTGGATCAGGTAGCGCAGCATCTGGTACTGCTTGGCCTCGCTGCCCGACGGGTCGTTGAACAGCGTCCGGGTGGTCGGGGTGAAGTCGGGGTTGCAGGACCTCGGCGGTGGCTGGATCACGATCGGGACCTCGGTGGACGCCGTGGCCCCGTCCGACGCCGTGGCGATGACCACGAACGAGTCCGGGCCGGTGTACTCGGGCAGCCGCTCCTGCCGGCCGTTCTCGTCCGGGGGGTACCAGCCGGGGCTGTAGGTGAAGGCGCCGGTCGCGCGATCGAGGGTGAGCTTGCCCGCGAAGGGTCCCCGCACGTCCGCCAGGTACGGCGCGACGGCGTGGGCGACCGGGAGGCCGGCGGAGTGCGTGCACGTCACGGCGCCGCTCACCGGCGTGTTCATCATGGTCAGCACCGGGGAGCCCGGGGAGACCGCGCAGGTGATGGTGCCCGTCGGGGCGGCGGCCGCGGGCGGGGACGGCAGGGTGGCCAACCCCGAGACGACCAGTGCCGTGCCCACCACGGCGATCAGGGAATGGCGCAGACGAGCCACAACGATCTCCTCCCCGGACGTGGAGGCGAATCTAGACCATCGTCCGCGCCGCCCGGCAGGGCAACGCACTATCGGCGGGCTAAGGCGTGCCGGCGAGGGCACCGCCGCGCGGACGGCGGGTCACCGGTCGTGCGGGAGGCCCCGACCCACGACGGCCGGGTCGATCACCGCAGCCTGAGCCTGCTGCCGAGCTCGTCGCTCAGGCGCCGGGCGAAGGTCGCCGTGAGGTGGTCGTCGTCCCGGTACAGGATGATGCCGTCGCGCACGACGTCGCACCGGGAGGTGGAGCAGACGGCGCTGCGCATGCTGACCACCTGGACCCGGGCACGTCGTGCGGCCGCGCGCTGGTGGGAGTCCACCGGCGTGGCCGCGGCACGGGAGAACCGGCATGCCGTCGCTCCCCTGCGCTCGATGCAGTCGGGGACGATGCCGACGGTCGGGGCGATGGTGTCGCGCAGCAGCACGACGCGGGCGCCGGTGGCGCGCAGCCGCGCCAGGTCACGGCCCAGGGCTCGTCCGAGCGGCGCGCGGGACGCCTTGATGCTGCGCACGCGCCCGGAGCTGATCCGCTGGTAGTAGTCGGCGCGGCTGGCGACCACGACCAGCTGCGGCCGCAGGTTCCGCACCGTGCGCAGGGCGTCGGCACGCCACGCCTCGCACTCGCGGTACCGCCGCTTCAGCGCCTTGTTGTGCACGACCACGTCGCCGACCGGGCAGGCCACCTTCGTCAGGGTGACCAGGCGCCATCCCCGGGACCTGGCCAGGGCCTCCATCGGCGGGAACCACTGCGCGGCGTGCGAGTCTCCGTAGAGCACCATGGTCCTGGTCGCGCCGCTGTCGCCGAACACGCAGTCGGCCGACCTGCTGACGGCCGAGCCCTCGCGGCCGATGTGGCAGCCACGCGTGTAGTTGGCTCCGACGTCGCGACGCGCCTGCTCCGGGGTCATGGGGGCCGCGGCGAGGGCTGCCTGCGCCAGGTCGCCACGCGCAGGGGCGGGAGCCTGGGCCGGCACCGATGGACCGGTCAGCAGCAGCGCCCCGACGCACAGACCCACCGGCACGGATGCCAAGAACCCCATCGCCCACCTCCCGCGGTCCCGCGGTCCCGCAGCCTACCCCGCGGTGCGGCGGGGGCGGTGGCACGCCGGCCCATCCTGCGCGCCCTGCAGCCCCTCGCGGCGTCGCGTCAGGCGGTGCCGAGCCGCTCGAGCAGCAGGGCTTCGGCCAACGTGAGGCGGCGCAGCACCTCCAGGTCGACGCTCTCGTTCGGCCCGTGCCAGCTGGCCGCCGGGTCGCCGGGGCCGACCACGAGGATCGTGGCGTCCGGGAACTGACCGGCGATGTCGGCGATGAACGGGATGGAGCCCCCGATGCCCATGTGCACGGGCTCGGTGCCGTCCCACGCGTCGGCGAACGCCCCGCGCGCGACCTCCGCGTGCGGCCCCTGCGGCGCGAGCGCCACCGCGCTGCCCCGGCTGCCCGGCACGCAGGTCACCGCGACGCCCCAGGGGGCGCTGGCGACGAGGTGGTCGGCGAGCGCCTGCTGGGCCGCCTGGGGATCCTGGCCGGGCGCGATGCGCAGGCTCACCTTGGCCCGGGCGACCGGCAGGAGCACGTTGGCGGCCCGTTCGGTGGGCGGGGCGTCGACCCCGAGCACGGCCACCGAGGGCATCGACCAGACGCGGTTGGCCGCCGAGCCCTCGCCGATCGAGGCGACCCCGTCGAGCACGCCGGCCTCCGCCCGCAGCGCGGCCTCGTCGAGGTCGACGGCCGGGACCGGGCCGTGCGCGAGGCCCGGGACCGCGACGGCTCCCCGGTCGTCGTGCAGCGCGGCCAGCACCCGGCACAACGCCGTCAGGGCGTCCGGGAACAACCCGCCGAACACGCCCGAGTGCTGCTCCGCGGCGTGCGTGCGCACCTCCACGTAGACCTCGACCAGGCCGCGCAGCGAGGTGGTGAACGCGGGCACGTCGACCTGCCAGTTCGCCGAGTCCGCGATCACCACCACGTCGGCGGCCAGGAGCGTCGCATGCTCGGCGAGGAAGGCGGCGAAGGTGGGCGAGCCCACCTCCTCCTCGCCCTCGACGAACACCGTGACGCCCACCGGCAGCCCGTCGGGATGCCGCTCGGCCAGGGCCCGCAGCGCGCCGACGTGCGCCATGATCCCGGCCTTGTCGTCGGCGGCCCCGCGCCCGTAGAGCCGCCCGGCGCGCTCGACCGGCTCGAAGGGGTCGCTGTCCCAGTCCGCGAGGTTGCCGGCGGGCTGGACGTCGTGGTGCGCGTAGAGCAGGACGGTGGGGGCCCCCGGTGGGGCCGGGACCCGGGCCACGACGGCCGGGGCGCCGTCCTCAGCGTCGAGCACGCGCACGTCCGGCAGCCCGGCATCGGCCAGCAGGGCAGCCACCGCCTCGGCGCTGCGCACGACGTCCGGGGACGCCGGGCCCTCCCGGCTCACGCTCGGGATCCGCACGAGCTCCTCGAGATCGGTGCGCACGCCCGGCATCGCAGCGGCGACCGCGGCGCGGAGCAGGTCGGTGGCGTCGGTCATGGCGCCATCCTGTCAGTGCCGATGGGCGGTGGCACCACGGTCGGGGCCGCTGGTTCAGCCCACCTCGAAGGCCTGCGGCGTGGAGGGCGTGCCCGCGGCGTCCGAGGCGATCACGCAGACCGTGCTGGGCAGGTCCGCCGCCTCGATGAAGGCCGGCTCCCCGGTGAAGGGCACGTAGCCCTCCGCGGTGGCGCAGTCGGTGGTGCCGGCAGGCCCGCTGACCCAGGCGAAGGTGCTGTACTCCGGGGGGCTCGGCACCGGCTCGACGAGGATGCCCCCCGCGACCGGCGTCTCGCGCAGCTCGATGGCCCCGGCGTCGGGAGCCGTGCCCGCGACCGTGAAGCGCAGCGGCGTGGGCTGCGCCGCGGAGCCCACGCACAGCAGCGCCAGCCCCTGCGTGGTGGGGGCGTTGACCCGCAGCACCCCGTCGGCGTCCACCCGCGCCGGCCGGCGGCCGCGCTCGGACCAGCAGTCGGTCCCGGCGAGCATCCCGACCAGGGTCGTGCCGGGGGCGGGCGAGCCCGGGTCGATCCGCACCTCGAGGAGCGACCCGGCGGGCACCGACGAGGTCCCGATCGAGGCCTCGACGACCCCACCGGGCGGCTCGAGCGGGCAGTCGCCGCCGAGCCGCAGGCCTCCTCCGGCCAGGCAGGCGCCCAGCCCGCCCACCGGCACCAGGTAGCTCGTGTCGGCCTGGAAGGACACCCCGTCCGGGCCGATCTCGCAGGGGCGGCCCAGGGCGCAGTCCGGGGAGGGGGTCACGCCGATCGTGCTGGTGACCGCCATGCCGACCGCGCGCCCGTCCGGGTCGAGGGCGGGCGAGCCGGCCGAGCCCTCGAGGATCCCCCGGCACCCCGTCGCGGTCGTGCCCCGCAGCACCCACGGACCGTCCGCCACATCGGTCGTGGCCCCCGCGGCGCACCGGCTGCCCCGCAGGTGGACGCCGTCGGCGGGCACCCCGGCGACCGGGACGCCCGCGACGAGGATCTGGTCACCCTCCACCGGCGCCGGTGCCGTGGTGATCGACGGGACGCCACGGGTGGCGAGCTCGGCGTAGGTGGCGCCCAGGCGCAGGATCGCGAGGTCGGTGCCGCGGACCGCAGCCCACGCGACCGCGACCACGGGCACGGTCACCGGCTCGACGCCGTCGCCGTCCCCGTCCGGGGCGAAGGTCCGCAAGTCGATCGCCACGTCGTCGACCGGCAGCCGCGACAGGACCGTGGCGCCGTCCTCGATCCCGGTGCAGCGCCCCGCGGTGACCGCGTGCGCCGCCGCCTCCCCGGGAGGGGCGCCGCCAGCCGTCGCGGACCCGTCGGCGGCTGGCGCGAGGAGCCATGCGGTGCACGGCGCCGCGAGCCCGCGGACCCGACCGACGCCCGGCAGGGAGGTGCCCCTGGCCTGGCGCTCGGCGAGCAGGGCGCCCGGCGTCTGCGGCGTCGGTGCCATCGACGCCTGCCGCTCGGTCCGCTGCTGCACGCCATAGGCCGCCACCGCCACCAGGGCCAACGCGATGACGAGCATGAGGACGCCAGCGGCCGACCACCGAGCACGCCCCGCGTCGGGGTCGGCTGGCGAGGGGTCGGGCACGACTGCCACGGTACGCGACGGGCGCGGGCCCGCGATCGGCTCGCGAGGGTGCACGCCTGGGCGACGCCTCGGTCGGCGACCATCCGGCCGGGCTCCCGCACTAGGGTCGCAGCACGGCTGCGGGGCCGGCGGGTCGCGTTCGGCTTGATACCCCCGGGGGTATCATCGCGGCACATCGACGTGAGGAGTCTCCATGCGGACCATCATCATCGGCGGGGTGGCGGGCGGCGCCTCGGCGGCCACCCGCCTGCGCCGGCTCGACGAGCAGCACGAGATCGTCGTGCTCGAGCGCAGCGGCTATGTGTCCTTCGCCAACTGCGGCCTGCCGTACTACATCGGCGGGACGATCGCCGATCGCAAGGCCCTGCTGCTGCAGACCCCGAGGAGCCTGCACGCGCGGTTCGGCCTGGACGTCCGGGTCAACTCCGAGGTGATCGCGATCGACCCCAGCGCGCAGACCGTGACGGTGCGCGCCCTGGCCGAGGGCGGCCGGGAGTACACCGAGCGCTACGACCACCTCATCCTCTCGCCCGGCGCCTCGCCGATCGTGCCCCCCATCCCGGGGATCGAGCGGGCGATGACCCTGCGGACCATCGAGGACACCGACCGCATCAAGGAGCGCGTGGACACGCTGCTCGCGGCGGTGGACACCAGCGAGGAGGCGGTCGGCGGCCAGGCGCTGTCGGCCGTGGTGGTCGGCGGGGGCTTCATCGGCCTGGAGATGGCCGAGAGCCTGCGCGAGCGCGACATGGACGTCACGGTCGTCGAGCTGGCCCCGCAGGTGATGGCGCCGCTGGACCCGGAGATGGCGGCCATCGTCGCCGCCGAGCTGCGCCGCAACGGGGTGCAGCTCGCCCTCGGGGTGCAGGTGACCGAGGTCAGGGCCGAGACCGTGGTGCTCTCCGACGGCCGCGAGCTGGACGCCGACCTGGTCATCATGAGCATCGGCGTGCGCCCGGACGTGACCCTGGCCAGGGCCGCCGGCCTGGAGCTCGGCCCGCGTGGCGGCATCAAGGTGGACGCGCAGATGCGCACCTCCGACCCGCACATCTTCGCCGTGGGCGACGCGGTGGACAAGAGCGACGCGACGACCGGCGAGCCGACGCTGGTGCCGCTGGCGAACTCGGCGAACCGGCAGGGCCGGCTGGTCGCCGACGTCATCGCGGGGCGGTCGATCCGCTTCGGCGGCGTGCTGGGCACGGCGATCGTCAAGGTCTTCTCGCTGACCGTGGCCACGACCGGCGTGAACGAGAAGCGGCTCAAGGCCTCGGGACGCAACTACATGGCGATCCACACCCACCCCGGCTCGCACGCCGGCTACTACCCGGGGGCCATCGACGTGCTGGCCACCGCGATCATCGGCGGGATCCGCGCCGACGAGCTCGCCGACCTCGAGCTGGCCTACGCCCCGCCGTTCGGCTCGGCCAAGGACCCGGTGAACCAGCTCGGCTACGTGGCCGACAACCTCATGACCGGCACGACCCACACCATCGGCTGGGACGCCGTGGCCGGAACCGACCGCTTCCTGGTCGACGTCCGCACGGCAGGCGAGCATCGCCGCGGGCACATCGAGGGTTCCGTCAACATCCCCGTCGACGAGCTGCGCGCCCGGCACGTCGAGATCCCGCGCAACGGTGGCGGGCCGGTACCGGTCGCGGTCTACTGCCAGGTGGGCCAGCGCGGGCACACCGCCGCGCGGCTGCTCACGCAGCTCGGGTACGACGTGGTGAACGTCGACGGCGGGTGGCTCACCTACTCGCTGGCCCATGCCGGTTGAGCGGCCCGCTCGCGGGTGCCGGACCCGGACGCGCGGCATGCGGGCATCGGCGCGCTTCTGGGGTACGGTGAGCGCGCCGGAGCACGCGACATGCGCGCAACGGGCTCATCCGATGGAAGTACAGGAGTGACCAGCACCATGGCACAAGGCACCGTCAAGTGGTTCAACGCCGAGAAGGGGTACGGCTTCATCGCCCCCGACGACGGCTCCGCAGACGTCTTCGTTCACTACAGCGC
>JALOLH010000115.1 GCA_025456065.1 Candidatus Nanopelagicales bacterium | reverse complement strand
TCACGCCCCCCGGCCCCACCCACACACACACCCGCCCCCGCTCACGCCCCCGCCCCCCGGCCCCACCCACGCTTCCCGATGATCCATGCAGGTTGCGCTGGCAAGAAGCGCCACAACCTGCATGGATCACGAGCGGAGGGCGGAGGGAGAGGGGGGAGAGCGGAGGGCGGAGGGGGAAGGAGAGGGGGCAGGGGGGAGGGGCGAGGAGGCGAAGGGGCGAGGGCGCGCCGAACCCCGTTACCCCACCTGAGAGAATCCACGTCCGCGCCGAACGCGCGAACGTCCATACCCTGAGGAGCGCCCACCGTGGCCGAGCTGTTCTACGACGACGACGCCGACCTGGCGATCATCCAGTCCCGCAAGGTGGCCGTCCTGGGCTACGGCAGCCAGGGCCATGCCCACGCGCTGAGCCTGCGCGACTCCGGCGTCGACGTCCGCGTGGGCCTGGCCGAGGGCTCACGCAGCCGCGCCAAGGCCGAGGCGGAGGGACTGCGGGTCGTCGACCCGGCCACCGCCTGCGCCGAGGCCGACCTGATCATGGTGCTGGTGCCGGACCCGGCGCAGCGCGGCCTGTACGCCGAGGCGATCGCCCCCAACCTGGCGGCAGGCGACGCCCTGTTCTTCGCGCACGGCTTCAACATCCGGTTCGGCTACGTGCAGCCGCCCGCAGACGTCGACGTCGCCATGGTCGCGCCGAAGGGTCCCGGCCACCTCGTGCGCCGCGAGTACGTCGCGGGCCGTGGCGTGCCGGCCATCGTGGCCGTCGAGCAGGACGCCACGGGCAACGCCTGGCCGCTGGCGCTGTCGTACGCGAAGGCGATCGGCGCCCTGCGCGCCGGCGGCATCCGGACGACGTTCACCGAGGAGACCGAGACCGACCTGTTCGGCGAGCAGGCGGTGCTCTGCGGCGGTGCGTCCAAGCTGGTGCAGACCGGCTTCGAGGTGCTCACCGAGGCCGGCTACCAGCCCGAGGTGGCGTACTTCGAGTGCCTCCACGAGCTCAAGCTGATCGTCGACCTCATGTACGAGGGCGGCATCGCCAAGCAGCGCTGGTCGGTGTCCGACACGGCCGAGTACGGCGATTACGTCTCGGGCCCCCGCGTGATCGACGAGCACGTCAAGGAGAACATGCGGGCGGTGCTCGCCGACATCCAGTCCGGGGCGTTCGCCAAGCGGTTCATCGACGACCAGGATGCGGGGGCCCCGGAGTTCACGGCGCTGCGCGCCGAGGGCGAGGCCCACCCGATCGAGGCGACCGGCCGCGAGCTGCGCCAGCTCATGTCGTGGGTGAAGACCGGCGACAGCGACTACACGGAGGGCACCGCGGCGCGCTGACGTCCGCAGGGCCCCTCGGGCCACTGGCCGGGACCAGCCGGCCTCACGCAGCCCCGCGACGCACGAGGAGCTGCGGTGTCCGGGCCTTTGGCGCACGACGACCGGCCGGGGTCCGAGACCGTCGACGCACGAGGACGCGCCCTCGGGGGCCGAGCCACCAGCCTCGGCGGACGCGCCCTCGGGGGCCGAGCCGCCAGCCTCGGCGGACCCGCCCTCGGGGACCGGGCCACCGGCTTCGGCGGACGTGCCCTCGGGGGCCGAGCCACCGGCCTGGGCGGACCCGGCCTGGGGTCCCTGGACTCGACGCACGAGGACCTCCTCGCCCCAACTGGAGCGAGGAGGTCCTCGGTGTCGTGGCGTCGGGATCTGGATGCGCGAGGCCCGCGCGAGGTCCAGGCCCGCGGACACCGGTGCTTGGGTGGGCGTCAGGCCGGGATCAGGCCTGGCACCAGGGGAACAGCTCTGGGTTGGTGGTGTGGGCCTTGACGACCTGGCCCAGCGACAGGAAGGTCCCGTCGGGGAACACCGCAGGCAGGACGTCGTTGTAGTCGATCTTCTTCTTGGCGGCGGCGAGCAGCGCCGTCCGCTCCTCGGGGACCCCCACGGCCGAGCCGGGCAGGGACTTCAGCGTGCTCAGGCCCGCCTGGACGCAGGCCGCGCCCTCGTTGGCCGGGGCGGCGGATGCTGGGGCGGCGACGGCGAAGCTGGCCGTGAGGGCGAGGGCGCCGGTGCCGATCGCGAGCTTCTTGAGCATGGAGGTCCTCCTCTGGGATCGCAGGTGTGGTGCCGGTCGCGTCGACCGGCCTGCGTGCCTGGTGTTCCTGCGGTCGCCGCCGTTCGGATGCACATTCGCGAGAACTTCTGCGAAGTCGTGGCAGCCGGCGAGAGGAATCTCCGCATTTGCCCCCGTGTGCGCGCCGGGTGGTGGCGGGCGGGGGTCGGCCGCGATGCAGCTCGACCGCGTCAAGGTGTCTCGTCGAGGCCCTCGGGGAGTGCCGGCGGCAGGTCGGGGCTCGGCATCGGGATCGGACAGGTCCGGCAGCCCCAGGGACGCAGCTCAGGGGCGCTGCGGTCCACCGCGGCGGACGGCGCCCGGCCGACCATGGGCAGCAGCAGGGCCAGCAGCACGACGATGATCGCGTTCGTGACGGCGCTGCGCCGGACGTCCTCGGTCGGCATGGGTGAAGGATGCCCCGGTGGCTCGCGCCTCGCATGCCCGGAGCATTCCCGCACCCGGGCGGGTCCCGTGCCGGGGGAGCGCCGACGGGGGAGCGCCGACGGGGAGGAGTCCACAGGGAGGAGCCGGCTCCGGGGAGCGCCGAGACGGGGAAGTGCCAGGACGGGGAAGAGCCAGACGGGGGAGCGCCGACGGGGAGGAGCCAGCTCCGGGGGAGTGCCAGCCCCGAGGAGTGCCTCACGTGGGCGGCGACGCGGGCCAGTCCAGTGGTGGGGGAGTGCGTCCACGTGGAGGGCGACGTGGCCGGCATCCGGGACGTGCGTCACGCAGGCGGCGACACAGGCCAGTCCCGTGGTCGGGGAGTGCGTCCACGTGGAGGGCGACGTGGCCGGCATCCGGGGGGCGTTCAGTAGGCGGCGACGTGGGCGGGATCAGCTCCGGGGGAGCGCCGACGGGGAACGTGCGTGACGCAGGCGGCGACGTGGGCGGGATCACGCCTGCGGCGGGAGCGGCGGGCCGGGGCGCCCACCCCGCGCCGGTAGAATCGGGCATGCCGCGGGGATCGCCCTCGCCGCGACGAGAGGTGCCAGATCGTGAGCAAGCCCATCGTCCTGATCGCCGAGGAGCTCAGCCCGGCCACCGTCGAGGCGCTCGGACCCGACTTCGAGATCCGGTACTGCGACGGCGCCGACCGCGCCCAGCTCCTGCCGGCCATCGCCGAGGTCGACGCGGTCCTGATCCGCAGCGCGACGCAGATCGACGCCGAGGCGATCGCCGCGGCCCGAAGGCTCAAGGTGGTCGCCCGCGCCGGGGTCGGCCTGGACAACGTGGACGTCCCCGCCGCGACGCAGGCCGGCGTGATGGTCGTCAACGCCCCGACCTCGAACATCGGCTCGGCCGCCGAGCTGGCGATCGCGCTGCTGCTCGCCTCCGCGCGCAACATCGCGCCGGCGAACGCCGCGCTCAAGGCGGGCCAGTGGAAGCGCTCGAAGTACACGGGCGTGGAGCTGGCCGACAAGGTCGTCGGCGTCGTCGGCCTGGGTCGCATCGGCATGCTCGTGGCGCAGCGCCTGAGCGCCTTCGGCGTCAAGCTGGTCGCGTACGACCCCTACGTGCAGCCCGCGCGGGCCGCGCAGATGGGCATCCGCATGGTGAGCCTCGACGAGCTGCTGGCCACCTCGGACTTCATCACGGTGCACCTGCCCAAGACCCCCGAGACGATCGGCCTCATCGGCGACGAGGCCCTGCACAAGGTCAAGCCGAGCGTGCGCATCATCAACGCCGCGCGCGGTGGCATCGTCGACGAGGCCGCGCTGCACGACGCGATCGTGGACGGTCGGGTCGCCGGCGCGGGCGTCGACGTGTGGGCCAAGGAGCCGTGCACGAGCTCGCCGCTGTTCGACCTCGAGCAGGTGGTCGTCACCCCGCACCTCGGGGCGTCGACCGACGAGGCGCAGGAGAAGGCCGGCATCGCGGTGGCGCGCTCCGTGCGCCTGGCCCTGGCCGGCGAGCTGGTCCCGGACGCCGTGAACGTCAAGGGCGGGGCGATCGCCGACGACGTCCGGCCGATGCTGCCGCTCACCGAGCGGCTCGGCCAGATCGCGGCCGCCCTCGCCGTCGCGCCCGTGGCGGCGGTGGAGACCGAGGTCCGCGGCGAGGTCACCGAGAACGACGTCAAGATCCTCGAGCTGTCCGCGCTCAAGGGCGTCTTCACGCCGCTGAGCGAGGAGCAGGTCTCCTACGTGAACGCCCCGCTCATCGCCAAGGAGCGCGGCATCGAGGCGGCGTTGGTCACCGATGCCGACGCCGGCGACCACCGCAACCTCGTGCGCGTGCGGCTGGCCCTCTCCGACGGCACGGCGGTCAGCGTCGGCGGCACCCTCTCGGGTCCCCGGGGTGACGTCGCCAAGCTCGTGGAGGTCGACGAGCTCGACCTCGAGGTGCCGCTGTCGGAGCACCTGATCGTGATGCGCTACGCCGACCGGCCCGGTGTGGTCGGCGC
>JALOLH010000070.1 GCA_025456065.1 Candidatus Nanopelagicales bacterium | reverse complement strand
CTCCCCGAGGACGACCCGGCGGGACCCGGCCTCGTCGCGGTCACCTTCGAGACCCCCCGCGGCATCGTCCGGATCGACTGAGCCGCTGGCCCCCGCGACGGCGACGGTCAGCCCGCCCCGCCCCGCCCCGCCCCCGGTCGCCGGTCCACCGCCTGCCGCCTCGCCCCCGGCCCCGGGCCTCGGCCCACCGCCTGCCGCCCGGGCCTCGGCCCCGGCCCCGGTCCCGGCCCCGGTCCCCGGCCCACCGCCCGGGCCTCGGCACCAGCGACCGAGTGCGCGCGGCGAGATCGACATACCCGACCGGGGTCAGCGCCCCTGGGTCGTGACCCGCGCCCCAGATCGACCTTCCCACGCCCTGACCAGCCGCAGGTGTGTCGCTTTGGCTGCTGCCCGGGTCGAGCCGCAGGTGCAGGGTGGCGCAGATGTCGATTCCGCCGCCCTGGACGCCGTGGTCCACAGATCTGGCGACCCCGGGTGCAGTTCGAGTGCCCAGCGGCAGGCTGGCGGCCATGCCACGAACCCTGCGCTGGGACCCGCCGTCCGCGCCGTTCATGCTGCAGCACGTCGCTCCGCTCGGGGTGACCCAGCGGATCCTCGAGCATGGCGTGCGGTCGGGTCGTCTCACCCGCCTCGCCCACGGTGTCTACGTCAAGGCCGCAGCGGTCCCGGGCGAGGTCGTGGCCGCGCACGTCCAGCGTGCCGTGGCCCACCAGCTCCTGCGTCCGGACCTGATCGCCAGCCACAGCACGGCCGCGCTCGCCTGGGGCCTCGAGCTCGACGATCCGGACGCGGCTGCGGCGGGTCCGCTCTGCTTCGTCCGGTCTCCAGCTCCGAGTGCGCGGGGGGAACGGGGGGCGGGGGTGGTCGTGCGCGTCCGCGAGGTCCCGCGCGAGCAGCGCGGGCGGCATCCCTCGGGCTTGGTCGCGACGCACCCCGCCCGCACGGCGGTCGAGGTCGCGGCCGGCCTCGCCCTCCCCGAGGCGCTCATCTGCCTGGACTCCGCGGCCCGGATGCTGCTGGCCGACCGGGTCGGGACACGGCGGCTGCGCGGCGGGCACCGCGATGACGCGGCCATCGCGGCGGCCGTCGACCCGCTGCAGCGCGCGGTGGCGACTGCCGGGACGCGGCTCGACCGCCATCACCTGGCGTCCCTGGTCGCGTGGGCCGATCCGCGCCGGGAGAGCGCGGCGGAGTCCCTGAGCTTCGGGCACATGGTGCTGGCGGGGCTGCCCGTCCCGGAGGTGCAGGCCCGTGTGGTCGACGAGCAGGGCGAGCTGTACCCGGACTTCCGGTGGCGCGAGGCGATGGTGGTCGGCGAGGTGGACGGCAACGTGAAGTACCAGACCCGCGAGGACCTCGTCGCCGAGCGCCGCCGGCAGGCCCGGCTCGAGCGGCTGGGCCATCTGGTCGTCCGATGGGAGGCCGCGGAGATCCGGCGGCGGCCCCTGGCGGTCATGCGCCGGGTCGGCGCGGCGCTGGAGTCGAGGGCGGCGCTGGAGTCGAGGGCGGGGCTGCGACCGGCCTGATGGTCGCGGCCACGGGGCGTGTCGAAACCCGCCGTGGTGCCCCGTGGGGTCGGTGCTGGGCTCAGCCGGCCAGGCGCTGGGCCGCTGCGGTGACGCGCTCGTCCGTCGCGGTGAGGGCGACCCGGACGTGCCTCGCGCCGGCGACGCCGTAGAACTCGCCGGGGGCGACGAGGATGCCCCGCTCAGCCAGCCACGCGACCGTGGTCCAGCACGGCTCGTCGCGGGTGGCCCACAGGTAGAGCCCCGCCGTCGAGTGGTCGATGCGCAGGCCCGCCGCCGTCAGGGCGGCCATCAGCAGCTCGCGCCGCGCCCGGTACACCGCCCGCTGCGCGACCACGTGCGCGTCGTCGCCGAGCGCGGCCACGGCCGCGGCCTGCACCGGGCCGGGGACCATCATGCCGGCGTGCTTGCGCACCTCGAGCAGCGTCGCGATGACGGCCGGATCGCCGGCGGCGAAGCCGAACCGGTAGCCGGCGAGGTTCGAGCGCTTCGACAGCGAGTGCAGGGCGAGCACGCCGCTCGGGTCACCCCCGCACACGTCGGGGTGCAGGATCGAGACCGGCTGCTCGGTCCACGGCAGCTCGAGGTAGCACTCGTCGGAGACCACGAGGGTGCCCCGCTCGCGCGCCCACGCGACGACCTTGGCCATGTGCTCCGCGGGCAGCACGCGTCCGGTGGGGTTGCTCGGCGAGTTGAGCCAGAGCAGCGAGACACGGGCGGGCCCGAGCGCCGTGAGCGAGTCGGCGACCACCACCTGCGTGCCGGCCAGGCGGGCGCCGACGTCGTAGGTCGGATAGGCGAGCTCGGGGATGACGACCCGGTCGGTCGGACCGAGGCCGAGCAGCGTGGGCAGCCAGGCGACGAGCTCCTTGGTGCCGATGACCGGCAGCACGTCGAAGCCCTCGACCGCGCCGAGCCGGCGACGCACCCAGTCCGAGATGGCCGACCGGGTGGCGGGTGCCCCGGTGGTCAGCGGGTAGCCGGGCGAGTCCGCCGCCGCTGCCAGCGCCTCGGCGATGACCGCGGGCGTGGGGTCGACCGGGGTGCCGATGGAGAGGTCGACGATGCCCCCCGGGTGCGCCGCGGCCTGCGCCTTGGAGGGCGCCAGGCGGTCCCAGGGGAAGTCGGGCAGCGTCCTCAGTGGTCGTGCTCCTGCGGCGGCAGCGCCTTCACGATGGCGGCGTCGGCGGCGATGAGGCCCAGCTTCGCCGCACCGCCGGGCGACCCGAGGTCGGTGAAGAACTCCGCGTTCGCCGCGGTGTAGTCGGCCCACTCGGCCGGGACGTCGTCCTCGTAGTAGATCGCCTCGACCGGGCACACGGGCTCGCAGGCCCCGCAGTCCACGCACTCGTCCGGGTGGATGTAGAGCATCCGCTCACCCTCGTAGATGCAGTCGACCGGGCACTCCTCGATGCAGGCCTTGTCCTTGAGGTCGACGCAGGGAAGGGCGATCACGTAGGTCATCGGGTCTCCAATCTCGCCACCGGCTCGCGCACGATCCTAGTCGCGGCTGCCGCCAGATGCCGGGGTCGGGCGGGGTCGCGCGTGCGCGGTTTCGCAGGTGGCGCGGGGGTCACCCGGGGGAGGCGTTCGGGGAGGTGCAGACGACGTTGGGGGTCGGCTTGTACCTGGTCGGCCAGGTCTCGGTGCTGACCACCCGGTCGTCGATGATGCGCCGCCTCGTGACCGAGATGCTGAACCCCTGCACCCCCTCCGACGGCACGCACCGGTCGCTGTCGTCGGTGATCGTCTGGTAGCCCGTGAAGTTGGTGCGCGGTGAGAAGGCGGCGGTGACCTCGTCGAACTTCTTCGTGCCCCACATCTCGATGAGCACGCCGTCGCTGAACCGCTGCGCGGTGATGAGCACGCCGTTGCCGGTCTCGTTGCGCATCCGCAGGTCGAGCAGCCCCCAGGCGACGGTGGCCTCCAGGCCCGCCTTGTAGCGCGAGATGTACAGCCCGTGCGGGTGCTGCTCGACCCGCTCGAGGCCGGCGTAGAACCCGGCCGTCCAGGTCGCGGTCGTGATGATCGAGACGCCGCCGCCGAGCTCCTCACGGAACCGACCGCCGGAGATGATGAAGCCCTTCGTGTACCCGTTGGCCGGCGTGCGCTCCTTGATGGTGTCGTTCATCGAGAACGTCTCCCCGGGCTCGAGGATCGTCCCGTTGAGGTACTCGGCCGCCTGCCCGACGTTCTGGTAGCGGTAGGCCGCCGGCGGGAACCACTGCCGGAAGCTGGAGAGCTTCTCGCGGATCCTCAGCGCCTTGGCCTCGGCGGTGGTGAAGTCGGGGTCCGACACGGTGAGGCGCACCTGGGCCGTCCGGGCGACGCTGGTGCGCTCGGTCAGGACCGGTCGGACCGCGCTGGCCAGGGCCTCGGGATCGACGGCGCGCCCGGACTTGCTCGGGACCACGACCGGTCGACCGCCCTCGATGACGATGCGCGCGTCGCGACCTGGCCGCTCGATGCCGGCCAGCGCGTCGGCCAGCCGCTCGTCCAGCACCTCGGCGTCGAGCGTGCCCTCGATCGTGCTGCCGGCGGTCGCGAACGTCATCGCGCGGGCGATGTCGACGGGGTCGATCGTCACGGTGTCGATCACCACGTCGGGGGCGTCGGCGTCCTTGCCCCGGCGGGTGACCTCGAGGGTGACCGGGGCGGCGACGGCGGGCTCGGCCAGCTCGGTGACCACACGCCGGGCCTCCTCGTCGGAGACCGCGGGTGGGACCTGCTGGATCGGCAGTGCGACCGTGGCGGTGGGGACCTGCAGGTACGCGGCGGCGACCTGGTCGGCGGCGGCGGGCACGTCGAGCGCCTGACCCGGCACGCCCGGCTCGAACCGCACGACGGCCTTCCGGGTGTAGCGAATGGTCGGGTCCTCGGGCTCCCTGGCGGCGACCTCGGCGAGGTCGGCCAGGGCGGCCGTGAGCGCCGGCTCGTCGACGGTCGTGACCGGCTCGATCGCCACCTCGCCGCGCAGGTGGGCCAGGAGCGCGCTCGGGCGCAGCACCAGCCCGGTGGCCTGACCCGCGGTGGCCGCCCAGTCGACGGCGAGGCCGGACTCAGCCGGGTCCAGCTCGGTGCTCGCCTCACCGGCGGTCACCGGGATCGGCGCGCTCGCCTCGTCGCCGAGCTCGGCCTCCAGCCGGGCTGCGGCCTCGTCGGTGGACAGCCCCCCGATGTCGACGCCGCGGACCGTGGTGCCCTCGGGCACGTCCGAGCTGGACACCGCCCACACGGTCGTCGCGTACCCGCCGGCCAGGAGCACCGCGCCGAGTCCGAGCGCTGCGCCGAGTCGCCGCCCTCGCCGGCTGGACGCGGCGGCGTCGTCGCCGCCCGGCGGGGATGCGTCCTCGGTCACGGGGGCCATGGTAGGTGCCTTCGGGCGCAGGCGTGGTCAGGCGAGCGTGCGGCAGCACGGGGGGAGGGGGCCGCGGGCACGACCCGGCGCCGCGGGCACGACCCCGCGCTGGCGCGCCCGACCCCGCGCTGGCGGGCCCGACCCGGCGCTGGCGCGGTCAGGCGAGCGTGCGGAAGCGCGACGCGAAGTAGACGATCGGCCCGGCGGGCGCACCGTCGGCGGTGTCGGCCGGCTCGTGGACCGCGGTGATCCGACCCAGCACGATGTCGTGGTCACCGGCCGCCACGAGCCGGTCGGTGCGCAGCTCCAGGCCGGCCAGGGCCTCGGCCAGCAGCAGGCAGCCGTTCGCCCCGCGCCGGGTGGGGACCCGGTCGAACTGCCCGGCCAACGGGCGACCCCGGGTCGCGAACCAGCGGGCCACCGGCTCGGTGCCCTCGGCCAGGAACGACACCGACCAGACCCCGGCGGCCCGGACGGCCTCGTGGAACCTGGAGTCGCGCTCCACGCACACGAGCGCGAGCAGGGGGTCCAGCGAGACGGTGGTGAAGGAGTTCGCGGTCATCGCGTGGTCGACCCCGTCGACGACGGTCGTGACGATGGCGACGCCGGTGGCGTACCGGGAGGCGGCGCGGCGGACCTGGGCGGCCGTCGGGGAGGTCCCCGTGGCCGCGGCCGTCGAGACGGCCGGCGTCGAGGTGGCCGGCGTCGCGGCGCCGTCGGGCTCAGGCATCGGCGAGCTCCGCCCCGGCGGCGAGCGCGGGCTCCGGCGTGTCGTCGTCCGGCAGCAACGGGAAGCCGCAGCACGCCGCCAGCACCATCGAGCCGACGACCAGGTACCCCACCTGTCGGGTCCCGCTGCTGAGCACCAGGTCGCCGGACGGGGTGGTCGTCCCCATCGCGAGCGTCGCGCCGAGCCAGCCGACCGAGTGGGCCACGGCCCCGGCACGCGACCCGACCCACCAGGCGCACGCCCGGGCCACGAGCGCTGCGGTCACCACGCCGATTGCGGCGCCGACGGGCAGGCGCACGCCGAGCAGGTCCGGGGCCCACGACTGCGCGGCGGCGCCGACGAGGCCGAGCAGCAGGCCGACGGCCAGGGCTGCCAGCAGTCGACCGGCCAGGCGCATGCGGCGAAGCCTACGTCGCGGGGCGCCCGGCGGTCGGCGGGCGGGCGCGAGGTCGCCCCATCCGGACCTGCGAGCACGGCAACCCCCGGCGTCCGGCCGGCGGGTGCGACCCGACCCCGGACGACCGCGCCGGGGCGGCCGCCGTGGTTCGTCAATCGTTGGCGTGCAGGTGCTCGGCGAGCCCGCCCCAGTGCCCGGTGCGCGGGGTGGCCTCCAGCGCGCCGGTCACCGAGTTGCGGCGGAACAGCAGGTCGGCCACCCCCGACAGCTCGCGGCCCTTCACGACCGAGCCGTCGGGCAGCGTCACCTTCGAGCCTGCCGTGACGTAGCACCCGGCCTCGACGACCGAGCGGTCGCCCAGCGAGATGCCGATGCCGCCGTTGGCACCGATGAGCGCCCCCTCGCCGATGGTGACCTGCTCCTGGCCGCCGCCGGACAGGGTGCCCATGATCGAGGCGCCGCCGCCGATGTCCGAGCCGGCGCCCACGATCACCCCCGCCGAGATGCGCCCCTCGACCATGGACGGCCCCAAGGTGCCGGCGTTGAAGTTGCAGAAGCCCTCGTGCATCACGGTCGTCCCCTCGGCGAGGTGGGCCCCCAGGCGCACCCGGTCGGCGTCGGCGATCCGCACCCCGGAGGGCACCACGTAGTCGACCATCCGGGGGAACTTGTCCACCCCGAGCACGGTCAGCGGCTCCCCGGCGACCCGGGCGCGCAGCCGTACCTCGGGCAGGGCGTCGATGGCCACCGGTCCCAGCGAGGTCCAGGCCACGTTGGGCAGCACGCCGAAGATGCCGTCCACGTTCACCGTGCGCGGCTGCACGAGGCGGTGCGAGAGCAGGTGCAGCCGCAGGTAGGCGTCGGCGACGTCGGCCGGGGGCGCGGAGAGGTCGGCGATCACGGTGGTGACGGGCCGGGCGACCGTCCCGCGGATCGGGTCCTCCCCGCACGCGTCGGCCAGGTGCGGCACCGGGACGGGCTCGGCCGCGAGGACCGGCGCCGGGTACCAGACATCGAGGATGGGCGCGTCGTCGGCCGTCGAGGCGAACGTCGCGATCCCGTGCGCCGCGGCGGGCGAGGTGAGCAGCTGCATGGGTCGGTAGCGTAGGCGGCCCCAGCGACAAGGAGGCGCCATGCCCCTGGACCCGCACGGCGACCTCGTGGCCCTGCTCGGCGACCTCGTCGACATCCCGAGCGAGAGCCGCTCGGAGGCGGCCATCACCGATGCCATCGAGGCCGCGCTGCGGACCGCCACGCACCTCGAGGTGGTGCGCGACGGCAACTCGCTGGTCGCCCGCACGCGGCTGGGCCTGCCCGACCGGGTCGTGATCTGCGGGCACGTCGACACCGTGCCGGCGGCCGACAACCTGCCCCACTACCTCGACGAGGTGGCCGGCGAGGAGCGACTGGTCGGCCTGGGGGCGTGCGACATGAAGGGCGGCCTGGCGGTGGCGCTGGCGCTGGCGGCCCAGCTGGCCGAACCGACCCGCGACGTGACCTACGTGTTCTACGAGTCCGAGGAGATCGAGGAGCGCTACAACGGCCTCAAGCGGCTGGCCGAGACGCGCCGGGACCTGCTCGCCGGTGACTTCGCCGTGCTCATGGAGCCCTCCGTCGCGGGGGTCGAGGCCGGCTGCCAGGGGACGCTGCGCGCCGAGATCCACCTGCGCGGCCGGCGGGCCCACAGCGCCCGGTCGTGGTTGGGCACGAACGCGATCCACGGGGCCGCGGAGGTGCTCGCCCGGCTGGCCGACTACCAGCCGGCCCGGGTCACCATCGACGGCTTGGAGTACCGCGAGGGCCTCAACGCCGTCGGCATCACCGGGGGGGTGGCGGGCAACATCATCCCGGACACCTGCGTGGTGACCGTCAACTACCGCTTCGCCCCCTCACTGGACGTCGAGCGCGCCATCCGCCACGTCCAGGCGGTCTTCGAGGGCTTCGACGTGCGGGTCGTGGACGTGGCCGGTGGCGCCCTGCCGGGCCTGGGCCATCCGGCGGCGCAGGCCTTCCTGGCCGCCACCGGGGCGGAGCCGCGGCCCAAGTTCGGCTGGACCGACGTGGCGCGGTTCTCCGCACTCGGGGTCCCCGCGGTCAACTTCGGGCCCGGCGACCCGGCCCTGGCGCACACGCGCGAGGAGTACGTCCCGACCGCCCAGGTGCGCGAGACGTTCGCGGTGATGCGCCGCTGGCTGACCGCGCCGGTCCCGCGGCTGGATGCATGGGGCGTGCCGGTGCGGGAGGCAGGCCGGCGCGGCACGGGGGGCAGGCCGACCGGGATCACGCCGACCGGGATCCGCCGCACGACCTGAGCGGGCCGCCGCGGCGGGCGCGCACGCGAGCACCTCCGCTCCACGCGAGGCCCTCCACGCGGAGGGCCCTGCGCCGGAGCGGAGGTGCTGCGGGGTGGGTCGGCTCAGGCCTGCTTGATGGCCGACACGTCGAGCTGGATCTTGATCTTGTCCGACACCAGGACGCCGCCGGCCTCCAGTGCCACGTTCCAGGTCAGCCCGAAGTCCTTGCGGGAGATCTCGGCCTCGCCCTCGAACCCGGCCCGCACGTTGCCGAAGGGGTCGGTCGCCACGCCCGTGGGCTCGAGCTCGAGCTCCACCGGCCGGCTGACGCCCTTGATGGTGAGGTCGCCGAGCATGACGAACTCGTCGCCGTCCTGCTTCACGCCGGTCGAGACGAAGGTCATCTCCGTGTTCGTCTCCACGTCGAAGAAGTCGGGGCTGCGCAGGTGGGCGTCGCGGTCGGCCGAGCCGGTGTTGACCGAGGCCAGCTGCACGGTCACGTTCGCCGTCGAGGCGCTCGGGTTGGCGGCGTCGATCACGATCGTGCCGGCGAACTCCTCGAACTGACCGCGCACCTTGGTGACCATCGCGTGCCGGGCGACGAAGCCCAGCCGGGTGTGCGAGGGGTCGATCGTCCAGGTGCCCTGGTACTCCGTGTAGTCGGTCATGGCGCTTCCTCTCGATAGATGTTGAAGGTTCAACAAGATGATTGAAGCCTAAACCCAGCATCGTGTCAAGCGCGAGGCTCCGCAAGCGCGGGAACCGGGTTACCGTGCTGGACATGGACGAGGCCGACGACCGACCGAGCCTGCCGGTGGCCAGCCGCGCGGGGACGACGCCGAACGGGCGCACCGCGCCGAACGCCCGCACGCGGGGACCCGTCCTGCTCCGCCGGGAGCAGATCACGGGGACGACGACCGACCAGCGGCTGCTCGACACGCGCGACTCCGGCGACTGGGTCCACACCGACCCGTGGCGGGTCCTGCGCATCCAGGCGGAGTTCGTCGAGGGGTTCGGCGCCCTGGCCAAGCTCGGGCCGGCGATCAGCGTGTTCGGCTCGGCGCGCACCCCGGAGGGGCACCCGGAGTACGCGCTGGCGCAGCGCACGGCGACCCTGCTGGTCGAGGCGGGGTTCGCGGTGATCACCGGCGGTGGCCCGGGGATCATGTCCGCAGCCAACCGCGGCGCGTGGGAGGCGGGCGGCACGTCGGTGGGCCTGGGCATCGAGCTGCCCTTCGAGCAGGGCATGAACGAGTGGGTCGACCTCGGGATCCACTTCCGCTACTTCTTCGCCCGCAAGACGATGTTCGTGAAGTACGCCCAGGGCTTCATCGTGTTCCCCGGGGGCTTCGGCACCATCGACGAGCTGTTCGAGGCCCTCACGCTCGTGCAGACCGGCAAGGTGACGACCTTCCCGATCATCCTCATGGGCACGCAGTACTGGCGCGGACTGCTGGACTGGCTGGGGGCCACCATGCGCGCGGACGGCAAGGTCTCGCCGCACGACCTCGACCTGATCCACGTCACCGACGACCCGGAGGAGGCCGTCGCGATCCTGCGCGACGCCGAGCTCACCCGGGCGGTGGCCCACCCGCTGGGCGAGGAGGCCCCCTTCGACGTCCCCCTGACCGACGGCACCTGAGGGCGCCCGCAGCGCGACCCCCGGCTGCGACACGTCCACGCCCCGGGCGGGGCCGGGCACCCGATGGCAGGATGTCGGCGTGGTCACGCTGCTGCTCGGGCTCGTGGCGCTCGCGATCGTCTCGGGCCTCGCGGTGCTGCTCGCCCGCGACGCGCCGGTGCTGGACGACGACCCGGTCGCCACGCCGCCCCCGGCCTGGCCGCCGGCCGGCCCGGTCACGGCGGAGGCCCTCGGCGAGGTGGGGTTCCCGGTCGTCCTGCGGGGCTACCGCATGGACGTCGTCGACCGGGTGCTCGACGACGCGGCCACGGCGCTGGCGGAGCGGGACGACCGCATCGCCCAGCTCCTGCGCGTGGTCGCGGCGATGGGCGGCACGGCACCGGAGGTCGACGTGGCGCCCGACGTGGCGCCCGACGTCCCCACGGCCGAACCCGACGGGGCGCCCGGGGTACGCGCGCCGGCCGACGTGGGTGCGGACGCCGGTGGGGACGCGCCGTGAGCCGGCGGCGTCACCTGGTCCGGTCGGTCGTCGTCGACGCCCCGCCGGAGGCGGTCTTCGCCGCGCTCGTCGACTGGCCCAGCCAGGGCGACTGGATGCTCGGCACGCGGGTGTGGTCGCAGGGGCCGGCCGACGGCATCGGGGGACGGATCGCGGCGTTCACCGGGGTGGGACGGCTGGGGTTCCTCGACACCATGGAGATCGTCGCCTGGGAGCCGCCGCGCCTGGTGCGCGTCCGGCACACCGGCGAGGTGGTGCGCGGCGACGGTGTGTTCGAGGTCCTGGCCCTGCCCGAGGGCCGCAGCCGGTTCGTCTGGCGCGAGGAGCTGGAGCTGCCGCTCGGCGCGCTCGGGCGGGCGGGGTTCGCCGTGATCCGACCGGCCTTCGCGGCCGGCGTGGACCTCTCGCTGCGCCGCTTCGCCGCCCTGGTCGAGCAGGCACGGGCCGACTCGGGGCGCTGAGCCACCGCGACGGTCGCGAGCTGGGCGCTGTGCGCTGGGCGGGCGATGCGTGCCGTGGCGTCGGCCAGCGTGACCGGAGGGGGCGCGCGATGGGGGATAATGGTCGGCACCGAACGGCCCGTCCGGGGGTCGGGACCAGGACAAGGGGAGGCGCGCGATGGCGGCCATGAAGCCGAGGACCGGGGACGGCCCGCTCGAGGTCACCAAGGAGGGGCGCGGCATCGTGATGCGCGTGCCGCTCGAGGGCGGCGGGCGCCTGGTCGTCGAGCTCAACGCCGACGAGGCCCGCGACCTCGGCGGCCAGCTCACCGAGGTCGCCGGCTGACCGGTACGAGCACACCCTCGCGGACCCCGCGCCGACCGCCCCACGGGCGGTACGGTGGCGGGGTCTTCGACGTCCGGGGAGGAAACGTGCACGAGCCGCCCGTGCTGCAGGTGGAGGCCGTCGCGGGGCCCTGGCCGGCCGAGCCCGCCCAGCTGATGGCGCTCGGTGTCCCGGACGTCCTGGTCATCGCCGTGCGGCCCGCGGAGGGCGCGGTCCCGGGGGGGTCCGGCCGGGACGAGGCGCGGGACGCGGGGGCCACGGCGGACGGGGCCACGGCGGACGGGGCCACGGCGGACGGGGCCGCGGCGGAGCGGGCGACGGCGGAGCGGGCCACGGCTGAGGGGTTCACGGCTGACGACGAGGCGACCGCGCCGGCCGTCAGCGTCGGGTCGGCCGAGACCGCCCTGCTCGCCGAGCTCGGCGTCGACCTGCCCCGGCGCCTTGCCCGGGCGCGGGCCAAGGGCGCCCGCGGCGAGCTGACCTGGATCGACCTCGAGCACGACCGGCCCCAGGCCGTCGTGGGCCTGGGCCTGGGTCGCGGCGGTGCCGAGGACCTGCGCCGGTCCGCCGCCGCCCTGGTCCGCCGGCTGCGGCACGTCGACGACGTCGTGGTCCTGGCCACGGCGGGGCTCGACGCCGACGACGTGCGCGCCTTCACCGAGGGACTGCACCTGGCCACCGGCACGGTCACCTGGTCGAGCAGCCCACCGCCGCCCCCGCCCGGCCGGTTGCGCCTGGTGGTCGACGACCTCGCCCGGGGCGTGCGGGCCGTCGCGGACGGCGGCTCCCACGCCGCGGCCACGAGCGCCGCCCGGCGGCTCATCCACACGCCGTCCAACCACAAGGACCCCAGCTCCATCGCCGCGCACGCGCTGGCCCTCGGCGGGGCCGACCCCGACCTCGAGGTCGAGGTGTGGGACGAGACGGCCCTCGCCCGGGACGGCTTCGGCGGACTGCTGGCCGTCGGTGCCGGATCGCTGCACCCACCACGACTGGTCCGCCTGAGCCGGGGTCCCGACGACGGGGACGCCCGCCACGTGGTGCTCGTGGGCAAGGGCATCACCTTCGACTCGGGCGGGCTGTCGTTGAAGGCCCCCGAGCAGCAGGTCGGGATGAAGACCGACATGTCCGGCGCCGCCGCGGTGCTGGCCGTCCTGGCAGCGCTCGGTGGGCGCATGCCGGCGGGGTTGCGCGTGACCGGGCTGCTCGCACTCGCCGAGAACCTCCCCGGCGCGGACGCGACCCGCCCCGGCGACGTCATCACCCACCACGGCGGACGCACCAGCGAGGTCGTGAACACCGATGCCGAGGGCCGGCTGGTCCTCGCCGACGCCCTGGACCTGGCGGTGCGCGACCTGGCGGCCGACGTCGTGGTGGACCTGGCCACGCTGACCGGTGCCGCGACGCTCGGCCTGGGCCGCCGCTTCGCCCCGCTCTACAGCACCTCCGACCGCCTCGCCGCGGCGCTGGCCGCCGCCGGGGAGCAGGCCGGCGAGCTGCTGTGGCGCATGCCCCTGCACGACGAGTACGCCCCGATGATCGCCAGCGAGGTCGCCGACCAGGCCAACGCGGCACCGAGCACGGGATGGGCGCCGGGGCCGGGGTCGATCACCGCCGCGCTGTTCCTGCGCCACTTCGTCGGTGACAC
This sequence comes from Candidatus Nanopelagicales bacterium, assembly GCA_025456065.1. Lineage (GTDB taxonomy): Bacteria > Actinomycetota > Actinomycetes > S36-B12 > CAIYMF01 > Prado023. The sequence goes on along the minus strand of JALOLH010000070.1, from coordinate 10,549 downwards.
CGCCTGGGCCCATCTCGACATCGCCGGCACCGGGCGCTCGGACGCCGAGCGGGACGACCTGCCCAAGGGCGGCACGGGCTTCGGTGCTCGCCTCCTGCTGCGCTGGATCGAGGCCGGGGCGCCGGCCTGAGTCCCGCTACGCGCGCCCGCGCAGGACGCCGACGAGCAGGCCGTCGCCGACCGGCAGCAGCGCGGGGGTGAACCGCTCGTCCTCGCGGAGCCCGCTGACCAGCTCGCGCAGCCCGACCGTCTGCGGGTCGCGCTGCGCGGGGTCGGCCACCTTGTCGTGCCACAGGGCGTTGTCGAAGACCACGACGCCGCCGGGGCGCAGCAGCCGCACCGCCTGCTCGAGCGTGGCGGCGTACTCGGACTTGTCCCCGTCCACGAAGACGATGTCGTAGTGCGCGTCGGTGAGCCGGGGCAGCACCTCGAGGGCCCGACCCGTGATGAGGCGCGTGCGGGCCGGGTTGATCCCGGCGGCCGTGAAGGTGGCGCGGGCGACCCGCTGGTGCTCGGCCTCCACGTCCACGCTGGTGAGCACGCCGTCGGCCCGCATGCCCCGCAGCAGGGCCAGGCCGGAGATGCCCGCCCCGGTGCCGACCTCGACCACGGCCCGCGCGTCGAGCAGGGCCGCGATCATCGTCAGCGCGCTCGCCCCACCCCGCCCGATCGGCTCGCAGCCGAGCTCCGCGGCCTTGACGCGAGCCTCCGCGGCGGGCGCCTCCTCGGGCAGCCAGTGCTCCGCGTAGGTCCAGCTGGTGGGGTTCGGGGGCGTGACCGCGGCGCACATGGGGGCAACCTCTCGACAGGACGTGCAGATCGGGGGCTCAGCGTAGTCGGAGCGTCCAGGCCGGCCCAGCGCGCCCGAGCCTGACGGCCGTGAGGGGCGGCCTCGTGCGCGCGGGGGTGATCAGGTCCGGCGCGGCGATCCGGCTCCGAGCGGGCGTGCCTACCGTTTTCGGCTGTGACGATCAGGCAGGATGATGGACCCATGACCGAGCAGCATCCCGACCGCCCGGGCGACATCCACGGCGAGGACGACGTTGCGACCGAGGCGCCGGCGGCGGCCGCGCCCCCGCCCTCCGGGTGGCAGTCGCCGCAGGGCGACCCCGCTCCGGCGTGGGCGCAGGGCCAGCCCGACGCGCCGTGGACCCAGGGCCAGCCCGACGCGCCGTGGGCGCAGGGCGAGCCGGCCGCTCCGTGGGCGCAGGGCCAGCCCGACGCGCCGTGGACCCAGGGCGAGCCGGCCGCGCCGGCGGCTCCCGGGTGGGGATCGGCCCCCCAGGGCTCCGGCGTCGGCGGCCAGGACGGTTGGCAGCACACGACGGCGCTGCCGGTCGGCGGGTACGACCAGCGCGGCTACGCGAGCGGGTACGGCCAGTACGGCGTCCCCGGGCCCGGGTACGGCCAGGACGGCAGCACGGGGGCGTACGGCTCGTACCCCGGCGCCGACCCGTCCACCCCCTGGCAGCACGACACCGCGATCCACGCGTCGCCGCCGGCTGGCGGCGGGGGCCAGGCAGTCGCCACGGCCGCCCCGCGCCGCCCCCGCACCTGGCCGCTGGTCGTGCTGGCCGCACTGGTCGGCCTGCTCGCCGGCCTGCTCGGCGGCACCCTCGCCGCGGGCGGCGACGACGCCCGACCCGCCGGCTCGGTGACCCTGCCGCAGTCCGACGCCGACAAGTCGCAGCGCCCGGACGGGTCGGTGGCCTCGATCGCCGAGTCCGTCGGTCCGGCCGTCGTGAGCCTGGCCGTCCGGGGATCGGGTGGTGCCGGCACGGGGTCGGGCTTCGTGATCCGCCAGGACGGCTACATCCTGACGAACAACCACGTCGTCGAGGCGGCCGCCGACGGCGGTGAGGTCATCGTGAACTTCGCCGACAACCGGCGCCTGCCCGCGACGATCGTCGGCCGGGACCCCGCCTACGACCTGGCCGTGCTCAAGGTCGACGCGACCGACCTGCCCACGGCGGTGCTGGGCGACTCGGACGGGGTCGTCGTCGGCGACCTCGCGATCGCGATCGGCTCCCCGCTGGGCCTCGAGGGCACGGTCACCGCCGGCATCGTGAGCGCGCTCAACCGTCCGGTCACGGCCGGGGGACAGGGCGAGACGTCGTTCATCAACGCGATCCAGACCGACGCCGCGATCAACCCGGGCAACTCCGGCGGTGCGCTGCTCAACGCCGCCGGCGAGGTGATCGGCGTGAACTCGGCGATCGCCACCCTCGGCAGCACCGGCCTGGGCGGCCAGAGCGGCTCGATCGGGCTGGGCTTCGCGATCCCGATCAACCAGGCGCGGCGGATCGCCGAGGAGCTCATCGAGACCGGCACGTCGACCAAGCCGGTCATCGGGGTGCGCCTCGACATGCAGTACGTGGGCGACGGCGCCCGGGTCGCCAGCGTCACCCCCGGTGGCCCGGCCGCGGAGGCCGGCATCGAGGACGGCGACGTCGTGACCACGTTCAACGGCGAGCCCGTCGACGACGCCACGTCGCTGATCGTGGACATCCGCTCGCTTCGGCCGGGTGACACCGTGCCGGTGGTCGTCGAGCGCGGTGGCACCGACGTCGAGCTCGAGATCACCCTCGGATCGGATTCGTCCTCGGGCTGAGGCCGCCGTACGCTGGTCGCGTGCTGGACATCGGGCTGGGCGAGCTGCTGCTGATCGCAGTGCTCGCCCTGCTCGTGTTCGGGCCCGAGCGCCTGCCGAAGGTCGCCTCGGACGCGGCCCGGACGTTGCGACAGGTGCGCCGGATGGCCACCGACGCGCGGCGCGACCTCGCCGATGCGGCGGGCATCGAGGGCGATCCCGCGCTCACGGCCGCCGTGCGCGACCTGCGCGACCTGGATCCGCGGCGCGTGCTCCAGCCGCTCGACGAGCCGCTGCCGGGGGCGGGCCCCGCCGGGCCGACCCGTGGCGCCGGGACAGCCGCGGTCGCCCCTGCCCCGACCCCGCCGGCCCCCAGCGGCCAGGCCCCGAGCAGCGCCGCCACGACCGGCGACGCGCCCGCCGCGCTGCCCACCCCGCCGGCGGTCGACCCGGACTGGACCTGACGACCGGGCGGGCTGTCCCCGGCATGCATCCGCGAGCCGGGGTCACGCACCCGCGGCGCTGGGGCTCCGGGACGCACCCGCGGCGCCGGGGCTCGGGGTCACGCACCCGCGGCGCTGGGGCTCCGGGACGTCAGAACCGGCTGGCCGGCGTGAGGCCCAGCGACATCCCGCTGAGGCCACGCGGCCGCTTGCCCAGCCGCCCGGCGATGCTGCGCAGCACCTCGGCGGCCGGCGCGGTCGGCGCGGCGACGACCAGCGGTGCGCCCACGTCGCCGCCCTCGCGAAGCCGGACGTCGAACGGGATCCGGCCCAGCAGCGGCACCTCGGCGTTGACCGCCGTGCTCAGCACGTGCGCCACCCGCTGCCCGCCACCCGAGCCGAACAGGTCGACCGGCTCCCCGCAGTGCGGGCACGGGAAGCCGCTCATGTTCTCGATGACGCCGGCCAGGCGCTGGTTGGTCTCCTTGGCGACCATGCCCGCGCGCACGGCCACCTCGGCCGCGGCCTCCTGCGGCGTGGTCACCACCACGACCTCGGCGTTCGGTAGCAGCTGGGCCGCGGAGATCGCGACGTCGCCGGTGCCCGGCGGCAGGTCGAGCAGCAGCACGTCGAGGTCGCCCCACCACACGTCGGAGAGGAACTGCTGCAGCGCGCGGTGCAGCATCGGCCCGCGCCAGGTGACCGGCTGGGTGACCCCACCCGGCTTGAACGGCAGCATCGAGATCACGCGGACCCCGCCGGTCCCGGTGGGCGGCATGATGAGGCCCTCGACCATCGTCGGCAGCTGGGTCACGCCGAGCATGCGCGGGATGCTGTGGCCGTACACGTCGGCATCGACGACGCCGACCGCCAGGCCGTCGGCGGCCATGGCCGCGGCGAGGTTCGCGGTCACCGACGACTTGCCGACCCCGCCCTTGCCCGAGGCGATCAGGTACACGCGGGTCAGCGAGCCGGGCTTGCTGAAGGGGATCTCCCGCTCCGGTCCGGCCAGCGAGGCGCGCATCGCCTTGCGCTGCTCCTCGCTCATCACGTCGAGGCCGACCGTGACGGCGGTGACCCCGTCGAGCGCCCGGACCGCGTTCGTCACGCGGGCGGTGATCTCCTCGCGCATCGGGCACCCGGCGACGGTCAGGTAGACCTCGACGTGGACGTCCCCGCCGTCGATCCGGATGTCCTTGACCATCCCGAGCTCGGTGATCGGCCGGCGGATCTCCGGATCCTGGACCTCGGCCAGCGCCGCCTCGATGCGTTCGCGTGTGGGCATGGGGAAACCCTATGTCCGGTTCCGGACCCCCGCTGCCGCGCCGGCCGGCGGGCCGGCGACGAGGTCGCCAACCACGCGGACCAGCCCGGGCTCATCCCCAGATGCGCGTGAAGTAGTCCTGCATCGCACGGTCGGAGGAGAAGAAGCCGGTGCGGGCCGTGTTGCGGATCGACATCGCGGTCCAGGCCGCCCGGTCGCCCCAGAGCCGGTCGACCCGCTCCTGTGCCTCGACGTACGAGCGGTAGTCGGCCAGCACGAGGTACTCGTCGCGCATCAGCAGGCTCTCGACGATGGGCCGGAACAGGTCCACCTCGCCGGGCGGCGAGTAGAAGCCGGTCGCGATCTCGTCGATCACGGCGCGCAGCTCCTCGTCGTCGCGGTAGTGCGCCCCGGGGTCGTAGCCGGCCGTCTTCCGCGCCACCACCTCGTCCTCGGTGAGGCCGAAGAGGAAGAAGTTCTCCTCGCCCACGAGGTCGCGGATCTCGACGTTGGCCCCGTCGAGGGTGCCGACGGTGAGGGCGCCGTTCAGCGACAGCTTCATGTTGCCGGTGCCCGAGGCCTCCTTGCCGGCCATCGAGATCTGCTCGGAGAGGTCCGCTGCCGGGATGATGCGCTCGGCCAGCGTGACGTTGTAGTTGGCCGGGAACGCCACGGCGAGGCGCCCGTCCATCGCCGGGTCCGCGTCGATGGTCGCGCCCACCTGGTTGATCAGGCGGATGATCAGCTTGGCCATCTGGTACCCCGGCGCGGCCTTGGCGCCGAACAGCACGACCCGCGACGGCACCTCGAGGCCGGGATCCAGCCGAAGCCGGCGGTACATCGTCGCGACGTGCAGCAGCTTGAGCATCTGCCGCTTGTACTCGTGGAGCCGCTTGATCATCACGTCGTACATCGGGTCGGTCGGCAGCACGCGGCCGGTCCGTGCCTCGAGCAGGGCGACGAGGTCGGCCTTGTTCGCCTGCTTGATCGCCCGCCACCGCTCCTGGAACGCGGGGTCGTCGGCGTGCTCCTCGAGCCCGCGCAGCCGCTCGAGGTCGATCAGCCAGCCGTCACCGACCGTCTCGGTGATGAGGTCGCTCAGGCGGGGGTTCGCCAGCTTCATGAACCGGCGCGGCGTCACGCCGTTCGTGACGTTCGTGAACCGGTCCGGCCACATCTCCGCGAAGTCCTTGAGCACGGTGTCGCGCAGCAGCTGGGAGTGCAGCGCCGCGACGCCGTTCACCTTGACCGATGCGACCGTGGCCAGGTGCGCCATGCGCACCATCCGCTCCGGTCCCTCCTCGATGACCGACATGCGGATCACGCGCGACTCGTCGTAGGGGAACGCCTCGCGGACCTGCTCCAGGAAGCGCGTGTTGATCTGGTAGATCAGCTCCATGTGCCGCGGCAGCAGGTACTGCAGCAGCCCGACGCTCCAGCGCTCGAGGGCCTCGGGCAGCAGCGTGTGGCAGGTGTAGTTGAACGTCCGGCTGGTGATGTCCCAGGCGGTCTCGTAGTCCAGGCCGCGCTCGTCGATGAGGATGCGCATGAGCTCTGGGATCGCGATCACCGGGTGGGTGTCGTTGAGCTGGATGACGACCCGGTCGGGGATCTCGTGGAGGTCGAAGCCCTCGGCGTCGGACACGCGGATCAGGTCGGCCAGGGCGCAGGCGGTGAAGAAGTACTGCTGGCGCAGCCGCAGCTCCTTGCCCGCGGGGGTGGAGTCCTCGGGGTACAGCACGCGCGAGATGTTCTCGCTCATCGACTGCTGGCGGACGGCCTCGATGTAGTCGCCGGCGTTGAACACCTGCAGGTTGAACTGCGAGGAGCCGCGCGCCTTCCACAGCCGCAGCGTGTTCACCAGGTCGTTGCGGTAGCCGGGGACGAGCAGGTTGTGCGGTACGCCCATCACGAGCTCGGCGGGCAGCCACGTGTGCCGGCCGGTGGTCGGGTCGACCTCGACGTGCCCGCCGAAGCCGACGGACACCGCGTGCTCGCGCTGCGAGAACATCCACGGGTTGTCGTGGTCGAGCCACTGGTCGGGCTTCTCCACCTGGCGGCCCGCCTCGAACGACTGCTCGAAGATGCCGTACTCGTAGCAGATGCCGTAGCCGATGGCGGGGCGCCCGATGGTCGCCAGCGAGTCGGCGAAGCAGGCGGCGAGGCGGCCCAGGCCGCCGTTGCCCAGGCCGGGCTCCACCTCGAGGTCGGCGATCTCGTCGAGGTCGATGCCCATCCCGTCCAGCGCTTCGCGGGCGACGTCGGTCAGGCCGGTCGCGAGCAGCGCGTTGCCGAGCTGGCGTCCCAGCAGGTACTCCGCGGAGAGGTAGACGACGGTGCGCTTGTCGCCGCGGCCGCGGTTGCGGATGGTCTCGAGCCAGTTGGCCATCAGGCGGTCGCGGACGGTGTGCGCCAGGGCGGCGTACAGGTCGCGGCGGCCCGCGCGCTCGAGGTCGACGGCGCGGTCGAGCTGCAGGTGGGCGCGGAACTCCGAGGCGAACAGCTCGGGGGTCATCACCTGGGGGTCGGCGGTGGCGGTCATGCGTACTCCCGTGGTCGTCGTCAGGCAAGGGCACACGCTAGCCGGTGCTCGGGAAGGGTGCCTGTCTGGTGGGTGACTGCGGACTACCCGTCCATCGGAGCTGCGCCGCGGTCACGGTCCGACGCCCGGCCGCGGTCGCGGTCCGACGCCCGCTCCCCGCCATGCCCCCGGTCCCCGCGTTCCCCACGGTCGAGGGCGCCGGCCCGCTCGGCGCGATCCTCCGCCAGCAGCGCCGCGAGCTCGTCGGCGAGGTCGCGCACCTCGCCCCGGAGGAAGTCGCGGGTGGCCACCTCGCCGGTGGCGATGCGGATCGAGGCGATCTCCCGGGTGAGGTACTCGGTGTCGGCGACCAGGCGCTCGGTCAGGTTGCGGTCCTCGACGTACTGGATGCGGTCCCGGTCGGCCTGCCGGTTCTGGGCGAGCAGGATCAGCGGCGCGGCGTACGAGGCCTGCAGCGACAGCATGAGGGTCAGGAAGATGAACGGGAACGGGTCGAACCGCAGGTCGTCGGGCGCGAGGGTGTTCCACAGCAGCCACGCGACGACGAACGCCGTCATCCAGCCGATGAACCGGGCCGAGCCGATGAACCGGGCGACCCGCTCGCTCCACCGGCCGAACATCTCCGGGTCGTACTGTGGGCGCAGGGCGGTGCGGCCGGCCGACTTCGGCTGGTCCAGGCGCGTGCGCGAGACGCGTGCCACGGCCTACTCCGCGTCCTCGTCGTCGGACTCGTCGGCGTCCTCGGCGTCGAGGTCGCGCCAGTCCTCGGGCAGCATGTGGTCGATGACGTCGTCGACGGTCACCGCGCCGAGCAGCCGGTCCACCTCGTCGACGACCGGCAGGGCGACCAGGTTGTAGGTCGCGAAGTAGCGGGTCACGGTGGAGAGCTTGGCCTGCGGACCGACGGGCTCGAGGCTGGCGTCGATGACCGCGGAGACGAGCTTGCTCGGCGGCTCGCGCAGCAGGCGCTGGAAGTGCGCGACGCCGAGGAACTTGCCGCTCGGGGTGTCCACCGGCGGGCGCACCACGTACACCTGGGCGGCCAGGGAGGGCGGCAGCTCGGAGGACCGGATGCGGGCCAGGGCCTCGGCCACGGTCGCGTCGGGGGGCAGCAGGACCGGGTCCGGGTTCATCATGCCGCCGGCGGTGAGGTCGCCGTAGGAGAGCAGCCGCCGCAGGTCCTCGGCGTCCTCGGGTTCGACCTCCTCCAGCAGCTCCTCGGCCTGCTCGGGGGACAGCTCGGAGAGCAGGTCGGCTGCGTCGTCGGGCTCCATCTCCTCGAGGACGTCGGCGGCGCGCTCGATCCCCAGGCCGGTGAGGATCGCCACGCGGTCGTCCTCGGGGAGCTCCTCGAGGACGTCGGCCAGGCGCTGGTCGTCGAGGTTGCGGGCGACCTCGAGCCGGCGCTTCACGGGCAGGTCCTGCAGGACGTTCGCGAGGTCGGCCGGGCGCAGCGTGTCCAACGTGGCCATCAGCGACGTGACGCCCTGCTCGTCGGGCTGGCCCTCGATCGTCAGGCCGTCGACCTCGGACCAGTCCAGGGTCTGCGCGTCACCGCGGCGCCGGAACCCGCGGTGCGGCCGTCCGACGTGCACCTTCGTCAGGCGCCAGTCCCGGTTGCGGTCCTGCTCGAGGGCCGCGTCGACCACGGTGCCGCGCTCGCCGCTGGCGCGCAGCGTGACGTGCCGGTCGAAGAGCTCGCCGATCACCAGCGTCTCGCCCGGCCGCTGCTGGAACCGGCGCAGGTCCAGGCGTGCCTCGACCACGACCTGACCCGCGTCGATGCTGGTCACGCGGGTGATGGGCAGGAAGATCCGGCGCCGCGGCGGCACCTCCATGACGAGGCCGAGGACCCGCGGAGGCTCGCGGTCGTGGCGCAGGACGACCACGAGGTCGCGGACCTTGCCCAGCGGGTCCCCGTCGCGGTCGAAGACCCCGATGCCCGACAGGTGCGACACGAACACCCGCGTGCTGGCGCCTGTCGTCACGGCCCTGAGGCTACTGGTGCAACCGCCCTGGGGCCGGGAACCCGCCGCTGCACCGCGACGCGCGCCCGGCTCCTCCCGCCGCTGCGCCGCCGGCACGCCGCCGGCTCCTCCCGCCCCTGGAGCCGCCGGCTCCTCCCGCCGCTGCGCCGCCGGCACGCCGCCGGCTCCTCCCGCCCCTGTAACCGGCTCCTCCCGCCCCTGCACCGCCCCGCTCATCGCGAGGGTGACCCCGCTGCCGTCCACTCGGGTCGACCGCTCATCCGCCACCACCCGGCGGGGCGCCCCGGCGGGGACCGCGCGCCAGTCCGACAGCAACGGGGGGCGCCGTCGCCTCGGGACGTCGACGGGGCCTCGAGCTCGGGGACCGGGTCGGGGCGTGCGCCCGCGCGAGGCGCTCGGACTTCCGCCCCGACGCCAGGAGCCGTCGCGGCCCCAATAGGGTCGGTGGGGTGAGCACCGTGGCGCCGGCGCCCCTGGCCCGGCCGCCGGTGACCGACCTGTGGCTGCTCGCGGTCGCGGTCATGGCGATCTCGACCTCCGGGCCGCTCATCGCGGCGTGCACGGCGCCCGCGCTGGCGATCGCGTTCTGGCGCACCGCGCTGGGGTCGGCCGCGACGTGGGTGTGGGTGGGTGCCCGGCACCGCTCGGAGGTCCAGGTGCTCGACCGCCTCGCCTGGCGCCGCATGGCCTGGGCGGGGGTGCTGCTCGGCGCGCACTTCGCCACGTGGGTGCCGAGCCTGCGGTTCACCACGGTCGCCTCGTCGACCGCGCTGGTCGCCACGCAGCCGGTCTGGGCGGCGCTGATCGCGCGGCGTCGCGGAGCCGCGATCCCGCGACGGGCGTGGATCGGGATCGGCACCGCGCTCGTGGGCATCCTCGTGCTCACCGGCGTCGACTTCGCGCTCACTCCACGCGCGCTCATCGGCGATGCCCTGGCGCTGGCCGGCGCCGTGCTGGCCGCGCTCTACGTGACCGTCGGCGAGCAGGTCCGCACGACGACGAGCAACGCCACGTACACCGCCATCGCGTACGCCGCGGCCGGATTGGCGCTGCTGGCCCTGGTCCTGGTGCTGGGAGTGCCGCTCGTGGGGTTCACGGTGCGCGACTGGCTGCTCATCCTGGCCATCACGGTCGGAGCGCAGCTGCTCGGGCACACGGTGGTGAACCGCGTGCTGGCCACCACTTCGGCGACCGTGGTGTCGCTGGCGATCCTGTTCGAGATGCCCGGCTCGACGCTCATCGCCGCGGCGTGGCTCGGCCAGGTGCCGCCGTGGCAGGTCATCCCGGCGGTGGTGCTGCTGTTCGCCGGGATCGCGCTGGTGATCGGCACGACGACGCGCCCCACCGACCCGCCGTCGGAGACGCCGCCCGCGTAGGGCGCGCGGCCACCCCTCTTGCGGCGCCTTCGTGCGGCGCCCTCGCGCGCCACCCCTCGTGCGATTCGATCCAAGTTCTCTGCCGCTCGGTGATCCGAGACTTGGATGAAGTCGGCGGGGCTGGCCCCAAACCTGGATCGAATCGTGTTCGTGCAGGGCTCGAGCAAGGCGCCAGGGCGCAAGGGCGCCAGGGCGCCATGGACGTCAGGGCGCAAGGGCGCCCCGCCGTGGGCCGTGCAGCGCCAGAGCCGCGGCGGGGCTCAGGCCCGCAGTGCCTCGATCGCGTCGTTGATCGCGAGCACGCGCTCGGCGGAGGCCACGTGCAGGTGCTCGATCATCCGGCCGT
>JALOLH010000069.1 GCA_025456065.1 Candidatus Nanopelagicales bacterium | reverse complement strand
CCCGGCGATCCCGATGATCAGGAAGAACGCGCCGACGACGGCGGCCAGGCTCTGGACGAACCGGGCCCGCCCCGCGTCCAGTCCGGTGTCCGTGTGCGCATTGGTGGGTGTGGCCATGGTTGCTCCTCTCGCTCATGACGTTCCGGGCCACTACCCCCGGCCCCATCGGTGATAACCGGACGGCTGCACGCTCCGCGCACGGGTCGGACGACGCCGTGGCCGACGTGGCTGAGCTCACCCGCGAGGCGTTCGGTCGGGACGACCTGCGGCCTGGTCAGCGCGAGGCCATGGAGGCCCTGATCGGCGGGCGCGGCGTCCTGGCCGTTCGCCCGACCGGGGGCCGGCAAGTCGCTCGACGTGCGGACCTTCGCCGAGGCCGAGGGGCACGCCCCGGCGCCGTGATCGAACACCTGTTCGTCCTTCCCCCGTCCGGCATCTCCTCGGGGCGCTGGGCGTGCGGCTCCAGCAGGCGTGCGGCTCCTGCGACACCTGCCGCACCGGGCTCGCCGTCCCAGGACCGACGTCGGGGGTGCGCGCCGACGACGACGCCCTGGCGGTCGCCACCCGGGTGACGCACCGGCGGTGGGGCACCGGGGTGGTGATGGACCGGGCCGAGCAGACCATCCCGGGGCTGTTCGACACGGTCGGCTACCGCACCCTGGCCAGAGACCTCGTCCTCGACCGGAGGCGGCACGAGCCCGTGGCCGACGAGCCCGTGGCCGACGAGCCCGTGGCCGACGGCACGCCGGCTGCTGGGACTTCGGTCGCCGGGACCCCGGCCGACGGACCCCGGCCGACTGACCCCGGTCGGCGTCGCAGCCCTGCCCGACGGCGACGTCGGCCGCGGGCCTCCCCACTGCCCCGTGCCCGGTGCGGGCGAACCGGGCGGCGGACGGGTCGTTCAGCTGGCCGGTTCGCCCGCACCTGGCACGTGCTCGGCGAGCCACTCGACCAGCGCCCGATTGACCTCGTCCGGCGCCTCGTTCTGCACGAAGTGGCCCGCCTCCTCGACGAGCACCACGTCCGCGGCGTTGCCGAAGGCCAGCGAGCCGCGCAGGGACGCCGGACTGACCATGTCCTGGCCGAGGAACCGGTCGTGCACCCCCCAGATGACCAGCACCGGGGCCTCGATGGGACGCAGCCGCGTGCGTCGCAGCGCCCCCCCGAACGCTCCGCGGAAGGCGCCGCGGTACCAGGAGACGGGCCCGTGGGCGTCGTCCGGTGTCGCGAAGGCCTCGGCATAGGGCGCGAGCACCTCGCGGTTCCAGGCCTTCCGGTTGTAGGAGCCGGCCACGAGGGTGCCGGGCATGTGCTTGGCCACGAACCGCTCGGGCAGCACCGGCAGCTGGAAGAAGAACATGTACCAGGAGCGGGCGATCTGCCGCGGGTCGCGCGCGAGGTGGCGCACCAGCACCTCCGGGGGCGGGCAGTTCATCGCGACCAGGGCGGTGACCCGGTCGGCGAACTCGTGGGCGAGCGTCCACGCGATCCCACCGCCCCAGTCGTGGCCCACCACCACTGCCCGCTCGGCGCCGATCGCGTCGAGCATGGCGACGACGTCGGCGGCGAGGTCGCCGGTCCGGTACGACCCGCCGCGGACCGAGCCCGCGTAGCCGCGCTGGTTCGGCGCCACCACCCGGTACCCGGCGGCGGCCAGCGCTGGCACCTGGTGGCGCCACGAGAGGTTGAGCTCGGGGAACCCGTGCAGCAGCAGCACCACGGGACCCTCCGCCGGCCCGGCGATGATCGCCTCGAAGTCCCCCCGGGGGGTGCGCAGCACCTCGTTCGCCGCCACGTCCATCTCCACCTCGTCGACCTCCATCTCATCCGAGGACATCGGCCACTGCCGCCAGCACGTCGGAGATCGATCCCCGCACGACGAGCTCGGCCTCGGCGTCGTAGGGCGTCTCCTCCGCGTTCACGATCACGAGCCGGTCGGCAAGCCCAGCGAGTCCGGCCACGGGGTTCACCTGCAGGGAGGTGCCCACGGTGACGAGGAGTTCGGCGCGCTTCGTGCCCCGCACGGCGGCCTCGAGCACCGCCTGGTCCAGCGCCTGCCCGAACGAGACCGTCGCGGTCTTCAGGATGCCGCCACACGCGGTGCAGGGCGGGTCGTCCTCCTCGCGGGCGAGGACCTCAGGCGTCGGCCAGCGCAACCCGCAGGCCATGCAGACGACCTCCCAGATCGTGCCGTGCAGCTCGAGCACGTCGCGGGACCCCGCCCGCTGGTGCAGCCCGTCGATGTTCTGCGTCATCAGCGTCTGGACACGGTCGGACTGCTGCAGCGCGGCCAGCGCCAGGTGGCCGCGGTTCGGCTGCGCGGTCCAGGCAGGGTTGGCGCGGCGGTTCGCCCACGCCTGGCGGCGGACCTCGGCGTCACGCATGTAGACGCTGATGTCGAACATCGCTTGGGCGCCCGGGTTGCGTGTCCACAGGCCGTTGGGCCCTCGGAAGTCGCTGATCCCGGAGTCGGTCGAGATGCCGGCCCCGGTCAGCACGGCGACGGAGGTGGCCTGCGCCCACAGACCCGCAAGGGCCGCAGCCTCGTCCATCAGCACCCCTCTGCTCCGCACCCGCCGCACCTCCGGCCCCAGTGGCTGGCACCGGCAGCCGCGCGTCCCGGTCGCCGTCGACGCACCAGCGGGTGCGCCGTCCCCATCATGCCGAGCCACCCGGGCATGCGCGCGATGATGTCCCCCGTGCCCGCCCCGTCCGCACCCCTGCCCGAGGGCCCAGCCGGCACCGCCCAGGTGGCCGACCGGATCGCCGCACGCGCGCTCGCGTCACCGCCCCGATGCGGCTCGGTGCGCGTCGTGTGCGTGGACGGGCCGGCGGGAAGCGGCAAGACCACGCTGGCCGACGCGATCGCCGAGCGTCTGGGCCATGCGCCGGTCGTCCACCTCGACGACCTGTACGAGGGGTGGGTGCAGCCACTCGGGGCCCCGCTCAGCGCCCGGATCCGCGCCTGGCTGCTCGACCCGTGGGCGGTGGGCCTCACCGGTCGCCACCTGCGCTACGACTGGGGGGCAGCCCGGTACGTGGAATGGCGGGAGGTTCCCGTCGCGCCCGTCGTGGTGCTCGAGGGCTGCGGCAGTGCCGCCGCCGGGATCCGCGAGCGCGCCTGCGTGGTCGCCTGGGTCGAGGCCGACCCCGAGGTCCGCCTGCACCGGGGGCTGGCGCGCGACGGTGCTGCCCTGCGCGACCAGTGGCTGGCGTGGCGGGCGGCCGAGGAGGCGCACTTCGCCGCCGACGGCACCCGCGGGGCCGCCGACCTCGTCGTCCGGACCTGACCCCGTCACATCGGGGGCCAGGGCAGCGTCGGCCAGGGCAGCCCCGTCACATCGGGGGCCAGGGCAGCGTCGGCCAGTCGCCCTTCGGCAGGGGGAACCGGCCAGTGCGGACCAGCCGATCCAGGCGCGTCTCCGCGGCCCGGACCTCCCCACGGGAGAGTCCCGCCGGGCCGGTGGGGAAGGCCTCCCGAGCCCCCTGCGCGCCCGCGGCGAGCTCGTCACGCAGCCAGCCGGGCATCGGGTCGCCGGCCCAGCCCCAGAGCACCGTGCGCAGCTTGGGATCGACGTGGAAGCTGACCCCGTGGTCGACCCCGACCACGGTGCCCTCCGGCCGGCGCAGCACGTGCCCGCCCTTGCGATCACCGTTGTTCAGCACCGCGTCGAGCACGACCATGCGCTGCAGGTCCGGCTCGTCGGCGTGGGCCAGCACGACGGGCCATCCGCCACGACCCGACCCCTCGGCCACCTCGCGCCAGCCCGACGGCACCTCCCCCACCCGGAACAGGCCCACCGGTCCGGCGCCACCGCCCTCGACCCACTCCTGGCACATGCCCGGACCGGCCGGGCCGTCGTCGCGCCAGACCGTCTCGGGCACCAGGGTCCAGCCGAAGCACCGGGCCACCTCGGCGGCGAGCACCTCGCGTCCGGCCAGCACCGCCCCGGGGAAGTCCCACAGCGGCCGCTCCCCCGCCGTCGGCTTGTAGATGCAGCGGCGCCGTTCCCCGGCGACGACCACCTCGCAGAGCAGGGCCACGTTCGAGGCGTCCGGCAGCCGGCCGACGACCATCAGCTCGCCGTGGGCGAGCGCGCGGGCCAGCTCGATCACCGGCGGTAGCCGTTGGCACGGGGGCAGACGTGCCCCCGCGGGTCCAGCGGCTGCTGGCAGAACGGGCACGGCGGCCGGCCGGCCGCCACCACCCTGCGCGCCCGCTCGATGAACGCGACGGTCTGGCGCAGCGTCGCGCGGACCCGCAGCATCGGCGGTCCGTCCTCGTCGTCGGCGATGTCGGTCGGGTCGGCCTCCGCGTCGCCCGTGGAGGCGTGCAGCTCGAACAGCATCTGCTCGGTCATCGGGTCCCAGCCGAAGGCGATCGCGCCCACCCGGAACTCCTCGGCCAGCGGGACGTCCAGTGGATCGACGTCGAGCTGCCCCGCCTCCGGGATGACCAGCGAGAACCGCTGCTCCACGTCGCTGAGCACGTCGGTCAGGCGCTCGGCCAGCATCGCCACCTGCGCCTTCTCGACGACCACGCTCGTGATCCGCGACCCGCTGCGCGCCTGCACGAAGAAGGTGCGATCCCCGGGCATCCCGACCGTGCCGACGACGAAGCGCTCCACCGGGTCGTGCAGGTGGATCTCGCGGGGCATGTCGGCAGCCTAGTGAGGCGACCGGCCACCCACACGCCGTGCCGGGTCCGGGCCGTCGTGGCAGGTGCGGGACGGGCGAGCCGCGACCCCGGCTCCGGCCCCCTGCCCCGCGCCGCCTCTCACGACCACCCCTCACGACCGCGGGGCCGGGACCCGGCCCCCGAGGGTCACGGGTCAGGCCGCTCCCCCGCCCACCGTGGGCGCCGGTGCTTGGGGCACGCGGACCCGCCCCGCCGTGGCGTTGATCCCCAGCACGACGGGCCGCTGGTCCCGGGGGTAGGCCACGACGCTGACCGAGCCGGGGCTCACGGCGATCCGCTGGAAGGCGTCGAAGGGCTGGCCCAGCGCGTCGGAGAGGATCGCCTTGATGACGTCGCCGTGGGTGACCATCGCCACCGTGCCCGCCGGCTCCCGTCGGACCCAGTCCCCGACGCTGGCCACCGCCCGCTTCGCCATCGCCAGCATCGCCTCCCCGCCGGGGAAGCGCACCGCGGAGGGCTGCGCCTGGACCGTCGCCCACAGCGGCTCGCGGGCGAGCTCGGCCAGCGGCCGGCCGGACCAGTCGCCGTAGTCGCACTCCACCAGCCGATCGTCGACGTGCAGTGGCACCTCGCCCCGCCCGTCGAGCATCAGCGCCGCCGTCTCGGCACACCGCTCCAGCGGCGAGTGCACCACCGCGGTGAGTGGCACGGCCCGCAGCCGCCCGGCCAGCGCTCGGGCCTGCTTGCGGCCGGTCCCGTCCAGGGCGACCCCCGGAGCACGGCCGGCGAGGATGCCCCGCGCGTTGGCGCCGGTACGGCCGTGGCGCACCAGCAGGACGACGGTCATGGGCCGCAGCGTAGCCACGCGGGGGCACCGCCCTGGGTGCCATCATGGCTGCCCGTGATCGTCGGGATGGGCCGCTACTGCCAGGGCGCGGAGGTCGACGTCGCTCAGTCGACGCTGATCCGGGCCTCCGGCACCCTGACCCCCGACGCCGTCGCCCTCGTCCGGGCCATGTACGGCCGGGCGAGCAGCGACCCCTCGGACTTCCTGTGGGTGGCGGTGGCCAGCCCGATGCGCCGGGAGCTGGAGGCGCTCGGCGAGGTGTTCGGCCTCCCGAAGCTCTGGATCGACGACGCGCTGAACCCGCGCCAGCGCGCGAAGACCGAGTTCGCCGCCGATGGGCGCTCGGCCCTCATCGTGTTCAAGATCGTCGCCTACGACGACCCCACCTCCTCGATCGAGACCGGCCAGATCGCGCTGCTGGTCGGCGCGTCCTTCGTGGTGACCGTGCGGCTGGGGCCGGTGGGCGCGCTGGGCCGGGTCCGCAGCGAGATCACGCAGCGCCCCGAGTTCCTCGCCCTGGGTCCGATGGCGGCCGTCCACGGCATCATCGACGCGATCGTCGACGACTACCTCGACGCCACCGACGAGATCGGCCGGGACATCGACACCCTCGAGGAGCAGGTCTTCTCCTCCCGGGTCACCGACGACTCCGAGGAGATCTACCTGCTGAAGCGGGAGAACCTGGAGCTGCGCCGGGCCGTGGCACCGCTCGTGCCCGTCGCCCACGAGCTGGTGCGCCGCAGCCTGCCCGGCGTGCCGGCGCACCTGCACAGCCACTTCCACGACGTCGGCGACCACCTGCTCCGGGCCCACGACTACATCGAGTCCTACGAGACCCTGCTCATGTCGATGCTGCAGGCGTCGACCGGTCGGCAGTCGTTGCAGCAGAACCAGGACATGCGCAAGATCGCCGCCTACGCCGCGATGCTCGCGTGGCCGACCGCGGTGGCCGGGATCTACGGCATGAACTTCAACTTCATGCCCGAGCTCGACGAGGTCTGGGGGTACCCGTTCGCCCTCGTGCTCATGGCCCTCGGGGTGCTGTTCATCTGGCGCGCCTTCAAGCGCTCCGGCTGGCTGTGACCCTCCCGGGAAGGGCCGTGGCTCACGCGCTCTCGAGCACCCCGGTGGCCAGGAGGACCAGCACCAGGGTGCCCAGCGCGATCCGGTACACGACGAAGGGCATGTACGAGCGCGTCGCGACGTAGCGCAGCAGCCAGGCGATGACGGCCAGGCCGACGCTGAACGCGATCACCGTGGCCAGGATCGTCGGACCCCACGCGACGGCCGGGTCGTCTCCGATGTCGAGCGCCTGGTAGAAGCCCGCCCCCATCACCGCGGGGATCGCCAGCAGGAACGCGTATCGGGTCGCAGCCTCCCGGGTGTAGCCCATGAACAGGCCACCGGAGATCGTTGCGCCGGACCGGGACACGCCGGGGATGAGCGAGAGCGCCTGGCAGGCGCCGTAGATGAGGCCGTCGCGCCACGTGAGCTGGTCGAGGGTCTTGATGGACCGGGCCGTCCTGTCGGCGATGCCCAGGACGATGCCGAAGCCGATGAGCGTGAACGAGACGAGGTACAGGTTGCGGGCGACCGTCTCGATCTGGTCGTCGAACGCGAAGCCGAGGATCGCGATGGGCAGCGAGCCGATGATCACCAGCCAGCCCATCCGGACGTCGGGATCGCCGCGTGTCCCGGGGCGGCGGAACTGGCCCAGCCAGGCCCGGGCGATGCGCGCGATGTCCGACCAGAAGTAGATGATCACCGCGGTCTCGGTGCCGATCTGGGTCACCGCGGTGAACGCCGCCCCCGGGTCGGTCCAGCCGAACAGCTGCGACGCGATCAGCAGGTGCCCGCTGCTGGAGATCGGCAGGAACTCGGTGAGGCCCTGCAGGATCCCGAGGATCACCGCCTGGCCCCAGGTGACCGGCTCGGGCGGGGCCTCGACTGCCAGGCGGGCCGCATGCTCGGCCACGACCGCCAGGTGCACGCCCGCTCCTCCCTGCCGCGCGGGCCTGCGCCCAGCGACGTGACGCACTCCCGGTCCCGGCGACGACCCCGTCCCGGGCGGCGCCGCGCCGACTCTAGTGCCTGCTCGGGCGGCCGCCCGGCACCCGCTAGCGTTTCGTCCCGTGGAGCTCAGGACGGTCGGACGCAGCGGCCTGCAGGTCAGCCGCACCGGCCTGGGCACGATGACCTGGGGCCGCGACACCGACGAGTACGAGGCGCGTGACCAGTTCGCCCTCTTCCTCGACGCCGGCGGCACGGTCTTCGACACCGCTGATGTGTACGCCCGGGGGGCGGCCGAGGAGCTGCTCGGCACGCTCGTGGCCGAGTCAGGCGTGCGCGAGGACGTGGTCCTGGTCACCAAGGCGGGTGGCCGGCGGACCTCCGAGCGCCGCTTCGACGCCTCCCGCCGGCACCTGCTGGCGGCCCTGGACGGCTCGCTGCAGCGGCTGGGGACGGACTACGTCGACCTCTGGCTGGTCCACGGGTGGGACGACGTGACCCCGGTCGAGGAGACCCTCGCCACGCTCGATCACGCCGTGGCGACGGGGCGGGCGCGCTACGTCGGGGTCTCGAACTACCGCCCGTGGCAGCTCGCCCGCGCCGCGACCCTGGCGGGGCCCAGCGCCCCCCTCGTGGCCAACGAGGTCGAGTACTCGCTGCTGGCCAGGGCTGACGAGGCTGACGCCCGCGCGGCCGCCCAGGCGGTCGGCGCCGGCCTGCTGGCGTGGTCGCCCATCGGACGTGGCGTGCTGACCGGGAAGTACCGCCATGGGACGCCGGCCGACTCCCGTGGTGCCTCCCCGCACCTGGGCGGGTTCGTCGGCGAGTACCTGACGGCCGAGCACCGGCGTGTGGTCGACGCGGTCTGCACGGCGGCCGAGGGCCTGGGCGTCGCCCCGATGGACGTCGCGGTCGCGTGGGTGCGTGACCGGCCGGGGGTGTCCTCGGTCCTGCTCGGCTCCAGGACCGCCGCCCAGCTGCGCGGCGCCCTGCGGGCCGAGGAGCTCGCCCTTCCGGACGAGATCCGTGCGGCCCTCGACGAGGTCTCGGCCCCCGCCTGACCGCGCCGTCCGGCCCGGCACGAACGGCCCACCCCCGATCGCCCGCTGGAGCCGACCGCGCCGGCGGTGCCGCCGTCAGGACGTTGACGTGCCCTGCCGCCGGCCGCTCGCCACGATCCGCCGTTCTGCACCCCGCGCGGCACTCCGCCACCCGAGCCGCAGACGAATCCGTCGTTCTCAGCGCGGCCGCACGCCCTGCTCACCGGCGCCGCACACCGATCCGTCGTTCGCAAAGCCACACGGGTGCCCATAACGACGGGGTCGTGTGCATCGGTCACGCGCACTCCGTCCGCGGCTCGGGGATGCGACGGACTCGTGCGCGTGCTCACCGCGCACCTGCTGATGGTCTGACGAGTCCGCCGCATGCCTCGCGCAGCGGACGCCTCACCACGTGCAGGCGACACCGTCCCACCCGCGCGCCTGGAGCAGACGACCTGCACGCTCGACCACTCGATCCGTGGCTGCGAACATCTCCCGGCCGACCCAGTGGAGCACGTCGTAGCCCTGATCGCGCAGGAAGCCGTCCCGCAGCTTCTCGTGGGTGATCCTCCCGGGATCGGCGTACTTCCCCTCGCCGTCGGCCTCGCCGATGAGTCGGTGCTCGACCCACAGGTTGTCGGGGTAGTAGTCCCCGAACGGGGTACGGATGCGGACCTGATGCTCCGGGCGCGGCAGGCCGGCGGCACGGAAGGCTGCGGCGGAGAACGACTCGAGGGGCGACTCGCGGCGCAGGTCGGTGAGCCGCAGCAGCGTCTCGAGGCGTGCCCGAGCCTTCCCGCTCAGGACCGTGCCGACCCCGGCCAGCGCCGTGCCGAGGGGCCGCATCGCCGCGCTGGACAGCCGCGCGTCACCGTAGTGGTGCCGGCGGACCTCGCCGACCAGTCCGGCCAGCTCGAGTCGTGCGGCGGCGTCGAGCACCATGAGCGCCTCCTCGTCGGGCAGGACGACAGCGAGGTCCGCCGCCGTGCGCGAGACGGAGGTCACCAGCAGGCCGCCGGCCACCCGTACCTGCTCGTGCGCAGCAAGCGTCCGCACGGCGATGCGTCGATCAGGGGAGGACCGCGAGCGTCGGCTCCGGTGGGGTGGGATCACGAACTGGGTGGGGCCGTCGGCGGCACGCTCCGGGCGGATCAGCGGCAGCCCGTGGGCCAGGGCGGCGGTCTGACCCGCTGCCACGAGGCCCGGGCACGCCACCTGCTCCGCGAGTGCCCGCAGCACGTGCGCCCGGCCACGCTCCTCCGGGACTGCGTCGGCGGCGATGTAGACGCCGTGGCGCACTCGGACGAGCGCACCGCAGGCCAGGGCGGTCCTCAGCTGTCGCTCCGTCACGCCGTTCGGCGCGACGTCGGACAGGCGGAACGGGGTCCGTGGGACCTTCCACGGGTTCGGGGTTCGCATGGCCCCCACCGTCGGGGCCGTGGTCGGATCTCGCCATCCCCGGGGGCGGGCCCTGTGGACAACCCGCCCCCCGCCGCGCGCACCGCGCGGCCCCCGCGCACGAAGCCGTCGTTCACCGCCACCTGCTCTCCACACCGGCCCCCGCCCGCGCACGAAGCCGTCGTTCACGCGTCGTCGCAGCCCTCCAGAACGACGGGCTGGTGTGCGGGATCGCCGTCCTCGTGCCGCCAGCCCATCGAGAACGACGGACGTGTGCGCGCGGTCAGCAGGCGCGCAGGAACCGGTCCAGCACCCGCACGCCGAACTGCAGGCCGTCGACCGGGACGCGCTCGTCCACGCCGTGGAACAGCGACCCGAAGTCCAGGCTCGGCGGCAGCCGCAGCGGCGCGAACCCGAAGCACCGGACTCCCAGCAACGAGAAGGCCTTCGCGTCCGTGCCCCCGGACAGGGTGTAGGGCACGGCTCGCGCCCCGGGGTCCTCGGCACGCAGCGCCGCGGCCATCGCCTCGATCGACGGCCCGTCGAAGGTGGTCTCCAGCGCGATGTCGCGGACCACGTACTCGCGGACGACACGATCGCCGAGCAGGGAGTCCACCGTGGCGAGGAACTCCTCCTCGTACCCCGGCAGGAACCGTCCGTCCACGTGCGCCGTGGCCTCCCCGGGGATGACGTTCACCTTGGTACCGGCATCGAGCATGGTCGGCTGGAGGGTGTTGCTGAGCGTGGCCCCCACGATCCGGGCCAGCGGGCCGAGCACCGCCCTGAGCCCCTCGACGTCCGTCGGGTCCAGGTCGACCCCGAGCGCCTCGGAGAGCTCGCCCACGAAGGCACGCGTGGTGGGGGTCACGCGGACCGGGAACCGGTGCTCCCCGAGGCGGGTGACGGCGCGGCACAGCTCGGTGACGGCGTTGTCCTCGTTCAGCATCGATCCGTGGCCCGCCCGGCCGGCGGCGCGCAGGCGCATCCAGGCGATGCCCTTCTCGGCGGTCTGGACCAGGTAGAGGCGCAGGTCGTCCCGGATGGTCATCGAGTAGCCGCCCACCTCGCCGACGGCCTCCGTGACCCCCGTGAACAGCTCCGGCCGGTGCTCGACCAGCCAGTGCGAGCCGTGCAGGCCGCCGGCCTCCTCGTCGGGCAGCATCAGGACCACGACGTCGCGCCGCGGGCGCATCCCGGACCGGCCCCACTCACGCACGACGGCCAGCGACATGGCGACCATGTCCTTCATGTCGACGGCCCCCCGGCCCCACACCATGTCGAGGCCGGACGCCTCGTCGGGCGCGACCTCGGCGGCGAACGGCGGATGGGTCCACCCCTGCGGTGGGGCGGGCACGACGTCGAGGTGCCCGTGGAGCAGCAGCGCCCGCTCAGCAGCATCGGGCTCGGTGCCGGGGATCCGCACCACGACACCGGCGCGATCGGGCGACGTCGTGGCGAACGGCTGCGGGTCGAAGCCCACCTCGCGCAGCACCGCCTCCACGTACTCGGCGGCGGCCCGCTCCCCCACGGTCTCGGGGCGGGGACCCGCGTTGGTGGAGTCGATCCGGATGAGGTCGCGGAGCAGGTCGACGGCGTCGCCCTCGGCCGCCGCGAGCGGCGCGAGGGCGAGGTCCGGCGCGGCGGCCGGGCGGCCGGGATCGACGGTCACGGGGCCATCCTGCCGCGTCGCGCAGGACGGCGTCGCGTTCCGACCGGCAGGATTGGCGGCCATGAGCGAGATCCTCGACGTCACTGCCGGATGGCTCACGGTCGACGAGCTGTCGTCGGCCCGGGAGACGCTGCCGATCCTCTACGTGGAGGCGATCCCGGTGCGGGTGGACGCAGCCGGCAGGGTCACCGGGGTGGGGCTGCTGCTGCGCGCCCGCCCGGACGGCAGCGTGTCCCGTGCCGTCGTCGCCGGCCGGGTGCTGTACAAGGAGCGCATCCGCGACGCCCTGATCCGTCACCTGGAGAAGGACCTCGGCCCCATGGCGCTGCCACGGCTGCCGGTGTCGATCGCGCCGTTCACCATCGTCGAGTACTTCCCCGACCCCACGGTCACGGGCTTCCATGACCCGCGCCAGCACGCCGTGGCGCTGGCCTACGTCGTGCCGGTCGACGGCGACTGCGTCCCCACCCAGTCGGCCATCGACCTGGCGTGGCTGACCCCGGAGGAGGCCTGCTCCGAGGTGGTGCTGGCGGAGTTCTCCGGAGGGCAGGACCGGCTGATCCGGCTCGCGATGGCGTACGGCGGCCGGCTGCCGTAGCGCCAGGCCCCGGGGCGGAGCCGGGACCCTGGTCCTGCGGGACGGGACGAACGGTTCCTCCATTCGGACGTCGCGCATACCGAAGATGAGTTCATGAGTGCCACGCTGCAGCCAGGTCCGGCTCCGAGATCCGACGTCCTTCCGGACGCTCCCCCGCATCGCGTCCGTCCCCCAGCACGGGCGTGGTGGTGGGTCATGCTGCTGGCCTCGGTGCTCGGCATCGGCTCGGGGATGATCACCATCGTCGAGAAGATCGGGCTGCTGGCCGATCCGGGCAGCTCCGCGTTCTGCGACATCAACAGCGCCATCGGCTGCTCCCCCGTGCTGCTCGCGGCGCAGTCCTCAGTGCTCGGTCCGCCCAACGCAGCGATCGGCATCGTGATGTTCGGCATGCTCGCGGCCGCCGGGCTCGCCGGGGTGATGGGCACCGCGTTCCCGCGCTCCTACCGCTGGTTCCTGCTCGGGCTCTCGGTGTTCTTCGGCCTGTTCCTGACCTGGTACATGTGGCAGGTCGGCTTCTCGATCGGGTCGCTGTGCCCGTTCTGCGTGGTGTGCGCGGGGGCGGTGATGGCCATCACGCTGGCTGCCTGGCGCCTCGCCACCGACGACGTCGCACCCGGCGCCGGCGGCCTCGGCGGCGTCCTCGCGACCGCCCGCAGGTCGGGGCTGGACGTGATCGTCGTGGTCGGCTGGGCCGTCCTCATCGCCGGGATCCTCGCCGTCGGCATCCTGGTCTGACGGCCAGCCGGGCCACCGCTGCCGGCCTGCCGGGTGATTCGTCGCAACCTCGTTCGCTTGCTATCCTTCTGGGCGTTCCCGGCCCGTGCCGGAGCACCCACGTCCGGGTGGCGGAATAGGCAGACGCGCTAGCTTGAGGTGCTAGTGCCCGTACAGGGCATGGGGGTTCAAGTCCCCCCTCGGACACCAGCGACCGGCCCCTGACCTGCAGCGATGCGGGCAGGGGCCGGTTCCATCTACTGGTTGTCTACCGCTTCTCGCAGCGGGACCACGTTCGGCTGTCCGGCTGAGGCGATCACTCCGGCCACGAGGTCGGCGGCCTGCTCGTGCATCGTCGGGATCACGTGGCTGTAGGTCTGCGGCGTGATCGCGATGTTGGCGTGCCCCAGGCGCTCCTGAACCACCTTCGGGTGAACGCCGTTCTGCGGGGCCAAGGTCGCCCACGTGTGGCGCAGATCGTGGAGCCGGATCCTGGGCAGGCCGAGGCGGCTTGCCTGGATGACGAAGACGCGGCTCACGCCCTCCGGGTCCAGGGCGCTGCCATCCTCATTGGCGAACACGAGGTCTCGATCCACATAGCCGCGACCCAGCAAGGCCCTGTTCGTGTCTTGGCGCACCCGGTGCGCCTCCAAGCGCGCGATCAGGCCCGGATCGAGTGCGATGCTGCGACCGCTATCGGACTTGGTCGACTCGATCTCGATGACCTGCCCAGCCACCTTCCCGATCTGGTGCCGAATCACCGCCCGACGGGCCGCCAGATCGACGTCGCGCCAACGAAGCCCGAGGGCCTCGCCGCGACGACATCCCGTCAGTGCGAGGAAGGCAAACACGGGACCGAGGCGGTGATCCTCGACCCGGTCAAGGAGTCGGCCACTTCCTGAGCCGTCCAGGTCCGCCGCCAGGCTGCCAAGGTGTTGTCGCGAGGCGACGATGGGCGCCGTCATCGCCGCCACCACCCCGCTGCGCGCCCTCGGGTTCGTCGCCGCCGCCACCACC
>JALOLH010000068.1 GCA_025456065.1 Candidatus Nanopelagicales bacterium | reverse complement strand
GGACGTCGCCGCGCGCGTCGCCCGGGCCTGGCTGGGTGGTGCACTGGTCGGCCTGCCGACCGAGACCGTGTACGGCCTGGCCGCCGACGCCCAGGACCCGC
Source organism: Candidatus Nanopelagicales bacterium (assembly GCA_025456065.1). Lineage (GTDB taxonomy): Bacteria > Actinomycetota > Actinomycetes > S36-B12 > CAIYMF01 > Prado023. The sequence continues at coordinate 37,379 of JALOLH010000068.1, read as the reverse complement.
AGGCGGTGGCCCGCATCTTCCGGGTGAAGGGCCGGCCCACCGACCATCCGCTCATCGTCCATGTGGCCGGTGCCGCCGCCCTGCCCGCGTGGAGCGCGGGGGACGACACGGCGGCGGTCCGCCTCGCCGGGGCGTTCTGGCCCGGGCCACTGACGCTGGTCGTGCGGCGGTCCAGCCGCGCCGGTGACCTCGTCACGGGGGGGCAGGACACCGTGGCGCTGCGCTGCCCCGGCCATGTCGTGGCGCACGCGTGCATCGCGGCGCTGGCGCGGGCCTCGGGCGACCCCGCCCGGGGGGTCGCGGCCCCCAGTGCGAACCGGTTCGGCCGCGTCAGCCCGACGCGTGCCGCCGACGTGGTGGCCGAGCTCGGCCGCTGGCTCGATCCCGGTCGTGACCTCGTCGTCGACGGCGGTCCCAGCGCGGTGGGGGTCGAGTCGACCATCGTGGACTGCACCGCCGATCCGCCCCGCGTCCTGCGGCTGGGGGCGATCAGCCAGGCCGAGGTCGACGCGGTGCTCGCCCAGGCCGCTGCCACCCCTGCCCGAGCGCCAGGCTCCAGCCGGGCCGCCCCTGCTCCCGGCTCCCGGCCCTCCCTCGCCCATGATCCATTCGGGTTGGGCGGTCAAGAGCGTGCCGAACCCGAATGGATCATGCCCAGGGGGGAGGGGGCACCGGTGCGCGCGCCGGGCTCGCTCGACTCGCACTACGCCCCGCAGGCCCTGGTCGTCCTCGTGGAGCGCCCGGTCGACGGGCGACCGCTCCAGGCCCAGATCGTGGAGCGCCCGGTCGACGGGCGACCGCTCCAGGCCCAGGTCGTGGAGCGCCCGGTCGACGGTCGACCGCTCCCGGCCCAGGCGGGGGTCGGGGGAGCGGTGGGCCTCATCGCCGACGACGACGTGGCCACGCCCGAGGGGTGGGCCAGGCTGGCGGCGCCGGCCTCGCCGGAGGAGTACGCCCGCGCGCTCTACGCCGCCCTGCGACGCGCCGACGTGCTCGGGCTGGCCGTCGTGGTGGCCGTGCTGCCCGACCCGAGCGGGGGGGCGCTGGCCCTGGCGGTGCGTGACCGCCTCACCAGGGCCGCCCACCCCGCCTGACGGGTCGTGGGGCCGGCGCGGTCTACTCCGGGGTCGAGTCGGTCACCCGCACGCAGTCGCGCACGGCCTTGCCCTTGGCCAGGCCGAGCCGCTTGTTCACGATGTGCGCGTACTTGGCGGCCGGGTCGACGGTGAGGGTGGAGATGCAGACGAAGGCCTTGTCGCCGGGCTTGAGCGCGGTCTTGAGGGCACCGACCTGCTCCGGGGTCCAGACCGAGGCCAGCACGGCGGACCCGACGTAGCCCTTCACCTTGCGCTGCTCGTGGCCGGCCCGCAGGGCGAGCGGGACGCTGGCGGAGTCCGGCGCGGCCACGCCGCCGAGCTGCACCTTGGTGCCGCCCACGCGCTTGGTGAAGACGCCGAGCGTGACGGCGACGGTCCGGGCCTGGCCGTCCCGGTTCGGGTCCCAGACCTTCGCGCGCAGGCTCAGCGCGGAGGTGGCGGTGACCTTGGCCAGGTCGATGGGCGCGTGGCCCTGGATGCTCACGCTGACGACGCGGTCGTTGTTCTGGGGGGCGGGGCGGTGCTTGGGCCCCTTCGGGGCTGCCGAGACACCGGCGGCCGAGCCGAGGACGAGGGCCCCGGCTGCGGCGGTGGCGAGGGCGGAACGGCGGATGCTGGTGGTGTTCATGCCGACGAGCGTACGTCCCCGCGAGCGGACTTCGAACACGAGTCACTCGAACGGGCGACACCTTGGCTATGGCGCGGTTAGGTGCCGGTCATCGCTGGGCTGCGGCCGCCCGTCGCACCCGTCGGTGCTGGTCGGGAACGCCGGGCGGCGGCCCGGATATCCTCGGCGCCGGGGTGCCGCAGGACCCGGGCGCAGCGGGGTCGGCGGGCACCGGATCGTCCGCGGCGGCGCCCGCCCGGGCGGAGCAGCACCGTCCGATCCACTACGTTGCTTGACGTCGAGAGAGCCGCACCCGCGAGGAGCGCCGAGCCCATGGCCACGATCATCTACACCCTGACCGACGAGGCCCCGATGCTGGCCACGTACTCGTTCCTGCCGGTGGTGCAGGCCTTCGCCTCCTCCGCCGGCGTGGACGTGGAGACCCGCGACATCTCGCTGGGTGGTCGCATCCTCGCCGCCTTCCCCGAGCGCCTCACCGACGAGCAGCGCATCGGCGACGCCCTCACCGAGCTCGGCGAGCTGGCGAAGACCCCTGAGGCGAACATCATCAAGCTGCCGAACATCTCCGCCTCGATGCCGCAGCTCAAGGCGGCCATCCGGGAGCTGCAGTCACAGGGCTTCGCGCTGCCGGACTACCCGGACGACCCCAGCACCGACGAGGAGCGCGACATCCGGGCCCGGTACGACCGGGTCAAGGGCAGCGCCGTGAACCCGGTGCTGCGCGAGGGCAACTCCGACCGCCGCGCGCCCAGCGCCGTGAAGAACTACGCCCGCCGGCACCCGCACGCCATGGGGGCCTGGAGCCCGGAGAGCCGCACCGAGGTCGCGACGATGGCCCGGGACGACTTCCGGTCCAACGAGCAGTCCGTCGTGCTGCCCGGCGACGACACCCTGACGATCCGCCACGTCGCAGCCGACGGGTCGACCACGATCCTCAAGGACGGCCTGCGGGTGCTCGCGGGCGAGGTGGTCGACGCCACCGTCATGCGGGTCGCGCCGCTCGAGTCCTTCCTCGCCGAGCAGATCGCCCGTGCCAAGGCGCTCGACGTGCTGTTCTCGGTGCACCTCAAGGCCACGATGATGAAGGTCAGCGACCCGATCATCTTCGGCCACGTCGTCCGCGCGTTCCTGCCGGAGGTGTTCGCCCGCTACGGCGACCAGCTGGCGGCCGCGGGCCTCTCGCCGAACAACGGCCTGGGCGCCATCCTCGACGGCCTGGCCGAGCTGCCCAACGGCGCCGAGATCCGTGCGGCCATCGAGCAGGGCCTGGCCGACGGCCCGCGGCTGGCGATGGTGGACTCGGACCGGGGCATCACGAACCTGCACGTCCCGAGCGACGTGATCGTGGACGCCTCCATGCCGGCCATGATCCGCATCGGCGGGCACATGTGGGGCCCCGACGGCCGGGAGGACGACACCCTCGCCGTGATCCCGGACAGCTCGTACGCCGGGGTCTACCAGGCGGTGATCGACGACTGCAGGGCGAACGGCGCGTACGACCCGACCACCATGGGCTCGGTCCCGAACGTGGGGCTGATGGCCCAGAAGGCCGAGGAGTACGGCAGCCACGACAAGACGTTCGAGATCGCGGCCGACGGCCGGGTCGAGGTCGTGGACGCGGCCGGGGCGGTCCTCATGGCCCACGAGGTGGCGGCCGGCGACATCTGGCGCGCCTGCCAGACCAAGGACGCGCCGATCCGTGACTGGGTGAGGCTGGCGGTGGACCGCGCCCGCGCCGCGCAGGCCCCTGCGGTGTTCTGGCTGGACGAGTCCCGCGCCCACGACCGCAATCTCATCGCCAAGGTCGAGGCGTACCTGCCCGAGCACGACACGCAGGGCCTGGACCTGCGGATCCTGTCGCCGGTCGAGGCCGCACGGCTCTCGGTCGAGCGGATCCGCCGCGGCGAGGACACCATCTCGGTCACCGGCAACGTCCTGCGCGACTACAACACCGACCTGTTCCCGATCCTCGAGCTGGGCACCTCGGCCAAGATGCTCTCGGTGGTGCCGCTGATGCACGGCGGCGGCCTGTTCGAGACCGGGGCCGGCGGCTCGGCGCCCAAGCACGTCCAGCAGCTCGTCGCGGAGAACTACCTGCGCTGGGACAGCCTGGGCGAGTTCCTCGCCCTCGCCGAGTCCCTCCGGCACGAGGGCGCGGCCGGCAACGCCCGCGCCCAGGTGCTCGGCGACACGCTCGACCGTGCCACCGAGGCCCTGCTGAACGAGAACAAGTCGCCGGCGCGGCGGGTCGGCCAGATCGACAACCGGGGCAGCCACTGCTGGCTGGCCCGCTTCTGGGCGCAGGAGCTCGCCGCCCAGGACCGCGATCCCGAGCTCGCCGCGGTCTTCGCGCCCGTGGCCGAGCAGCTCGTGGCGCAGTCCGAGGTCATCGACGCCGAGCTGATCGGCGTGCAGGGCCGGCCGGTCGACCTCGGCGGCTACTACCGGCCCGACGACGCCAAGGCGTCCGCCGTCATGCGCCCCAGCGCGACGTTCAACGCGATCGTGGACTCCCTGCGGGGGTCGTAGGAGGGCATCGCCGCGACGGGGCGGGACGTGCGGGGGTGGTGCGTGCCTCAGACGAACGTCGCCGAGACGGCTGCGTGGTCGCTCCAGCGCTGCGCGTAGGTCGCCGCCTTGTGCACGACGACGTCCTTCGCCCGGTCGGCGATCGCCGGTGAGGCGAGCACGGCGTCGATCCGCCAGCCGCCGTCGGTGTCGAAGCCCCGGCCACGCCAGGACCACCAGGTGTACGGCCCCGGGCCCTCGCCGCCGAACCGCCGGCCCAGGTCGACCCAGCCGAGGCCCTCGGGCGGCTCGGCGTACCAGCGGTCGAGGTGGGCCCGCTCGGACGCCAGGAACCCGGCCCTGCCCCGGTTGCCCCGCCAGTTCTTGATGTCGTGGTGGGTGTGCCCGACGTTGAGGTCGCCGCAGACCAGCACCGGCTCCTCCCGGCGGGCCGCCATCCAGGACCCCATCGCCGCGAGGAACCGGTCCTTCTCGTCGCGGCGCGGCCCCTCGGCCTCCCCGGTGTGCACGTAGACCGAGGCGACGCGGACGGGCAGCCCGCCGCCGGGGTCCTCGACCGTCGCCTCGATCCAGCGGCCCTGGTCGTCGAACTCCTCGGGTCCGATCCCGACGGCCACCCGGGCCAGTGGGGTCCGGCTCAGGATGGCCACCCCCGCATGGCCGGACCGCTGCCCCTCGGCCAGGGCCAGGTCCCACTCCGCGAGTCCCCCGGCCCCGAGCGCCTCGGCCACCTGGGCCGGCGTGGCCCGGACCTCCTGCAGGCACAGCACGTCGGCGCCGCAGCCGGCCAGCCAGTCGAGGCCACCGCGCTTGAGGGCCGCCCGGATGCCGTTGACGTTGGCGGTCACGACGTGCAGCGTCACGGCAGCGATTATCCGTGCCGGGCGGGGGTTCCTCAGCGGGGCAGCACCCCGCCGAGGAACGGCATGAGCCCCGCCGCCGGGCGGGTCGCCGTCCGCAGCATCACCTGGGGGATCGTCTTCTCGAGGGCCGCGGGCAGCTGGCGCAGCAGCAGGCCGGCCATGAGCTCGTCGAGCTTGTCCTGGGTCTCCCGCTCGGTGATCGCCTCCAGCATGGCGGGCAGCACCACGTCGAGGACGTCGTCGGTCGCCTGCTCGATGGCCGCGACCGTCATGTCGCGCACGGGGTCCGAGGTCGCCGCCGACATGATCGCGGCCGTGAACCCGGCCGCGAGCGCCTCCGCGCGCTCCTGGCGCACCCGCTGGCCCCGGGCGGCGAGCCGCTGCAGCCGCGCGTCGGCCTGCACGTTGGCGACCTGTGGGGAGATCGCGCGGGCGAAGCTGATCGACCACGCCACGATGCCGTTGCCCCAGGCGATCGCCGCCGATCCCGCCTCCCACAACCGCTCGGCGACGAGCGAGGCGACGCCGAGCGCGACGTCCTGGGCCGGTGGCAGGCCGGTGCGCGGGTCCAGCGGGACGACGTCGCCGGTCGCGCCGCCCGGGGCGGCGTGCCGGGCCGGGTGCACGGGCTCGTCCGCAGTCGTGCGCTCGGTCGGGACGAGCAGGGTGGTGGCGACCAGCGAGCGAGCCGCGTCGACCAGCTCGGCGGCGGCCTGCGTGGCCTCGGGGTCCGGCCCGGTCCCCGACCTGCCCCGGTCCGGGGCTGGCGTGTCGCCGGGATGGGCGGCGAGCAGCGCCTCCACGGCGGAGCGGTGCGGCCGCTCCGACTCCTTGGCGGCACGGGCCACCGCCGGCTGCGCCGAGGCGCCCGTGCCACGGCTGCTGCCGCTGCTCGCACGCGTGCCCCGGCTGGGTGCGCCCGACCCGGTCGCGCGCGTGGCCGCGCCACCCGCAGCGGGCGGTGCGCCCCCGGTGCGGGTGCCGGACCCGCCGGCCCGGGCCGTGCCACGGGAGGTCGTGGACCCTGCCGGCCGGCCCTTCGCGGCGGCGCCGCCCGTGCGGCTGGTCCCGCTGCTGCTCGACCCGGTCGAGCCCCGCCGGCCGCTGCCCGATGCCGCCGTCCCCTGCTGCTTCGCTGCCATGCATCCACGGTACGCCGTCACGCTGCTGCGGTAGATTCGCGCGCACTGTGGGCGAGCTGGGCACGACCTTCGTCATCATCCTGGTCTTCACGCTGATCGGGGGGTTCTTCGCCGCGTCCGAGGTCGCGCTGGTCTCCCTGCGCGAGAGCCAGGTCCATCGCATGGCCGAGCAGGACCGCCGCCGCGGCGGCCGGGTGCGCGGCCTGCTCGCCGAGCCCAACCGGTTCCTGGCCGCCGTGCAGGTCGGCGTCACGCTGGCGGGCTTCATCTCCGCGGGGTTCGGTGCCCAGCGGATCGCTCCCATCGTCGGCGGGTGGCTGGTCGGTCTGGGCGTCCCGGAGGGGATCGCCGACTCGGCCGCCTTCATCGGCGCCACCGTGCTCATCGCCTACATCTCGCTGGTCCTCGGCGAGCTGGTCCCCAAGCGGCTCGCGCTGGCCCGCTCGGAGGCCGTGTCCCTGCTCGTCGCCGGCCCGATCGACCTCATCGCGACCATCTTCCGGCCGTTCATCTGGCTGCTGTCGGTCTCGACGAACCTGCTCGTGCGGATCATCGGCCTCGACCCGGACGCCAACCGCGAGGCGATCAGCGGCGAGGAGCTGCGCGGCATGCTCGCCTCGCACAGCGAGCTGTCCGACGAGGAGCGCGAGCTGATCGACGACGTGTTCGAGGCCGGGGACACCGAGCTGCGCGAGGTGATGATCCCCCGCACCGAGGTGGCCTTCCTCGAGGCCTCGATGCCCGCCTTCCGGGCCGCGGCGCTGGTCTCGTCGCTGCCGCACTCGCGCTACCCGGTGGTCGGCGACTCCGCCGACGACGTGCTCGGGTTCGTGCACGTGCGCGACATCCTCGACCCGAGCATGGTGGACCGGTCCGTGCGGCTGGAGGACCTCGCCCGCGAGGTGGCCTTCTTCCCCGGGAGCAAGCAGGTGCTGCCCGCCCTGACCGAGATGCGCCGCGGCGGCCACCACCTGGCCGTCGTCGCCGACGAGTACGGCGGCACGGCCGGCATCGTCACCATGGAGGACCTCGTCGAGGAGCTCGTCGGCGACATCCACGACGAGTACGACCCGGACGCCGCCGGTGACGGCGGGGTGCGCAGCCGGACCGGCGAGCCGCTCGAGGTCGACGGGCTGCTCAGCATCGAGGACTTCGCCGAGGAGGTCGGGATCGAGCTGGCCGACGGGCCGTACGAGACGGTGGCGGGCTGGTTCGTCGCGACCCAGGGGTCGCTCCCGGCGCTCGGCGACCGCGTGCGCGACGCCGAGTCCGGCGCGGTGCTCGAGGTGCTCGAGCTCGACGGCCGGCGGATCGCCCGCCTGCGGGTGACGCCGGCGGGCCCCCGGGCCGACGCACCCGGCGCCGAGCCCGGGCGGCAGGGCACGGGCGCACCGGAGGCGGCGCCGACCGGGCCCGAGGGTGGGGTGCCGCCCCGGTAGCGCGAACGGTGGCGTGGGCGGGCGCGCCGCGGAGCGGCGAGACGGCTCCCGCTGGTTTGGCAGGATGTGCGCCATGTCCCCGCGCCCCCGAGTGCTGTCCGGCATCCAGCCGACCGCCGACTCGTTCCACATCGGCAACTACCTCGGGGCGCTGCGGCACTGGGTCGCGCTGCAGGAGACGCACGAGTGCTTCTACTGCGTGGTGGACCTGCACGCGATCACCGTCGAGCACGACCCGGTGCTGCTGCACCAGCGCACCCGCCTCGGCGTGGCCCAGCTGCTGGCGCTGGGCATCGATCCCGAGCGCGCCACGGTGTTCGTGCAGAGCCACGTGCCCGAGCACGCGCAGCTGCAGTGGGTGCTGGCCTGCCTGACGGGCATGGGCGAGGCCGGCCGGATGACCCAGTTCAAGGACAAGTCCGCGCGGTCGGGCTCGGACCGGACCAGCGTCGGGCTGTTCACCTACCCGATCCTCCAGGCCGCCGACATCCTGATCTACCGCGCCGACGCGGTGCCCGTGGGCGAGGACCAGCGCCAGCACCTGGAGCTCACCCGCGACCTCGCCGTCCGCTTCAACGGCAGGTTCGGCGAGACGCTCACGGTTCCCGAGGCGCTGATCGTCAAGGACACGGCCAAGATCGTCGACCTGCAGGACCCCTCGGCGAAGATGAGCAAGTCCGCGCCGACCGGGTGCGTCTTCCTGCTCGAGCCGGTGTCGCGGATCGCCAAGCGGATCCGCAGCGCCGTGACCGACTCCGGGACCGAGGTCCGCTACGACCCGGAGGCGAAGCCCGGGGTGTCGAACCTGCTGAGCATCCTCGCGGCGTTCAGCGACCGTCCGGTCGCCGAGGTGGAGGCGGAGTTCGCCGGGCGCATGTACGGCGAGCTCAAGGTGGCAACGGCCGATGCCGTGGTCGCGTTCGCCGAGCCGTTCCAGCAGCGGGTCGCCGCCCTGCTGGACGACCCCGCCGAGCTCGACCGGCAGATGGCGCGAGGCGCCCAGCGGGCCCGGGAGGTGGCCGCGGCGACGCTGTCCGACGTGTACGCCAACCTGGGTTTCGTGGTCGCCCGATGATCCCGCCGGTCACCCCCACGGACGTCCTGGCCGACGGGGACACGTGGCCGATCACGATCGGGGTCGCGCTGCCGATCCCGGAGCCGTTCCTGGCCGAGCTCGGGGCGTACCGCGAGCGGTTCGGCGACCCGCTGGCCCACGCGATCGTCGCCCACATCACCCTCGTCCCGCCGATGGCGGTCCGCGCGGAGGCGCACCTCGCGGCGGTCATCGCCCACCTCACGGAGGTCGCCGGCCGGCTGGTGCCGTTCCCGCTGGTCCTGGCCGGCGCCGGGACCTTCCGTCCGGTGTCCCCGGTGGTCTTCGTGCCGATCGCCGAGGGCGAGCGGGAGGTGCGCGCGGCGGAGGCCGTCGTGCGCCGCGGGCCGCTCGACCGACCCCTGCAGTTCCCCTACCACCCGCACGTCACGGTCGCCCACGACCTGGCCGAGGAGTGGCTCGACCAGGCCGAGGAGGCCATGGCCCCGTACCGGGCGGCCTTCGAGGTGGCCAGCCTCGGGCTGTTCGTGCAGGGCGAGGACGGGGTGTGGCGCCAGCGCGTCGAGTTCCCCTTCGGCGGGACGGATGCCTGAGCGGACCCGACCGGGCTGCACCGTCGCGCTGGTCGGGCCCGAGGACTACCGGGCCCTCTGCCCGCGCCTGGGCGTGCTCCTCGCCGACGCGGTGCGCTCCGGCGCCGGGGTGAACTTCGTCCTGCCCTTCGACGAGGCCGACGGGGAGGCCTACTGGCGCGGGCTCGACGAGGAGGTGACCGCCGGTCGGCGCCTGGTCCTGGTGGCCCGGGAGGGCGGCGGCGACGGGCCGCAGGCCGTGGTCGGCACGGTCACGCTCGTCCCGGCCACGATGCCCAACCAGGCGCACCGCGCCGACGTGGCGAAGCTCCTGGTCCACCGCGACCACCGGCGGCGCGGGGTCGCCACGCTGCTCATGCGGGCGGTGGCCGGACTGGCCCGGTCGCGCGACCGGACGCTGCTCACGCTCGACTGCGTCGCGGATGGGCCGGAGGAGGCGTTCTACCGGGGGATCGGGTTCACGGTGGCCGGGCGGATCCCCGGGTACGCCCGCTCGCCCAGCGGCGTGCTCGAGGGGGCGACCTTCCTCTACCGGCACCTCGACGCGCCAGCGCCGGCGGGCTGACGCCCTCACGGTCACGCGTCGCCGAACACGCTCGTCGGTGGGGCGGGGGAGCCGGGCGCGTCCCCATCGGCGAAGGGGCGATGCCCGGCCACGAAGCCGTCGAGCTGCGCACCGGCGAGCACGCGCGCCGGCCACGGGTCACCGGCGCAGCGCCGGGTGAGGGCCGCCAGGTCCAGCGGCACGGCGGCCGGGCCCTGCCCGACCACGATGAGGTTGCCGAACCGGCGGCCCCGCAGCACCCCGGGCTCGGCGGCGACGACCACCTGGGCGAAGGCCGTCCGCACGCCGGCGACGTGCCGGCGGGCGTAGCTGAGCGGGGCCCGGTCGGCGATGTTCGCCACGACCGTCCCGGCCGGCCCGACCACCCGGGCGGCGTGCGCGAAGGCCTCACCCGTGGTCAGGGGTCCCGGCGTCCGTGCGCTGGCGAAGACGTCGAGGACCACCAGGTCGGCGCTGGCGTCGTGAAGCGACTCCAGCGAGGTGCGCGCGTCGGCCACCCGCACCCGGATCCGGAACGCCGACGGCCAGGGCAGGTGCTCGCGGACCAGGGCGACGAGCGCGGCATCGGACTCCACGACCAGGTTCGACGAGCGCGGCCGGGTGGCGCTGGTGTACCGGGCCAGGGACATCGCACCCCCGCCGAGGTGGACCACGCGCAGCGCCCCGGGCGGCAGCAGGTCGATCACGTGCCCGATCCGGCGCATGTACTCGAACACCAGGCGTGCGGGATCGGCGAGGTCGACGTGTGACTGCTGCGTGCCGTCCACGAGCAGCACCCATGCGTCCGGGAGGTCGGGGTCGGGGACCAGGGTGGCCACGCCGCTGTCGACCGCGCGGCTCAGGCTGCCGCGCAGCGCCCGTCGTCCCATGCCCCGCATTGTCCCGGGAATGCGGGGCAGGATCTCGGTGTTGTGCATGGGAACATACCCGCAGGGGTATCAATCGCCCACGACTCCCGAAGGGACCCACATGGCCACCGTGAACCTGACCGCCGCCGACTTCGAGTCGACCGTGCGCGGCAACGACATCGTCCTGGTCGACTTCTGGGCCGCCTGGTGCGGGCCCTGCCGCTCGTTCGCCCCGGTCTTCGAGGCCGCCTCCCAGGAGCACGGCGACGTGGTGTTCGGCAAGGTGGACACCGAGGCCGAGCAGGCGCTGGCCGCGGCCGCCCAGATCACGTCGATCCCGACCCTGATGGCCTTCCGTGAGGGGGTGCTCGTCTTCGCCCAGCCCGGGGCGCTGCCGGCCCCGGCCCTCGAGCAGGTGATCACGGCCGTGCGCGGCCTCGACATGGACGAGGTTCGGGCGCAAATGGCCAGTGGTGCCGGCGAATCGCAGTAACGTCCGATCAGTTGCCCGGTCCCTGCGGTCCGGACGACCCGTGCCGGCCCCACCGACCGGGGCCGTGAGCACGCGAAGGCTCGCCGCCCCTCGACCCGGCGGCGAGCCTTCTCGCGCTCAGGGCTCGGTGGGCTCCGGTGCGGGCTCCGTGGGCCCGCTCCGGCTGCCGGGCCCCTCGGGCCGACGGCGCTGGCGCCGGCGCCACCAGGCGATGATCCCGCCGGCCAGCAGCAGCGGCGAGACGATGAGCAGCGCCCGGCCGAGCCAGGTCCACAGCTGGGACAGCCCCTCGAGGAACGACTCCCACCACGACTGCCGCGGCTGCGGGTCGACCGTCTGCCGGGCGTCCTCGGGCGCCATCAGGGTCAGGCTGACCTGTGACATGGCCGTCTGGTTGGCCAGCTCGCGCTGCTGGGCACGCAGGGCGTCGAGCTCGGCCTGTCGCTGCGCGATGGCCTGCTCGAGGGCGATCACGTCGGCGATGTCCTCGGCCTGGTCCATGAGCGCGGTGAGCCGGGCCAGGGAGGCCTCCAGCGCGGTGATCCGGGTGTCGACCTCGGTCCTCTGCGCGCCGACGTCGTAGGACGACTGCTGCATCTGCACGACCTCGCCGAGGGCTCGGGCGGCCTCCACCGTCGCGTCGTACTCGTCAGCGGGCACCTGCACGTTCAGCCAGACCCCGGGCCCGGTCGGGTACCACGGGTACGGCGGCATGATCATGTCCGAGGCCACCCCCATGTCCGACGTCATGGGCTGCACCCCACCGCTGCCGTCCTCGGTCACCACGGTCTCGGAGGTGACCCGCCCGCCGCTGCTGAGCACCCGCGCCACGAAGGCGTTCCGCGCGGCGCCGACGTCCTCGACGCCGACCAGCATCGAGGCCGAGCGCACCAGCGTGTTCTCGTCCTCGTCCTGGGTCGTGGCGGCACCCGGGACCGGGGCGCCCTCCTCGACGGCCGCGTCGCGGTTGGCCTCGGGGAGTCCGACCACCCCGCTGCCACCGCTCGCGTCGACCCCGGCCCCGGGGGCCGACTCGCCGGCCGCCATGTCCGCAGCCCCCGCGTCGTCGCCGCCCGCCAGCCCGGCCAGCCCGGGCAGCACGGTGCCCGCGGCCAGGGCCAGGCTGGTGATGCCCGCCGCTGCCAGCAGCCAGGGCTGCCAGCGCGGCCGGGCGGGCTTGGCGCGGGTCGGCGCCGGACGCGCGCCGTCCTCGTCGTCGGACGCCCCGGCCAGCGGGTGCGGCCAGGCAGCGCTCGGCATGGGCGGACCGACCGGGTCGGCCGCCACCGCGGCCTGCACCCGGTCGAGCAGGTGCGGCGGCACCGTGCCGGACGCGGGCGACTCCGGATCGGCCTGCGCCAGCAGCGCGCGCAGGTCGGCGTCCGCCTGGTCCTGGGTGTGCGTGGTCATCGTGGGTCCTCCGAACCGGTCGGTGCGTGCGAGGGGGACATGCCCGGGCCCTCTGCCGGCTGCCGGGGCGGCGCTGCCGGTGGCTGCACGCCCCGAGCGGCCAGCGCTGCGCGCAGGCGGGCCTTGGCCCGGTGCATCCGGGTCCGGGCGGTGCCCGGCGAGCAGCCGAGCACGGCGGCGATCTCCGTCGGCTCGAGCTGCTCCCAGGCCCAGAGGCGCAGCAGCTCGGCGTCGGACTCGGACAGGTCGTCGAGCGCCGCGGCCACCACGCCCCGCGCAGCGGCCGCATCGACGACCGCGTCGGCCGGGTCGACCTGCCCCGGGTCGGTCCGGATCGGCCGGACCGTGGCGAGCTTCGCGCCCAGCCGGGTCCGTCGCGCGTCCGAGCGCAGCACGTGGGCGATCACGTGGGCGGCGGTGGCGTAGAGCCAGGGCAGCGCGTCGTCAGGGACGTCCGCGCGTCGGCGCCAGGCGGTGGCGAACACCTCGACCACGACGTCCTCGGCGTCCTCGGCCGAGTCCAGGCGTCGTCGGGCGTACGCCAGGACGGCGCCCGAGTGCCGTCCGAACAGTTCGGTCACCCACGCGTCGCCGTGCCCCTGCCCGTCGCTGCTCACAACCCCATGTTCCCGCCGCGCGGGCGACCGTTACAGGGCCAGACGGGTCGACCGCGCGCCGCCGGGCTCAGCCGCAGGGCAGCTCCGGGCGGGCAGCTCCGGGCTCAGCCCGCCAGTGCGGCCGACACGACCTCGCGCGCCTCGGCCTGGATCCGAGCCAGGTGGTCGGCACCGAGGAAGGACTCGGCGTAGATCTTGTAGACGTCCTCCGTGCCCGACGGCCGGGCGGCGAACCAGCCGTGCTCGGTGGTCACCTTGAGCCCGCCGATCCGCGCGCCGTTGCCAGGTGCGGCGGTGAGCTTGGCCGTGATGGCCTCGCCGGCCAGCTCGGTCGCGGTCACCTGCTCGGGGGACAGGTTGGCCAGCTTCGCCTTCTCCTCGCGGTTCGCCGGAGCGTCCACCCGGGCGTAGGCCGGCTCGCCGTGCCGCGCGGTCAGGTCACCGTAGTGCTCGGAGGGGTCCTTGCCGGTCACCGCGGTGATCTCGGCCGACAGCAGCGTCAGCAGGACCCCGTCCTTGTCGGTGGTCCACACCGTGCCGTCCTTGCGCAGGAACGACGCGCCCGCCGACTCCTCGCCGCCGAACCCGAACGAGCCGTCCACGAGGCCGGGCACGAACCACTTGAAGCCCACGGGCACCTCGACCAGCGTCCGGCCGAGGTCTGCGGCGACCCGGTCGATCATCGACGCGTCGTTGCCGAACGCCACCTGGAACTGCTCGCGCAGCGCGACCAGCGAGGCCATCGCGAACGGCGACGAGCAGTCCATCCGGATCTTGCCGTCCCAGTCCAGCGTCATGAACCGCCAGGTCGGGTCCACCCGCGGGTTCACGACCGTGAGGTCCAGCCCGTGCAGCTCGGCGATGTGGCCGTAGTAGGCGACCGCGGCGCCGCCCATCGGGTCCGCGCCCAGGCGGACCCCGGCTGCGCGGACCGCGTCGAGGTCCAGCACGTTCGGCAGGTCCTTGGCGTACTCGTGCAGGAAGTCGTAGCGCCCGGTGGAGTCCTGGGCGAGCGCGGCGGCCAGGGGGATCCGGCGCACGTCGGTCATGCCCGCCGCGATGATCGCGTTGGCGCGGTCCTGGATCCAGCCCGTCGCGTCGGTGTCCGCGGGGCCGCCGTTCGGCGGGTTGTACTTGAAGCCGCCGTCGGGCGGCGGGTTGTGCGAGGGCGTGACGACGATGCCGTCGGCGAGGCCGTCCGTGCGACCCCGGTTGTGCGCCAGGATCGCGTGGCTCAGGGCGGGCGTGGGCGTGTAGCCGTCCCGGCTGTCGACCACCACGGCGACGTCGTTGGCCGCGAGCACCTCGAGCGCGGAGGCCCACGCCGGCTCGGACAGCCCGTGGGTGTCCTTGGCCAGGAACAGCGGCCCGTCCGTGCCCTGCATCGCCCGGTACTCGACGATCGCCTGGGTGGTCGCCAGGATGTGGAACTCGTTGAACGAGGTGCGCAGGCTCGAGCCGCGATGACCCGAGGTGCCGAAGCTGACCCGCTGGTCGATGTCGTCGGGGTCCGGCTGGAGCGCGTAGTACGCCGTGATGAGCTTGGCGACGTCGACGAGGTCGCTGTCCTGGGCCGGCTGGCCGGCGCGCTCGTGGGTCATGGCACCTCCTGGGACTCCGCGGCGCGGTCCGGCCGCCGCCGGCCAGACTATTGACCGCGCGCACCGGCGGCGCGGTGAGCGGGTCGGCTCGGCACGGCCCCGTGGCGCCTCGCGTGACGCTCCTGCTGGCCCCGCCGCCGTGCGATCATGTGGCGATGACCGGGTCGACCCTCTACCGGCGCCTGTCGGACGGCTCCTGGGCTGCGGAGCGCGAGGACCAGGCGCATGCCGGGCCCGCGCCGGGTGCCGCGCCCGTGGTCGCACCGCCGTCGGTCGCGACCGCCGCCCCGCCGACGGGTCGACCCGTCCCGAGCGCCGCCCCGGCGGGGCGCAGCCCGGTCCGCCGGGGGTGGCGGATCCTGCGCTGGGCCCTCGTCGGCTACGTCGCCTGGCTGGCCTTCCTCGTCGTCTACGCCGCGACCTCGCTGCAGCACATCCCGGCCCTGCCCGCCGACCAGATCGCCGACACCCCGGGCCGGGTCTGGCTGCTGGTGGGCTCCGACAGCCGGGACAGCCTCACCCGAGCCGAGCGTCGGCGGCTGCGCACGGGCAACGAGGAGGGCCAGCGCACCGACACGATCATGCTGCTGCACACGCCGACCGGCTCCCTGACCCCGCGCCTGGTCTCGGTGCCCCGCGACTCGTGGGTGACGATCCCCGCCCACACGGCCACCGACGGCTCCGAGGTCGGACCCCGCTCGAACAAGATCAATGCCGCCTACCAGTTCGGCGGGCCCCAGCTGCTGACCCAGACCATCGAGTACAACACCGGCCTGCACGTGGACCACTACATGGAGGTCGGCATGACCGGGATCGTCGACCTGACCGAGGCGGTCGGCGGCGTGGAGGTGTGCTTCGAGGAGGCCATCGTCGACGAGAACAGCGGCCTCGACGTGGAGGCCGGCTGCCAGGTGCTCGACGGGAGGGCCGCGCTGGCCTGGGTGCGCATGCGCTACGCCGATCCGACTGGGGACCTCGGGCGCATGGAGCGCCAGCAGCAGTGGGTCCGGCTCACCGTCGACGAGGTGCTCAGCTGGCGGACCCTGGTGAACCCGGTCCGGCAGTGGCAGATCGTGAACGCGGCGACCGGCTCGGTGGCGGTGGACGAGGACTCCGGCGTGGTGGACGTCGGCCGCTTCGGCCTGGGCATGAGCCGGGTGGCCTCCGGCGCGGCTGAGGTCGCCACCGTCCCGACGTCGGACAGCGATCACTGGGAGAACGGGCAGTGGGTCCTGAAGTGGGACACCGCCGAGGCCAACGAGCTGTTCGCCTCGATGGGTGGCAGCACCCCCGAGGCGCAGCTGTCCGCGCCGTAGTGCGCCGCCACGTACCCTGACCGGCATGGAGGCAGGGACCATCCTCGTCACCGGCATCGGCCTGGCCGTCGCCGCTGGGCTGAACGCCTACATCCCGCTGCTGATCGCCGGACTGCTGATCCGCTTCGACGTCGTCGGCTTCGGCGAGCCCTACGACCTGCTCGGCAGCACCCCGGCGCTGGTCATCCTGGGCGTGCTGCTGGCCGTCGAGCTGCTCGCCGACAAGATCCCCGCCGTCGACTCCGTGAACGACGTGGTGCAGACCGTGATCCGTCCCGCCTCGGGCGCCGTGCTGTTCGCCGGCGCGGCGTCCGGGGCCGACGCCGAGTGGTCGCAGGCGCTCGCGCTGATCCTCGGGCTCGTGACAGCGGCCAGCGTGCACGCCACGAAGGCCACCGTGCGGCCGGTGGTGAACGTCGCGACCGCCGGCGCCGGCGCGCCCGTGGTGAGCACCGTCGAGGACGGCTTCTCGGTCGGCCTGTCGCTGGCCGCCCTGCTCGCCCCGCTGCTCGCGCTGCTGCTCATGGTGGGGCTGGTCGTGTGGCTCGTGGTGTTCCTGCGGCGTCGGGCGGCGCGACGGGCGGCGCGGGTCCCGTCGGGCGGGGCCTGACCGGCCCGCCGCCGGCCCGGCCACGATCGCGATTCGCCGCACGAGGCGCGCCCGGCCACGATCGCGATTCGATCCAAGTCCTGGACCGGTGCGCGGCCCAGGACTTGGATCAGGTGACCCGGCCCGGCTCCGGACTTGACGCAACTCGTGATCATGGACGGCCAGATCGAGGGCGGCCGCGGGAACCCGGGTGGGTCGACGTCCGGGCGGCGCGCGTCCTCTGGGCCGTCGCAGGCCGCCGGTAGGCTGTGCGCATCTCCCATCGAGCCAGGAGGCGCCGTGGCCCGCGTCGTCGTCGACGTCATGCTCAAGCCCGAGATCCTCGACCCGCAGGGTCGCGCGGTCCAGGGGGCGCTCGGTCGGCTCGGCCTGGTCGGGGTGGCCAGCGTGCGGCAGGGCAAGCGCTTCGAGATCGAGCTCGAGGGTGAGCTCGACGACGCCCTGCGCGCCCGGCTCGAGGAGCTGGCCGGCTCGCTGCTGAGCAACCCGGTCATCGAGGACTACGTGATCCGGGAGGCCGCGACGCAGGGGGCGCCGGCCTGATGCGCATCGGGGTCGTCACCTTCCCCGGCTCGCTCGACGACCGGGACGCTTCCCGGGCGGTCCGGATCGCCGGCGGCGAGGCCGTCGCGCTCTGGCACGCCGACGCCGACCTGCATGGCGTGGACGCCGTCGTGCTGCCGGGCGGGTTCTCCTACGGGGACTACCTGCGCTGCGGGGCGATCAGCCGGTTCGCCCCGGCGATGGGCGCGATCGTCGCGGCCGCCCGTGGCGGCCTGCCGGTGCTCGGCATCTGCAACGGCTTCCAGGTGCTGTGCGAGTCGCACCTGCTGCCCGGCGCGCTCACCCGCAACGCCGGCCTGCACTTCGTCTGCCGCGACCAGGCCCTCGAGATCGGCAACGCCGCGACGGCGTGGACCCGTGACTACGAGGCGGGGCAGCGCATCGTCGTCCCCCTGAAGAACGGCGAGGGGCGGTACCAGGCCGACGAGGCCACCCTCGACCAGCTCGAGGCCGAGGGCCGGGTGGTCGCCTACTACGCCGAGGTGAACCCCAACGGCTCGCAGCGCGACATCGCCGGCATCTGCAACGAGGCGGGCAACGTGGTCGGGCTGATGCCGCATCCGGAGCACGCCGTGGAGCCGCTCACCGGCCCGGGGACGGACGGCCTGGGGTTCTTCACCTCGATCCTCGCCCACCTCGCCGCCGCCGGCTCGGTCGCCGCCGCCGGAGCGCGCGCATGATCGACACCGTCGCCATCGCCGCGACCACCCCGGACACCGGCCAGCCCTTCGCCGAGCTCGGCCTCAAGCCCGACGAGTACGCGCGGATCCGCGAGATCCTCGGCCGCCGCCCGACGAGCTCGGAGCTGGCCATGTACTCGGTCATGTGGAGCGAGCACTGCTCGTACAAGTCCTCGAAGGTCCACCTGCGCCAGTTCGGCGAGAAGAAGCCGGCGACCGACGCCCTGCTGGTCGGGATGGGCGAGAACGCCGGCGTGGTCGACATCGGCGACGGCTGGGCGGTCACGTTCAAGGTCGAGTCGCACAACCACCCCTCCTACGTCGAGCCCTACCAGGGCGCGGCCACCGGCGTGGGCGGGATCGTGCGCGACATCATGAGCATGGGCGCACGGCCCGTGGCCGTCATGGACCCGCTGCGGTTCGGCGCTGCCGACCATCCGGACACCAGGCGCGTGCTGCCCGGCGTGGTCGCCGGCATCGGCGGGTACGGCAACTGCCTGGGCCTGCCGAACATCGGCGGCGAGGTCGTGTTCGACGCCGTCTACCAGGGCAACCCGCTCGTGAACGCCCTGTGCGTCGGCGTCATGAAGCACGAGGACATCCACCTGGCCTCGGCGCACGGCGTGGGCAACCTCGTGGTGCTCTACGGCGCGCGGACCGGCGGGGACGGCATCGGCGGGGCCTCGATCCTGGCCTCCGACACGTTCTCCGAGGGCGGGCCGACGAAGCGCCCGGCGGTGCAGGTCGGCGACCCCTTCATGGAGAAGCTGCTCATCGAGTGCACCCTCGAGGTGCTGCGCGCTGGCCTGGTCGAGGGCATCCAGGACCTCGGCGCCGCTGGCATCTCGTGCGCGACCTCGGAGCTGGCGAGCAACGGCGAGGGCGGCATGCACGTCGTGCTCGACCGGGTGCCGTTGCGCGACCACACGCTCTCGCCGGAGGAGATCCTCATGAGCGAGTCGCAGGAGCGCATGGCCGCCGTGGTCCGGCCCGACCGGATCGACGCCTTCCTCGCGATCTGTGCCAAGTGGGAGATCGAGGCCGCGATCGTCGGCGAGGTCAACGACTCCGGGCGCCTGACGATCGAGTGGCGCGGCGAGCAGATCGTGGACGTGCCGCCGCGGACCGTGGCCCACGAGGGGCCGGTCTACGAGCGCCCGCTCGCACGTCCCGGGTGGCTGACTCCGCGCCAGGACGACGCACCGACCCCCGAGCGGCTGGCCCGGCCCGGCTCCGCGGCCCAGCTTCGGGAGGCCGTGCTGCAGCTGGCGGCCTCCCCGAACCTCGCGGCGAAGGACTGGGTCACCGAGCAGTACGACCGGTACGTGCAGGGCAACACGGTCCTGGCGATGCCGGAGGACGCCGGCGTGCTCCGCGTCGACGAGGTGACCGGGCGGGGCGTGGCCCTGAGCACCGACTGCAACGGACGGTTCGCCGCGCTGGACCCGTACGCCGGGGCGCAGCTGGCCTATGCCGAGGCCTACCGCAACGTCGCGGTGACCGGAGCCGTGCCGCTGGCGGTGACCAACTGCCTGAACTTCGGCTCGCCGGAGGATCCTGCGGTCATGTGGCAGTTCGCCCAGGCCGTGAGCGGCCTGGCCGACGCCTGCCAGCGCATGGGCACCCCGGTGACCGGCGGCAACGTGTCGTTCTACAACCAGACCGGCGACGTGGCGATCCATCCCACCCCGGTGGTCGGGGTCCTCGGCGTGCTCGACGACGTGGCCCGGCGCACGCCCATGGCCTGGTCGACCGATGGGGACCTCATCTACCTGCTCGGCGTGACGCGCGACGAGTTCGGCGGCTCGGAATGGGCGCACGTGGTGCACGACCACCTCGGCGGCATGCCGCCGCACCTGGACCTCGACGCGGAGCGCACGCTCGGGCAGATCCTCGTGGCGGGGTCGCGCGACGGGCTGTTCTCCGCGGCGCACGACGTCTCGGACGGCGGCGTGGTGCTCGCACTGCTCGAGATGGCGCTGCGTGCCGGCGTCGGGGCGCGGTGCTGGGTCCCCGACGACCTGGACCCCTTCGTGTTCCTGCTCGCCGAGTCCGCCACCCGTGCGATCGTCGCGGTGCCACGCTCGGAGGAGCTGCGCTTCGCCGAGATGTGCGGGGCCCGCGGGTTCGCCGCGGCCCGGATCGGGGTCGTGGACTCGGGGATCGGGGCGGACGCCGGCGTGCCCGGAGGAGGGCAGGCACTGGTCGTCGACGGCGTGCACGGCGAGGCGCTCGTGCTTGCGTTGGACGAGGTGCGAGCGGCGCGGGAGGCCACCTTCCCTGCCCTGTTCGGCGAGGACGGGGCGCACGGCGGCTGAACGGGCCGCGGCCCGGGTGCGTGCCGGGAGAGGCCCGCTGGCCCTCCCGGTTCGGGATCAGGACTCGGCGTGTCCCGGCGCGGCGGGACCGGCGCTCCCGTCACCGGCCACGGCCTGCGACTGCTCGCGCGCGGCGACGGCCAGCATGAGGCGTTCCTCCACGGCGGCCAGCGCGCTCGGGGTGGTCGACGAGGGGGTCATCAGATCTCCAGGGTGGGGGCTCGGGCGACGTCGTGGGCCATACCCGCGATGCTGCCGGGCGGAACCCCCCGGATCGCGTGATCCACGCCACAGTCCGGGTGGGCGGCCCCAGCCGTGGCGTGCCACCATCACCCCTCGTGGGCCTCGACGACCTCGAGCACGTGCTCGTGACCACCCGTGAGCAGTGGCGGGCCTGGCTCACCGAGCATGCCGACTCCTCGCCGGGGATCTGGCTGGTCACGCATCGGCGGGGCTCGGACGGGCCGACCCTGCCGTACGACGACATCGTCGAGGAGTGCCTCTGCTTCGGCTGGATCGACTCCACCATCCGCACCCGCGACGATGCGACGAACATGCTGCTGGTCACACCGCGCAAGCCGCGTTCGACGTGGTCGGCGCTGAACAAGGCGCGGCTCGAGCGGCTGCTGCCGTCGGGACTCATGACCGAGCGGGGGCTGCGGGCCATCGAGGTGGCGAAGGCCAACGGCTCGTGGGAGCTGCTGGACGCGGTCGACCGCCTCGAGGTGCCCGACGACCTGGCAGCAGCGCTCGACGCGGTGCCGGCGGCCCGCACGTTCTTCGACCGGATGCCGCCGGGACTTCGCAAGCAGCACCTGTGGTTCGTGGTCAGCGCGAAGCGGCCGGCGACCCGAGCCGGCCGGATCGCGAAGATCGTGGACGCTGCCGCCGCGGGCCGCCGCGCCGTCGGGTGATCCCCCGACGCCCGGGTGGGCGTGCCAGCCCGGCTCCGGGCTGGCACCGCGCACGATCCCGTCGTTCCGGAACCCCGCTCCGCACGTGCGACCGGGCGACTGCGCACGAACCCGTCGTTCTGGCGGGCGACGAGCCCGCCAGAACGACGGGCTGGTGCGCGGGCGGACCCGGTTCGGCCAGGACCGACGGCGAGAGCGACGGCTTCGAGCGCGCGGGTGCGGCGGGTGTTGTCGGCGGTGGTCGACGCGGGTGGTAGGACTCGGCCTGTGGAACCGCTGGCGGTGCTCGCGATCGCCGGGGTCGCGGCCGGCGGCCTCGCCCAGTCGGTCACGGGGCTGGGGTTCGCGCTCGTGGCCGCCCCAGGGCTGATCGCGCTGCTCGGCCCGTCGCAGGGCGTGGCCGTCGTCGTCCTGCTCGGCATCCTCGCCTCCGTGATCCCGCTGCTCGGGCAGTGGCGGCACGTCCGGGTCCGCGACGGCGGGACCCTGCTCGTGCCCACGCTGCTGGCCACCCCGGCGGTGGGTGCCCTGATCGCCGGGGTCGACACCGCTGCCCTGGCCGTGGCTGCCGGCACCGCGGTCCTCGTCGGCGTCGTGGCCCTGTGGCGCGGGCTGCGCTGGCAGCCGCTGGTGTCCATCCCCGGCGCGATCGGCACGGGCATCGCCAGCGCCACGATGAACGTGATCGGCGGGGTGGGCGGCCCGCCGGTCGGCCTCTACGCCGCGAACGCGGGCTGGGAGCCACGCGAGGCGCGCGCCACGCTCCAGGGGTTCTTCCTGATCCAAGGCCTGGCCACGATGCTCGTGATCGGCCCGGTGCTGCCGGACGTGGCCGCCGTGGTGGCGCTGGTCGTCGGCACCCTCGTCGGCGTCGTCGTGGCACCGCGGATCCCCGAGCGCGCGGCGCGGATGGCAGTCCTGGCCGTGGCCGGGTTCGGCGGCCTCGCGCTGATCGTGGGCAACCTCTGACCCGCTCCCGGGTGAGGGTGCAGGGTGATCGGTCAGTCCCCGTCGGCCGCCCCCAGCCGCAGCAGCGGCAGCCATGGGGACAGGTCGGCCCGCTCGCCGCTGGCGCTGATGCGACCCCCGGCCCGCGCCTCCTCCCAGGCCAGGGCACCGCTCGCCAGCGCCAGCCAGGTGCGCGCCTCCATCTCGACGACCGCGGAGGGCGTCCCGCGGCGGTGGACCGGACCGGGCACGGCCTGCACCGCGGCAAGCGGCGGGACCCGCACCTCGACGGCGTACCCCGGTGCGCGCTGGGCCAGCAGCTGCAGCGTGTAGCGCACCGCGGTGCGCAGCGTCCCCCGATCTGGCGCGGGCCCTTCCCCTGCAGCGGACCCGGCGAGGGCGGCGGCAACCGCGGCTCGACCCTCGGTGTCCCCGATCGACCGCCGGCCCGCCATGCCCAGCAGTATGCGCCTGCCCCGTCCTGGTGCAGAGGCGTCCGGAGCCTGGAGGCACCGGGGAAAGGTAACGGGGGTGATCGGAGCGCTGGGTTCGGTGGGCCGGCCGGGGCTGGGCGGCGGGCCGGCCGGGCTGGGCGGAGCGGTGGGCCGGCCGGGGCTGGGCGGGTGTGCTGGGCGGAGCGGTGGGCGGGGCGGGGGGTTGGGTCCTGACCGGGCCGTCAGAGCCCCGGCAGCGGCTCGGGCTCCGCGCGCCCGCGTGAGGCCAGCACGCCCTGCAGTGCCAGCCCGGCGAAGATCACCGCGACCCCGATCCCCGCCTCCAGCGACAGGCGCTCGCCGAGCACCACCACGCCGAGGAGGGTCGCCACGGCCGGGTCGCCCAGCATCAGGGTCGTCACGGGACCCGACCGCAGCGTCCGCATCCCCCGGGTGAGCAGCACGTTCGCCACGCCCATGGTCGCGACGCCGAGGTAGAGCGCCAGGATGGCCCCGCTCGGCGACGCCACCCACCCGAGCGGCTGGACGGCCAGGACGGGCAGGAGCACGAGGCTGCCCAGCAGGAAGCTGCCCGCCGGCACCTCGAGGGCGCCCACCCCGCGATCGAGCTGGACCTTGGCCGCCACGTTGTAGGCGGCGATGCAGGCAGCGGAGCCCAGTGCCAGCAGCAGGCCGAGGGCGTTGCCGCCGGTGATGCCGCCGGCGGTGAGCAGCGCGAGACCGGAGAGGCACACCGCGGTCGCGAGCAGCCAGCCCACGGTCGGTCGGTGTCTGAGCACCGCCCACGCGAGCAGCCCGGCCAGGATCGGGGCGGCACCCACGGCAACCAGCGTTCCCAGCGCGACCCCGACGCGGTCGACCGCTGCGAAGAAGCAGAGCTGGTAGCTGCCCGCCGCCAGGGCGGTGACCCACATGGCCGGGGTCCGGTACCGCCCCAGCAGCCCGCGCAACGACCCGCCGAGCAGTGGGATCGCCAGCAGCAGCACGAGGGCTCCGACGCCGATCCGCACGATCCCCACGGCGACCGGCGTGGTCCCCGCCGGCCCGAGCGCCTGCGCCGTGCCGGCCGTCCCGAACAGGGCGGCGGCGGCCAGGACCGAGCCGACCGCCACCGCACTGCCGGCACTGGCGCCGGCGCCGGCCGCGGCCTCCCGGACCGGGGCAGGGGTCGAGGCCACGCCGGGACGCTACCCCGGCCCGGCCAGGTGCTTCGCTGCCGCCCGCGCCCCCGCCCCCCCGCCCCCCGCCCCCCGCGCCCCCGGCGCCCCCGCCCCCCGCTGCCGCTCGCCCCCGCCAGCCCCGCGGCACCTACACTGCCCCCGTGGCGCGTGGCGATGGCAGGCTCACCCACGACCTGGATCCCCAGGAGCGGGGCCCGCAGGACGCCTGCGGCGTCTTCGGCGTGTGGGCGCCCGACGAGGAGGTCGCGAAGCTCACCTACTTCGGCCTCTACGCGCTGCAGCATCGCGGCCAGGAGTCCGCGGGGATGGCGGTCAGCGACGGCCACCAGACCGTCGTCTACAAGGACATGGGGCTGGTCTCGCAGGTCTTCACCGAGGGCGCGTTGGCCTCGCTGCACGGGCACGTCGCGATCGGCCACTGCCGCTACTCCACGACCGGGTCCAGCGTGTGGGAGAACGCCCAGCCGACCTTCCGCGGGACCGCCACGGGTCACCTCGCGCTGGCCCACAACGGCAACCTGACGAACACCGCCGAGCTCGCCCTGCGCGTCGCCGAGGCCGAGGCCCACGCCGGGACCCTCCCGCTGGGTGGCGCGATCCACGCCACGTCCGACACCGAGCTGCTCACCGCCCTGCTCGCCGCCCACCAGGGCGAGTCGCTGCTGACGGCCGCGGTCGACGAGCTGCCGCACGTGCGCGGCGCCTTCTCCCTGGTCTTCATGGACGACACCGCGCTCTACGCCGCGCGCGACCCGCAGGGGATCCGGCCCCTCATCATCGGTCGCCTGGAGCGCGGCGGCTGGGTGGTGGCCTCGGAGAGTGCCGCCCTCGACATCGTCGGCGCCGAGCCGGTCCGCGAGGTCGAGCCCGGGGAGATCGTCGCCATCGACGACCGGGGGCTGCGCTCGGACCGCTTCGCCCGGGCCGAGCCGAAGCACTGCCTCTTCGAGTTCGTCTACCTCGCCCGCCCGGACACCTGGATCTCCGGGCGCTCGGTGCACACCACGCGGCTGGAGATCGGGCGGCGGCTCGCCCACGAGCACCCCGTCGACGCCGACCTGGTGATCCCCGTCCCGGAGTCCGGCACCCCTGCCGCGGTCGGCTTCGCGCAGGCCAGCGGCCTGCCGTTCGCGCAGGGGCTGGTGAAGAACGCGTACGTGGGGCGCACGTTCATCCAGCCCTCCCAGACGATCCGGCAGCGGGGCATCCGGCTGAAGCTGAACCCGCTGCGGGACGTGATCGACGGCAAGCGGCTGGTCGTCGTGGACGACTCGATCGTCCGGGGCAACACGCAGCGGGCCATCGTGCGCATGCTGCGCGAGGCCGGGGCGAGCGAGGTGCACGTGCGGATCTCCTCCCCGCCGGTCACCTGGCCGTGCTTCTACGGCATCGACTTCGCCACGAAGAGCGAGCTGATCGCCAACGACCGCACCGTGGCGGAGATCCGCTCCTCGATCGGCGCGGACTCGCTGGGGTTCGTCTCCCTGGCGGGGTTGACCGAGGCCACCGCACTGGGCGCGGCGAACCTCTGCCGGGCCTGCTTCGACGGCAACTACCCGATCGCCCTGCCGGAGCCCGAGCTGCTCGGCAAGCACCTGCTCGAGACCGTGGAGGTGGGCGCGCGATGACCGAGCCGGTGGGCGGCGGCGCGACCTACGCCGCCGCGGGCGTCGACGTCGAGGCGGGGGAGCGTGCCGTCGCGCTCATGCGCGCCTCGATCGCGCGCGCCCAGCGGCCCGAGGTGGTCGGCAGCGTCGGCGGGTTCGCCGGGCTGTTCGACGCTTCGGCCCTGCGAGGGTACCGCCGGCCGCTGCTGGCCACCTCGACCGACGGGGTCGGGACCAAGGTGGAGGTCGCCCGGCGCATGGGCGTGCACGACACCATCGGCATCGACCTGGTGGCCATGGTGGTCGACGACCTCGTGGTGTGCGGGGCCGAGCCCCTGTTCCTGACCGACTACATCGCCGTGGGCCGCGTGGTGCCCGAGCGGGTGGCCGCGATCGTGTCCGGGATCGCCGAGGGGTGCGCCCGGGCGGGCGCGGCGCTGGTCGGCGGCGAGACCGCGGAGCACCCCGGGCTGCTCGAGCCCGACGCGTACGACGTCGCCGGGGCGGGCACGGGTGTGGTCGAGGCCGACGCGCTGCTCGGGCCGGATCGGGTCCGCGACGGCGACGTCCTCGTCGCGATGGCCTCCTCCGGGTTGCACGCGAACGGCTACTCGCTGGCCCGGCACGTCCTGCTGGAGCGTGCCGGGTGGGCACTGGACCGGCACGTGCCCGAGCTCGGGCGCACCCTGGGTGAGGAGCTCCTCGAGCCGACCCGCATCTACGCCCGGGACGTCCTGGACCTGGTGGCAGGCGGGGGCGTGCACGCGGTGTCGCACATCACCGGTGGCGGCATCGCCGCGAACGTGGCTCGCGTCCTCCCACCCGGGCTGCACGGCCAGATCGACCGTCCCACGTGGACCCCGCCGCCGGTCTTCGCGCTGATCGGTGCGCTCGGCGGTGTCGCACTCGCCGAGCGCGAGCGCACGTTCAACGAGGGCCTGGGGATGGTCGCGGTGATGGCGCCTGACTCGGTCGGCGACGGGCTGCGGCGACTGCGGGGACGAGGCGTGGATGCGTGGGTGTGCGGCCACGTGCGCACGGCAGCGTCGGGGGACCCCTCGGACAGCGCGGCCAAGGGCGGGTCCGGAGGATCGGTGGGGCTGGTGGGCCAGCACGCCTGAGGGGGTGCCGGGTCCCGGTTTCCGGCCGCCGACGCGGGCCTGGGGACCGTGCGCGTCAGCCGCGAGACGAGGGCGCCTGCCAGGTGCCGTGCACCGGCCGGCACGCCCGCCTCCGACGGCCGGGGTCAGCTGCGCTCGCCGTCGTCCTCGTCGTCCCCGAGCTCGTCGTCCTCCACGTACTTCGCGTAGGGGTCCTCGTCGAATGCCTCGAGGTCGTCGGCGTCCAGGTCGGACTCGCTGCTTTGCCTTGGCTCGGCCGCGCCCCATGGCTCGACCCCCTCCTCCGGTGCGTCCCGGGCGGTACGTGTGCTCCGGCGTGACTCGTCACGCACGCCCTTCCGTGCAGTTCCCGGGCGCGAGCGGCCCTCATACTACCCGGGCGGGTGTGCAGGCGCGCATCACTCGAGTTCGCGCCTGCCACACCCTGCGTAGCCGGCTGGGGACCCTCAGCGACGAGAGGGCGGCCCTCCGGCGTGGCGGTCCACCGATCTGGGGGAAACTCGGCGGAGGCCTCGATGGCGGTACGACAGCAGGACGTGGAGCCCCTCCTGACCCCCGCCGAGGTCGCGGCGCTCTTCCGGGTGGATCCGAAGACGGTCACCCGCTGGGCCAACTCCGGCAAGCTCACCTCGATCCGGACCCTTGGGGGGCATCGGCGCTACCTCGAGAGCGAGGTCCGTGCGCTGCTCGACAGCATCCCCGCCCCTCGCAGCTCGGTCGACGGCACCAAGGGCTGAGAGCGGGCGCGACCCCCGGTCCCGTCCGGCGCCCCGGCGCGAGGTCATCGCGTCGCGCCGGTCACCAGCCACGCATCGCCGCGCACGCGTGCTGAGAACGCCGCGGCTCGTACCAGCATGAAGAGCGTGAGCGCCAGCCACAGGTCGGTCACCGTGCCGTCGGTGCGCCACACCCACCAGGCGGCCGGGGCGAACACGGCCAGCGCGAGGGCCTGCGCCAGGACCAGGTAGGTGGCGTCGCCGGCGCCGAGCAGCACGCCGTCGAGGACGAACACCACCCCGGCCAGGGGCTGCTGCAGGGCCACCACGACCAGGGCGGCGGCCACCATCGCCTGCACCGCAGGGTCCTCGCCGAAGAGGCCCGGCAGCCAGGGTCGGGCCGCCAGCACGACCACGAGCAGGATCGCGCCCAGGGCGATCCCCCAGCGAGTCATCTGCCAGGTGACGGCCCGCGCGGTGGCCACCGATCCGGCCCCGAGGTGCCGGCCGAGCAGGGCCTGCCCAGCGATGGCCAGGGCGTCCATGCCCAGGGCGAGCAGGTACCAGACGGTGAAGGTGACGTAGTAGGCCGCGAGCTCGGCGTCACCGAGCCTGGCCGCGACGACGATCGCGAGCACGAACACCGCCCGCAGGGCCACCGTGCGCCAGAAGAGCGGAACGGCCCCGCGAGCCGCGACCAGCACGCCGGCGCGGGTGGTCCGCAGGGCTGCGCCGTGGTGGTGGGCGCGCCGCACCAGCACGGCGAGGAACAGCGCGGCGGCCAGCGCCTC
Organism: Candidatus Nanopelagicales bacterium; assembly: GCA_025456065.1. Lineage (GTDB taxonomy): Bacteria > Actinomycetota > Actinomycetes > S36-B12 > CAIYMF01 > Prado023. The sequence goes on along the minus strand of JALOLH010000068.1, from coordinate 9,279 downwards.
CGCGGCCACCGTGCCCCAGGCGGAGCCGGCGACGCCCCAGCCCGCGACCAGGACCAGCCACGCCGACAGGACGAGGTTCGCGGTGACCGCCACCAGCGTGATCCACAGGGTCGTCGCCGTGTCCTGCAAGCCCCGCAGGACGCCGATCGCCGCCATCGCGGCGAGGGCGAACGGGAAGGCCAGGCTGACGGTGCGCAGGTAGGCCAGGGCCTCGGGCGTCGACGCCGGCGAGGTCCCGATCCAGGCGACGAGCTGGGGTGCGGTGAGCCACGTGACCACGGTGGCGACGGTCCCGAGGCCCACCCCGAGGGCCACGCCCTCGACCCCGTCGGTGATCCCGCGGGCCAGCTGGCCCGCCCCGACGCGGCGCGCCACGACCGCCGTCGTCCCGTAGGCCAGGAAGATCGCCAGCCCCGTCACGGTGGTGAAGACCTGGGCGCCGGCGCCCAGACCGGCCAGGGCGGTCGTCCCGAGCGTGCCGACGATCGCGGCGTCGATCAACGTGAAGAGTGGCTGCGCGACGAGTGCGCCGAACGCGGGGACGGCCAGGCGCAGGATCTCCGAGGCCGAGGTGCGCGGCCGGCCCTCGCCCTGCATCACGAGAGGGTCGGGCCCGCGCACGACGCGACCTTACCGGCGCACGGGGCGATGCCGTGCTGATAGCGCAGCGTGATTGTGTGATCACCATGAGTTGCGTACGCTCGGTCGCATGCTTGGCAGCCGCTCGCCGCAGGCGGACCGGTCGCTGCGCCTCCCGGCGGCAGCGGAGCCGGTCCGGGTGGTCCTGCTCCGCTCGGGCGGCGCCCTGCTCGTGGCGATCGGCCTCGCCTGGCTGAGTCTCACCCGCAACGGCTGGGTCCCCTTCCTCTCCGGCGTCGACCTGGCCATCCACGAGTTCGGGCACCTGCTGTTCCTCTGGGCCCCGTTCCTCGTGATGGCGCTGGCCGGCAGCGTCCTGCAGGTCGCAGTGCCGGCTGCCCTGGCCGGGTACTTCGGCTGGCGTGGGGACCGCTTCGCCCTGGTCTGCATGCTCGCGTGGCTGGGCGTCTCGCTGCACAACGTCTCGGTGTACGTCCGTGACGCGACCCGCATGGAGCTGCCCCTGTTCGGCGATGACGGCTCCGGGTCCGGTCACGACTGGCGCAACGTCCTCGGCAGGCTGGACCTGCTGGCCCGGACCGACGACATCGCCGACCTGGTCCGCGCGCTCGCGGTGCTCGCCTTCGCGGCCGCCGTGGTGCTGGCCCTGTGGTGGGCCTGGCAGGGCCTCGGCCGGCCCCTGGCGCCCCGGGCCCGCTCCCTGCGCGGCCTGCCGGTCCGGGAGGTGGCCGTGCGTCCCGACGGGCCCGCGCCGGCCCGTCCGATCGCACTGCCACCTCGGCCCCCGCGACCCGGTCGATCCCTGAGGGGGCCATCTCGAAGGCGACGGCACGGTCCCGACGGAAGGAGTAGTTGACGGATCAACTAAGTATCCCTACCCTTGGTCGTACCCACCGGAGAACGACCTCCAGGAGCGACCCATGGCAGGCGTCAGCGAGCGCACGATCTCCTCAGCGACCACCGACGACCGCGCCATCAGCGCTGGCACCACCATGGACGCCGTCACCCTGCGGGTCGGCGACCTCGCGCTCATGACCAGCTACTACGCGGACGCCATCGCGCTGGTCCCCATCGAGGAGCGCAGCCGCGGCCGCGAGGTCCACCGGGTCCTTGGGCGCGGCGGGATCCCGATGGTGCGCCTCGTGCACACCCCGGACCTGCCCGCCGGGAACCCGCGCGAGGCCGGCCTGTTCCACACCGCGTTCCTGTTCGACGACCCCGCGAGCCTCGCGGCGACGGTCCACCGGGCGGCCTCGGACCGGCGCAGCCGTTTCGTCGGCTCCGCGGACCACCTCGTCAGTGAGGCCTTCTACTTCACCGACCCGGAGGGCAACGGCATCGAGCTGTACGTCGATCGGCCGCGTGACCAGTGGCAGCGTGCCGGCGGCGAGCTCCAGATGGCCACCCTCCATCTGGACCCCAACGCATACCTGCGAGCCCATCTGACGCAGGAGGCGATGGACGCCGGACCGGGGCTCGCCGGCCGGATCGGGCACGTCCACCTGCAGGTCGGCGACATCGCCACCGCCCGTGACTTCTACGTCGACACCCTCGGCTTCGAGGTCACCGTCTCCAGCTACCCCGGCGCGCTCTTCGCCGCCGCCGGTGGGTACCACCACCACCTCGGCATGAACACGTGGAACAGCCGCGGGGCGGGACCCCGGGCCGCGCGCCTCGCTCGAGGTCACCGACCCGTGGAACACGCACGTCACCCTCTCCCTGCCCGGGACGAGCGTGGACGAGCTCCTCGCGCGCTGACGCACGGCGCTGACCCAGCCTGGTCGACAAGTGGGGAGGAGCGAAGGGGGCCCAGCCACGTCAGCCCCGCGGCGGGGCCACGCCTTCGACCTGCGTGGCCGGGAATCGCAACTCGGAGTCGGCCATCTTGGCCGTTGCGGCCTCCGCGAGGTCGATCCCCAGGACGTCGGCCAGCCTGATGAGGTAGAGCAGGACATCAGCCAGTTCCTGCCCGGCCCGGCTGCGGAGGGGCTCCGTGGCGGCCAGTGACCGGGCCTCGGCAGCGGGCAGCCACTGGAGCAGTTCTGCGAGTTCGCCAACCTCGCCCACGAGCGCCAACAGCAAGGATTTGGGGTCATGGAACTTCTCCCAGTCCCGCTCAGAGGTGAACGCGCGCATCCGGTCGCGCAACGCGTGCAGGTCGGACACGTCGGCGACTATGCCATGACCGGAAGGGGCGTCCTACAGTTGCATCGCGGCCCGACGGGCGCCCCACGCCGAGCAGCGTGCCAGGGACACCCCCACCCGCACGATCCTTTCGTGCTGTCCGGGGGTTCTCGCCGTGGTGCTGCTGCGACACTCGGCGGCGGGCGTGCGCTCGCTGTTCGAGTCCGACAGCGCGATCGAGCAGATGATGTCCCGGATGCTCGCGTCCACCGGCCGTCGACCTAGCCAGGCAGAGGTGCGTGCTTGGTCCGCATCGATCCCGGTCCTGGTCAACGACCTCGTGACAGGGGGCTTGTCCAACGTCGAGGTGCTGGTCGAGCACCAGCTGCCGTTGACGAGCAAGCGGGTCGATGCCGTGCTGGCTGGCCAACACCCACGGACGGGTCGGCATTCCTACGTCGTGGTCGAGCTGAAGCAGTGGAGCCGTGCCATCCGATACGAGGATGGCGACGCACTCGTCCGTGTCGACGCCTACGGCCACCGGCCCGTGCTGCACCCGATGGAGCAGGTGCAGACCTACCGGGACTACATGCTTGACTTCCTGCCCGGCCTGCAGGATCGCCACGAGGACGTCGTCGCAGTCGCCTACCTCCACAACGCCACGGAGCATGGCATCGCCTCACTCAGGAACCGCCGAACCTCCGAATCCGTGCGTATGTTCACTGGGGAGCGACGCGGTGACTTCCTGGATTTCCTGCGTTCGCGGCTGGACCCCGACATCCTCGGAGCGGCGGCGGGGGACCACCTGCTGTCACTGCGCGCGGGCCCGAGCCGTCAACTGCTCACGGTCGCTGCGCGCGAGATCCGCGAGCGGGAGCAGTTCGTCCTGCTCGATGAGCAGAAGCTGGCCTACGAGATCGTGCTCCACGAGGTGCAACGAGCACGGGCAGCCGACTCAAAGACCGTGGTGATCGTCTCCGGTGGCCCGGGCAGTGGCAAGAGCGTCATCGCGCTGTCCCTGCTTGGGGAGTTGGCCCGCCAGGGCCGCACCGTCCTGCACGCCACCGGTTCGCGCTCCTTCACCCAGACGTTGCGTCAGGTCGCGGGGAGCGGGTCGACCCGGGTGCGGTCGATGTTCAAGTACTTCAACTCGTTCATGGAAGCCGAGCGCAACGGCCTCGACGTGCTGATCCTCGATGAGGCCCACCGGATCCGAGAGACCTCGGTCAACCGCTACACCCGGGCGCGCCTACGGACCGCCCGCCCCCAGATCGACGAACTCATCGCGGCTGCGCGGGTGCCGGTGTTCCTGCTCGACGAGCACCAAGTCGTCCGGCCTGGTGAGCTCGGCAGCGTCCACGAAATCGAGGCCTTCGCCGCGAGCCAGGACCTTCATGTCCAGAAGGTCTCGCTGGACGAGCAGTTCCGCTGTGGCGGTAGCGAGGCGTACATCCGTTGGGTGCACCGACTCCTCGGACTGGCTCCGGGCGGGCCGATCCCGTGGGAGGGCGACGACGGGTTCGAGGTGCGCGTGGTCGATTCACCGACGGAGATGGAGATCGACCTGCGGCTGCGCCGGGACTCGGGGTTCGGAGCCCGGGTGACGGCCGGGTACTGCTGGCCATGGAGCGATCCGCGGCCAGACGGCACACTGGTCGACGACGTGCGCATCGGCGACTGGTCACGACCCTGGAACGTCAAGGGCGACCGTCCGGTTGGGGACGCCCCACCCTCGGCGCTGTGGGCGAGCCAGCCGGGCGGTTTCGAGCAGGTTGGCTGCGTGTACACCGCCCAAGGGTTCGAGTACGACTGGAGCGGGGTCATCATCGGTCCCGACTTGGTCCGTCGCGAGGGGGCCTGGGTGACGGTGCGTTCGGCCAACAAGGACCCGGACTTCCGCAACAGCCACACGGTTGCGGACGGGGAGTTCGACCGGCTGGTCCGCCACGTCTACAAGGTGCTGCTCACGCGCGGGATGATCGGCACGCTCGTCCACTCAGTGGATGCCGAGACTCAGGACTTCCTGAAGTCCCTGATGCCCCGCTAGGCGGACGTCGATGACGATCCTTCGCGCCGCCACTCCCCGGTGGCCCTCGAGGTTCCGTCGTCGCCGCCCGGGAGTGCACGTGGCTCGCGATCCGTCACGGACTTGCCGGCCTTGCGCTCCAGCCGCTTGCGCCGCTCGTCGATCTCGCTGCCGCGCATGACGAGCAGGCGCAGCAGGTGCAGGCCGGTGCCGAGCATCACGAACACGGGCCAGGGGAAGCCACCGGCGCCGGACGTGACCCCCCAGATGACCCAGCAGATGAGCGACGCCGACACGAAGCCCCACGCCGCCTCGCGGCGGTCCTTCTCGTAGGCCGCGACAGCGCGGGCCTGGAAGGCGGGGTCCTCGGCCAACGCCGGGAGGCGCGCGGAGGGCCCCGGGTCCGGGACGAGGTCGTGGATCAGGGCCGGGAGCTGCGAGAGCGTCTTGGCGCCGAGGACCGCGTCGCTTCGCTGGTCGAACTCCTCGCGGGTGAGCCTCCCGTCGGCGTACGCGCTGCCCAGGACGCGATGGACGATCTCGCGGTCAGCATCGGAGGCGCGCAGGCTGCCGTACTGGGAGCTCCGCGGGTCGACCGCGAACTCGTCCCAGATGGACTGTGAGGGCACCGGAGCATCGTATGGCCGGGCGCGGCGTCCCGGGATCGCGACGAGCGCCTCGTACTCGCCCGACGCCAGGCTCCCGGCCCGTCAGGACGCCGGGAGCGGGAGCTGGTGGACGGCGGCGTCGTCGGGCACCCGCTCGCGCCGCGGGGAGGGGTGCTCGACGACCGCGAGCACGCGCGCGGCCATGAAGCGGGCCGTCCGGACCGGCGTGCCCCCGCGCGTGAGCTCGGTGATCTCGACCACGCCCCGGCCGTGCGACACCTCGACGCGGCGCCCCGCCCGCGAGGCGGTGATCACGTACGTGCGTGCCGACCCACCGGCATCGATCACGACTTCGACACTGTCACCCTTCACATCGGGACAACGCCCGTCGCCGCACCCGGATTCCCTCCGGGGCGTCCGGGACGGCCGATCGGGTGCCGGGCCTCTGCTGGTGGCGACGCGCCCCCCGCGATGGCGCCGCCCCTGTCCGTCGACCCAGCCCGATCCGGAGCCCACAATGGGCGGGTGTACGTGCCCCAGCACTTCGCGATGTCGGACGACCACGTCCGCGAGCTGCTCGCCGACGTGGGCGCCGCTGACCTCGTCACCGTGCACCCGACCGGGTTGGCCGCCACCTACCTGCCGTTCGTCTTCGACCCCGGCGCCGCGGATCACGGGGCGCTGCTCACGCACGTCGCCCGCAACAACCCCCAGTGCCGGGAGCCGGTCCTCGGCGAGGCGCTGGTGCTCATCCACGGAGCCGACCACTACGTCTCCCCGCGCTGGCTGCCCTCCCGCGAGCGGACCGGAACCGTCGTGCCCACCTGGAACTACCTAACAGTCCACGCCTACGGCCAGCTCGTGGTGCAGGACGACCCGGCCTGGACCGAGGCCGCGGTGCGCCGGCTCACCGAGGCGCACGAGCGGGGGCGCCCGGAGCAGGCTGCCTATTCGGTCGACCAGGTCCCCGCCGACCACCTCGAGCGCATGCTGCGCGCGATCGTCGGGATCGAGGTGCGGCTGACCCGTGTCGAGGCCAAGGCCAAGATGAGCCAGAACAGGAGCCCCGAGGACGTCCGAGGCATCGTCGCCGGGCTGCGGTCCCAGCCCGATGACGACGCCGTTCTCACCGCGACGTGGATGGCGCAGCACTCGGTCCCCGCGGCTGAGCGGCGCTACGCCCTGCTCGACCAGCTGCGCGTCGCCCGCGGTCGGTCGACGCGGGGCTGAGCGGCGGGTACGGGCGACGTCCCCGGAACCCGGTCAGAGTCCAGCGCGCGCGGCCCTGGCCGCCAGCTCGGACCGGTTGCCCGCCCCGAGCAGCGTGCACAGGTTGGCCAGCTCGGCCTTGACCGTCGGCACGGAGAAGCCGATCTCCTCGGCGATCTGCCGGTTCGTGCACCCCTGGCGGACCAGCTCGATGATCCGATGCTGGCGCTCGGTGATGCTCAGCGACCGGCCCCCGCGGCGCTCGCTGCCGGCGCCATCACCGTCGCTGGCCTGCAGCTGCAGGGCTGTCCAGAGGGCCAGCGGCCCCGACAGCGAGGCGACCGCTGCGCGCAGGAGCCAGGGCTGGGTCACGCGCTGGGGGAAGTCCAGGCCCAGGACGGCGATGACCCCGCCCCGCGAGCGGATCGGGAACACGATCGCCTCGCCATCGGTCGCGGGGGGAGCGGCCATGACGTACGGGGCGACCAGCGGGAAGTCCTCGACCAGTTGCGCGGATGGCACGCTGATCACCTGGTTGGTCCGGTAGCAGCGCGTGGCCGGGATGTCAGCGGCGAGCGGGATGGTCGTGAGACGGCGGAGGGCCTCGCCCTCGCAGCCGACCAACCCCACCACGAACAGCGCCTCGCGCTCCGGCAGGACGAAGGCGAGCACGCTGACCGCTGGGCGGAACGCTGCCAGTGGGCCCCGGGCCAGGGCCTCGGTGACCGTCTGCGGGTCCGGGTTGTCCCCCAGCAGCCGCAGGAAGGCCACGAAGGCCGTGTCGGCCACCAGCATCCAGTCGGACGCCGGCTGCGGTGCCTCGGTGACGCTGCCCTGGTCCCGCACGAAGGGCAGGCTATAGCCGAGCCAGAGCCGGCTGCTCGCGGCAGAGCCCAGCAGTCCTGCGGACGACAGCCGCGGGCGATGGAGGCGTCCCCCGGTCGCGACGGGGGAGCAACGACCGGGGGACGCGAGAAGAGGTTATATCCAGGCCATAGCCATCCGCACGCCGGGGCTCCAGGCGATGCACGTGCCGAGCACGGCTGGGGCCCCAGCCCCGGATCCGGTCTTCAGAGCGCGAGCAGGGCGCGCGAGGTCAGCGCCACCATCCGGTCCAGCCCGTCGACGTAGCGCCGAGCCCCGGGGGACCCGCCGAGCGCCGAGATGGCCCGGGCGGACAGCCACGCTCCCTCACGCGCCTGCTCGATCGCCCACAGCGACAGCCGGTCGTCCATGGTGCCGAGCGCGTCGTCGACCTGGTCCAGCAGCCCCCGCACCAGGGCCTGCTTCACGATCGGCTGGGTGCGCGCGAGGACGGCGTTGACCTCGAGGAAGTCGGCGCGCCAGGCCGGGTCGTCCAGCCCACGGCCGAACTCGACCGCCGTGCGCACCAGCGCCTGGGGCAGGTCATAGGTGATGTGGGCGTTCATCCCGACCAGGGCGCACTGCAGCGGGCTGACCCCGGGGCGGGCCCGGGCGGCGATCAGGGCCGTCCAGCATCGGGGCGCGGCCTTGGGGTTCCTGCGGTGCGCCGCCAGCGCCGCGAGGTAGAGGTGGGCGAAGTTCACGTCCAGCCGGTCGAGGAACGCCTGGTCGGCGAACTCGACGCGGGCCAGGGCATCGGCGACCTGGCGGGTCGTCTCCAGGTACATGTCGGTGAACGCTCGGACCCCGTCACCCACCGGCAGGTCCTCGGAGACCGCGACCAGCCTGGTCACCACGTCCGCGATCGTCTCCCCATCGTCGGGCCACGAGCCCGGCCAGGGGGTCGGGGACGCCGGCACGGAGCGGGCACGGCCCGGAGCGGGTCCGGCCGACGCAGCGCCGTCCGGTGCGGCTGGCGCCTCCGCGGGGTCGGCCCCGGGCGCGGGGTGGGACGAGGCCGTGGGGTCGGACGAGGGCGTCGCGGCAGCGACCGGTGCGTGCGCCCGGCCGGGCACGGGGCGGTCGGCGGCGATCGTGGGCTGCGCCCGGGTCGGGGCTGCGGCGGACGCGTGCACGGCGAGCCACTGCGTGCCGGGCTCGGTGGCCAGGACCCGGTGCGCCGTGCCGGCGGGCAGCAGGAGCCAGTCCCGGGCGGCCAGGGCGACCGGGTGGCCGGCCACCTCGAGCCGTGCCGCACCCGACAGCACGAGGACCCACTCGTCCCAGTCCTGGACCTGCACCCCGGGGTCGGGTGCGGCCGAGCTGACGATGTGCTCGACCCGGGCACCCGACAGGGTGGCCAGCTCGTGGAAGTCCTCGCCCGCGGCCGGCACCTGGTCGGTGAGCCGACCCGCCGGCACCTGGTCGGTGAGCCGACCCGCCGGCACCTGGTCGGTTGGCCGGCTGGTGCGCACGCCGCGGGCACCGCCGCCCGGACCTGCTGCCATCGGGCCTCCCCGCGTCGAGCCACGTCGCGCCGGCCCAGCTGGGACGCCGCGACGACGCATGCGGCCAGCGCCGCGGCCGCGAGCGTAGCCAGCGCCGGTCCGCGCGACAACCAGGCCGCCCGGGTCCTCGTGAGGTCCCGTGCCGGGGGCGCAGCGGACCCTGGGCGGAGGAGGGCTCGCCTGGCGAAGCGGCCGTCCCTGCCCGGCCGACGGGACCCAGCGGTGCCCAGAACGAGCGAACCCCCCTCACGACGGGGGAGACATGAGGGGGATCCGCGGTGGCCAGGGGCGGGGTCGAACCGCCGACCTTCCGATTTTCAGTCGGACGCTCGTACCAACT
>JALOLH010000114.1 GCA_025456065.1 Candidatus Nanopelagicales bacterium | reverse complement strand
GTGCAGGAGGTGCTCCTCGACCTGGTGGAGCGGGTGGCCCCGGCCGGATGGAGCAACGGCCTGGCGGCCAAGCTCCTCACGCTGACGCTGCCCGGCGTCCCGGACGTCTACCAGGGCAGCGAGCTGTGGGAGCAGCGACTGGTCGACCCGGACAACCGCAGCCCGGTCGACTTCGAGCACCGCGCGGCCCTGCTCAAGGAGCTGCGGGCCGGCGAGCGGCCCGAGGTCGACGGGGTGGCCGACGGGGGCGGGGCCAAGCTGCTGGTCACCCACCTCGCGCTGGCACTGCGCCGCGATCGCCCCGAGCTGTTCACGACCTACGTCCCCATGGCCGCGGTGGGGGAGGCCGCGGACCACCTGCTGGCCTTCGATCGCGGCGGGGCCGTGACGGTGGCCACCCGCCTGCCGGTCGGACTGGCCGGCCGGGGCGGCTGGGGCGAGACCGTGCTGCCGTTGCCGGCCGGGCGCTGGGTGGACCGCCTGACGGGCCGGCGCCTGCGCCTGGACGACCGCGGCCGGGTCCTGCTGCGCGAGCTGCTCGCCCACTACCCGGTGGCGCTGCTGGTCCGGGACCGCGGCAGCCGCGGTGGGGGCACCTGCCTGGGTCGCGGCCGCTTCGACGTCTGGGCGCCGTCGGCGGAGGCCGTCTCGCTGCACGTGGGGGACCGGGTCGCGCCGATGCGCAGGACGGCGGGGGGTGCGGCCTCCGGCGGGGCGGCCGAGGGCTGGGACGGCTGGTGGACGCCGGCGGGCCCCGAGCCGCTCGGGACGGTCGACTACGGCTACGCGCTGCAGGAGGGACCCGACGGGTCGCGCAGCGAGGTGCTGCCCGACCCGCGCGCCCGGCGCCTGCCCAACGGGGTGCACGAGCGGTCCCGGACGTTCGACCGCGGTGCCCACGCCTGGGGCGACGCCGGGTGGACGGGGCGGCAGCTGGCCGGCTCGGTCGTCTACGAGCTGCACGTCGGGACGTTCACGCCCGAGGGCACGCTGGACGCGGCGATCGGCCGGCTGGACCACCTGGTCGAGCTCGGCGTCGACCTCGTCGAGCTCATGCCGGTCAACGCGTTCAACGGCACGCACGGCTGGGGGTACGACGGCGCTGCCTGGTTCGCAGTGCACGAGCCCTACGGCGGGCCGGCGGCGTACCAGCGCTTCGTGGACGCCTGCCACCAGCGCGGGCTCGGGGTGGTCCAGGACGTGGTGTACAACCACTTCGGGCCGTCCGGCACCTACCTGCCGAGGTTCGGGCCGTACCTCTCCGCGGAGGGTGAGAACCCGTGGGGCACGCACGTGAACCTCGACGGTCCGGGCAGCGTCGAGGTGCGCCGCTACATCCTCGACAACGTCCGGATGTGGTTCGAGGACTACCACGTCGACGCCCTGCGGCTGGACGCCGTGCACGCGCTGGCCGACGCCTCCGACCGGCACCTGCTCGAGGACATCGCCCGCGAGGCCGCACGCCTGTCCGCCCACCTGCGGAGACCGTGCACGGTCATCGCCGAGTCGGACCTGAACGATCCGCACGTGGTCACGCCGCGCGAGGCCGGTGGGCACGGCATCGATGCGCAGTGGAGCGACGACTTCCACCACGCGCTGCACGCGGCGCTCACGGGCGAGCGGCAGGGGTACTACGCCGACTTCGCGCCGCTGTCGGCCCTGGCGAAGGTGTGCGAGCGCGGCTACTTCCACGACGGGACGTGGTCGTCGTTCCGCGGCCGGGAGCACGGCCGCCCGATCGACGTCGACCGCATGCCGGGGTGGCGCCTCGTGGTCTGCTCGCAGAACCACGACCAGGTGGGCAACCGGGCGCGCGGTGACCGACCGTCGGAGCGCCTCGACGACGACCAGCTCGCGGCGGCCGCCCTGCTCCTGCTCACCGCGCCGTTCACGCCCATGCTGTTCCAGGGCGAGGAGTGGGCCGCCACCGCACCGTTCGCGTTCTTCACCTCGCACCCCGAGGAGGACCTCGGCCGCGCGGTCTCGGAGGGCCGGCTGCGGGAGTTCGCCGCCATGGGCTGGGACCCCGACGAGGTGCTCGACCCGCAGGACCCTGCCACCTTCGAGCGCTCCAAGCTGGACTGGGCGGAGCTGGCCTCCGGCCGGCACGCGGTCGTGCTGGACGCCTACCGCACGCTCATCGGGCTGCGGCGGTCCATGCCGGAGCTCACCGACCCGACGATGGCCCGGACCCGCTGTCTGGCGGACGAGGACGCGCGGACCTTCCGGATGTGGCGCGCGGGCGTCCTCGTCGCGGTGAACTTCGGCGACGCGCCGGCGCGGCTCCCGTTGGACGGCGACCACGCCGTGACGTGGACGACCCCGTCCGGGGCGACGCTCGAGGGCGGCGCGCTGGTGCTGCCCGCGCACGCGGGGGCGCTCCTGGTGCGGCTGCCCGACTGACCCCGGCCGCGCGTCGGGCGGGGTCAGGCGCGCGACGCTGGGCTGGGCTGGGCGCGGCGCTGGGCGTGACGCTGGGCGCGGTCGACCTCCGTCCGGGCTCCGTCGGCGCTGCCGCCCGACTCAGTCGCCGGGGGCCAGCGCGCCCTCCAGGAAGTCGACGACGCGCCGCTCCCAGGCCTCGCCGGCGACGGCCAGCCCTGCGATGTGCCCCGCCCCCGGCACCGTCCACACCTGCACGCGACCCGGCGCCGCGGCCGCGAGCCGCTCCGCTGCCAGCTGCTCGTCGGGCATCGTCCCGCCCGCGATGAGCAGCACGGGAGCCGAGCCCGCGACGACGGCCTCGCGCAGCGTCGACGGCCGTGGCGCCGACGAGAGCAGCTCGGCCAGGCCGTAGGTGGCGGCGTCGAGGGCCTCCTGCACGTGCCCCGCCAGGCCGTACTCCTCGGAGAGCCACGAGCGGTCCTCGGCGGTCCGCCAGGTCGCCCCCTCGGCCACGACGGCGCGGATGCGCGGGTCGACGGCTGCCGCGCCGATCGCCTCCTCGCCACCCATCGACATGCCGAGCACGCCGATCCGGTCCGGATCGACGCCGGGCTGTGCGGCCAGGAAGTCGACCGCCGCTCGGATGTCCTGCTCGCCCCACCAGCCGAAGTCCATCGCCCGGCCGCCGCTGCGGCCGTGCCCGCGGGCGTCGGTGAGCAGCACCGTGAAGCCGGCGTCGGCCAGGACAGCCGCCTGCGCAGCGGTGTCGAAGCGCTGCGAGCCCGACCCGTGCCGCACGACGACCGCGGCCCTGGTGGTTCCGGGGACGTACCAGCCGGCCAGCGTCGTCCCGTCGGGCGTCGCCAGCTGGACCTCGTCGCCGGGCAGGCCGGCCGGTGGGTCGGGGACCGGGCTCGGCGACGGCCGGGTCGCGGCCAGGGCCAGGCCGAGCACGAAGGTGGCCAGGGCAAGGGCGAGCAGCCAGGCGGCCAGGGCCAGCGCGCGGCGCCACCCGCGGGTCGCCCGCCAGATGGCGCTGCCGGCGTACCCGGCCGCGGCCAGCCCGGCCAGCAGGGCGACCAGGCCCAGGGCGGCGGTCGACGACAGCCCGTCGTCGAGCAGCCAGAGCAGCCCGATGCCCACGCCGACGGCGAGGCCGAGCCAGGCCAGCAGCGACCACATCAGGACCTGCGGCAGGGCGCGTCCCGCCGTCCGGCGACCGGAGGTGCGCCCCGCTCGACCACTCCCGGAGCCACCGCGTCCTGCTCCGGTGCTGCCACCCATCCGACGACCACCACCTCGCTGTGCCCCGCAGGCCCGATCCTGCTCCCGGCGCTCACTACGTGCCCAACCGCCCCCGACCGGCAGCAGCACGGGCCACCGCCGACTGGCTAGCCTTCGCGCCATGCCGGGTGCAGCGCCGTACCCCGCGGACGGCGGGAGCCCGTCCCCTCCATGGCGCGGCGCGGGGCAGCGCGACCGGCGCGCTGCCCTGCTGGTCGCGCTGGTCGGGACGCTGGTGCTGGGGGCGCTGCTGTGGTGGCTGCTGCTGGCCGTCGACGGCTGGGCCGAGCGGGCGCGACCGGCGACCTGCCTGGCCTCCTCGTGCTTCTGCGAGGCGGTGCGCGAGGGTCCGATCGCCCAGCCGGCCAACACCGTGTCGTCCCTGGCCTACGTCCTGATCGGGCTCTGGGCGCTCGCCGCCGTCGCCCGGGTCCGCCCGGCGCTGGCCCCGAGTGCCGGGTTCCTCATCCCGTGGCTCGCGCTGGTCCTCGCGCTGGTCGGCCTGTCGAGCGCCTTCTACCACGCGACCCTGACGTTCCTCGGCCAGTACCTCGACGTCCTGTCGATGTACCTCGTCGGCGGGCTGCTGCTGTGCGGAGCGCTCGCCCGCCTCGGCGTCCTGCGGCCAGCTGCGGCGGGGATGCTGTTCGTCGTGATCGCCGGCTCGCTGGCACTGGCCCAGTACTGGTACCCCGAGAGCCGGCGGGTGCTGTTCGCCCTGGTGCTGCTGCCCGGGATCATCCTCGAGCTGCTGCCGTCCGCGAGCGGGCTGCCCCCGCGCGACCCGCGGCGGGTCCCGCTGCGGGCCGGGCTCGGGCTGCTCGTCGTGGCCTACGCCCTGTGGGTCCTCGACGAGCGCGGGGTGCTGTGTTCGCCCGAGTCGCTGCTGCAGGGCCATGCTGCCTGGCACACGCTCACCGCCGTGTCGGGCCTCATGCTCGTGCTGCACTACGCGGCGACGCCGCTGGTGCGTCCGGCGGCTCCCGGGCGGGGGCGCGTCGCCGGTCGATGAAGCGGTGGCGCCGTCGCCTCGCTGGGCGGACGCCGCTGCCCGCGCGCACGTCGCCCG
>JALOLH010000067.1 GCA_025456065.1 Candidatus Nanopelagicales bacterium | reverse complement strand
GGTGAGGCGGGTGCACCATGGACCTCACACGAGCACGCGGGCACCGACCCGCGGTTGCCTCTTCCCGAGGAGGGACCCACCCCGGCGCTCCCTCACCGCCCTGCGGGTCGGCCCCCTGATCGACGGAAGGGGAGCAGTCATGAGCATGGGACAGGTTCGTCGAGGCGATGGCCGTCAGTGCATGCGCTGGGTCGCGATCGGAGCCGCATGCGCCGCCGTGGCGGCGCTGACGGGCTGCGGTCTGGGCGGAGCCGACCCGCCCCGCAACGTGATCATCCTCATCGGGGACGGCATGGGCTTCAACCAGATCGACATGGCCTCGCTGTACCAGTGGGGGACGTCGAACTGGCAGGTCGCCGTCGATCCGCAGACCGGGGCCGCGACGCCGTCGCCGCGCACGGCCTCCCAGCCGTTCGAGGACTTCACCGTCCAAGCGGCCGTCTCGACGTTCTCGGTCGAGGGCGGCTACGACCCCGCCATGGCCTGGTCGGACGACCAGTACCTGGACGAGGAGCCAACGGATTCCGCCGCCGCTGCCACGGCCCTCGCCTCGGGCGTCAAGACGTACGACGCCGGGATCGGTGTCGGCCCGGACGGCGAGGAGGTCGCACTGGTCTCCGAGCGCGCCGCCGCCCTGGGCAAGGCCACCGGCGTGGTGACGAGCGTCCCGGTCTCGCACGCGACGCCTGCCGGGTTCGCAGCGCATGACGTCGAACGTGACCACTTCCACGCGATCACCGAGGACCTGCTCGCCAGCGAGCTCGACGTGGTGATCGGCGCTGGCCATCCGTTCTTCGACGACGACCACCAGCGGACCGAGCCGACGTACAAGTACCTCTCGGAGGGGTCGTGGACAGCACTCACCGGCGGGACGACCCCGTTCACCTTCCTCGAGACCAAGGCCGACTTCCAGGCCCTCGCGGCAGCCGAGGACCCGCCCGACCGGGTGTTCGGGGTCTCCCAGGTGGGGACGACGCTCCAGGCCCGACGCTCCGGCGAGCTCGCCGCCGCGCCGTACGCCGTGCCCGCCAATGACGTGCCGGACCTCGCCACCCTGGCGCGCGGCGCCCTCAACGTGCTCGACCAGGATCCCGATGGCCTGTTCCTGATGATCGAGGGCGGCGGCATCGACTGGAGCTGCCACGACAACGCCGCTGGTCGACTGATCGAGGAGGAGCTGGCCTTCGCCGATGCCGTGCAGGCCGTCCGCGACTGGGTGGAGGAGGAGTCCAGCTGGGACGAGACCCTCGTCATCGTCACGGCCGACCACGAGACGGGGCACCTGATGGCCCCCGGGTCCGAGACCGGGTGGCGGCCGCTGACGGGCAGCCGCGGCCAGGTGCCCGCCCACGAGTGGGGATCGGAGAAGCACACGAACAGCCTCGTCCCGCTGTTCGCCGAGGGCACGGGCGCGCAGCTGCTGGCAGATCGGGCTGACGCCGTCGACCCCGTCCGCGGCCCCTACCTGGACAACACGGAGGTGGGACAGGTCATCCTCGACGACGTCTGGGGCGAGGGCTGATCGCCGGCGGCCGAGCGGCCGCCGGCCGCTGCGCTGGCCGGGGCCGGGCCGCTCAGCCGAGCAGGACGTCCACCGCCTCGGGCGAGATGCGCCGGCCGGTGAAGAACGGGGTCTCCTCGCGGACGTGCCGGCGCGCCGAGGACGCGCGCAGGTGACGCATGAGGTCGACGATCCGGTACAGCTCGTCGGCCTCGAACGCGAGCAGCCACTCGTAGTCGCCCAGCGCGAACGCCGCGACCGTGTTGGCACGGACGTCGGCGTACTCGCGGCCCATCTGGCCGTGCTCGACGAGCATCGCCCGCCGCTCGGACTCGTCGAGCAGGTACCACTCGTAGGACCGCACGAACGGGTAGACGCACACCCAGGCCCGGGGCTGCTCCTCGGCCAGGAACGCCGGCACGTGCGAGCGGTTGAACTCGGCGGGCCGGTGCAGGCCCATCTGCGACCACACCGGCACGAGCCGGTCGGCGGCCAGCGCGCCGACGGTCCGGTACACGTCCTGCAGCGCCTCCGCGCTCGGCGCGTGCCACCACAGCATGAGGTCGGCGTCGCCACGCAGGCCACCCACGTCGTAGGCGCCCCGCAGCACGACGTCGTCCTCGGCGACCGCGGCCACCACCGAGGCGAACCGGCCCCGCTCGGCCTCGGAGGCCGCCTGCGACACGCGGTAGACCGACCACATCGTGTACCGGATGAGCTCGTTGAGCTCGCGGGCGACCTTGCCCTGCCCGGGGCGCTTGCCGGACTCACCCGGCTCGTTGGGCATCGTCACGCCGCCTCCCGATCAGGCCCGGCTCGCGGCCGGCTGCAGCGCCAGCCCCCGGGCCACCCGCGACGCCGCCTCGTACGCCGTCGCCACGCAGGCCGCCACGCCGACGCCCTCGTAGGTCGCACCGGCCAACGCCAGCGTCGGCACGTCGCGCAGGCCCAGCGTGATCCGCTCGACGCGCCGCCGGTGGCCCACCGCGTACTGCGGCAGGGCGCCGCCCCAGCGCGAGACGCGGGTGTCGACGGGGATCCCCCGGATGCCCAGCAGCAGGGCGAGGTCGAGCCGGGCCAGGGCGACGAGCTCCTCGTCGGAGCGCTGGAGCACCTCGGGCTCGCCGTGCCGGCCCAGCGACAGGCGCAGCAGCCGGACCCCCTCCCGCTGGGCGGCCTCGCCCAGCCAGCCCCACTTCTGGTCCAGGTAGGTGACCGCCTTGACCATGCGACCCTCGACCGGGGGCACGAGCAGGCCGGACCCGGCCAGCGGCGCCTGCAGGTCCACCGACCGGAAGGCCAGCGTGATCAGGGCGACGCTGGCCGTCTCGATCTCCGAGAGCTCCATCGCGGCGGCCGGCGCCACGTCGGCGATCAGCCGGGCCGCTGGCGCGGCGGGCGTCGCGACGACGACCGCGTCGGCGCGCACCATCTCGGGCGACGGCGCGGGGCCGAGCTCGACCTCCCAGCCGCCGGTGACCCGGCGCAGGGCGCGTGCCGTCGTGCGCGTGCGGATCTGCACGCCGCTGCCGACCAGGGCAGCGGCCATGGCCCCGGGGACCCGCCCGACGCCGCCGACGATGCCACGGAAGGGGATGCCGCGCCGGGCGCCGGCGGCCTGCATCCCGCCTCCGGCGATGCGTCGGGTCGCGGTGAGCAGGGAGCGCTCGTGACGCATCTCGCGGAACAGGGCCGGCATGGTGGCGGCCATCGACAGCTCGTCCGCGCGCCCGGCGTACACCCCGCCGAGCAGCGGCTCGACCATGCGGTCGACGACCTCGCGGCCGACCCGGGCGGCGACGAGGTCGCCGACCGAGACGTCCTCGGCGAGCTCGGTCGCGGGCAGCGTGCGGTCCAGCGGCACCCGCATGAGCCCGGGCATGGAGATCAGCTCGCTGGCGGCCAGCGCGCGCAGGTCGGTGGGCACTCCCATGAACTGCCCGCGCGGCATCGCGCGCACCCGTCCGCGGCTGTACACGGAGGCGTGGAACGCCGTCGGGGCGACGAGCTCGGTCTCGAGGCCGACCTCCCGGGCCAGCTGCAGCGCCTCGGGGCGGCTGGCGACGAACGACTCGGCGCCCTCGTCGACGGCGATGCCCGCCACGTCGCTGACGGCGAGCTTGCCGCCGAGCGTGGGAGTGGCCTCCAGGACGGTCACGTTCAGGTGCGGATGGCTGCGGATCAGGTACCAGGCGGCGGCGAGGCCCGTGATCCCCCCGCCCACCACGACCACGTGGGCGCCGGCACCGGGCTCGGGTGCGTCACCGGGCAGCCCGGCGGCTGCGCCGGGATCACCGGAGGGTTGCTTGGCGGTCACGGGCCAACTGTGCCATCCGTCCCCGGCACGCGTGCACCCACCTCCCGGCCTGCGCGACCCCTGCGACGGCTCGGGGCCTCACCACGGCCCGGGATCCGGGGTGTCGTCCACCCCGGGCACCGGACCGGCCGCATGCACCTGCTCGACGATCCGGGTGAGCACCTCGGGATCGGAGTCGGGCAGCACGCCGTGGCCGAGGTTGAAGACGTGCCCGCGTCCCGACCGGCGCGCTTGGGCCAGGACCGCCTCGACCCGTGCGGCGACCACAGCCGGCGGGGCCATGACGACCGCCGGGTCGAGGTTGCCCTGCAGCCCGGCCCCGGGCCGCACCCGCCCGGCCGCCACGTCGAGCGGCACCCGGAAGTCCACGCCCATCACCTCCGAGCCGGCCGAGGACATCGTGGCCAGCAGCTCGCCGGTCCCCACCCCGAACAGGATGCGCGGCACCCCGTGCGCCGTGGCCAGGTCGGCGACCGCGTCCAGGGCCGTGCGCACGTGCGGCAGCACGAGCGCCTCGTAGTCGGCGGCCGGCAGCGCGCCGGCCCACGAGTCGAAGAGCTGCACCGCACTGGCACCGGCCAGCACCTGCATGCGCAGGAACGCCCCGGCGATCCCAGCCAGCCGGTCGGCGAGCGCGTGCCACAGCGCCGGCTCGCCGTACATCAGCGCCTTCGTCCGGGCGTGGTCACGACTCGGGCCGCCCTCGATCAGGTAGCTGGCCAGGGTGAAGGGTGCCCCGGCGAAGCCGATCAGGGGGGTCCCGACCAGGGGGCCGTCCGCGGCGGTGAGCATCCGGACCGCGGTGAGCACCGGGGCGACGTCGTCCTCGACCAGCGGTCGCAGGGCGGCCACGCCCGCGGCGTCCCGGATCGGCTCGGCCACCACGGGTCCCACCCCCGGGACGATGTCGAGGTCGAGGCCGATCGCGCGCAGCGGCACCACGATGTCCGAGAAGAAGATCGCGGCGTCCACCCCGTGCCGTCGTACCGGCTGGTGGGTGATCTCCACGACGAGCTCGGGCGTGAAGCACGACTCGAGCATGGCCACGCCCTCCCGCACCCGGCGGTACTCGGGCAGCGAGCGACCCGCCTGGCGCATGAACCAGACCGGCGTGTGCGGCACGGAGCGGCCAGCCGCAGCGCGCAGCAGGGGCGCCTCGGTGGTGCGGCCGTCGACGAGCGGGTGATCGGGTGGCAGCAGGTCGGCGACGCGGATGGCCGGCTGGTTCATGGCGGGCATCGTCCCACGCGTCGCGGGGTCCCCCGGGCGGGCGTGGCGAATCCGGGCCGCAGGTCCCGCCCGGGGAGGCCTTCGGCCCGGGCGAAGGACGTTACTCACCAGTAGGCTGGTCCAGCACGGCCGAAGGGGTGTCGCTCCGCGCGCGCGCCGACGGCCCACTCCGACCCGACCTGAGCGACCGTCCCGGCGGACGGCGCCACGACAGGAGATCCCCGTGACCGACGTGCTGATGACCGGCTTCCCCGGCTTCCTGGGCTCCGCCATGCTCCCCCGCATCCTCGACAGGCGCCCGGACGCGCACGCCCACCTGCTGGTGCAGCAGCGCTGGCTGGAGCTGGCCCAGCAGCGCGTCGCCGCCCTCGTCGAGGACCGCCCCGAGCTCGCCGACCGCGTCCACCTGGTCGTCGGCGACATCACCGAGCAGGGCCTGGGCGTCGACATGGTCGACCGCGCCCGCCTGCGCGAGGTCACCGAGGTGTGGCACCTCGCGGCGGTCTACGACCTGGCCGTGGCCGAGTCGGTCGCCCGCCGCGTGAACGTCGACGGGACCGCCAACGTCATCGAGTTCTGCCTGGGCCAGCCCACCTTCCACCGCCTGCAGTACGTCAGCACCTGCTACGTCAGCGGCGACTACGAGGGCGAGTTCCCCGAGGACGAGCTCGACCTCGGACAGGGGTTCCTCAACCACTACGAGTCGACGAAGTTCGAGGCCGAGGTGCTCGTCCGGCGGGCCATGCGCGCAGGCCTGCCGGCGACGATCCGTCCGGGCGGGCCTGGTGCCCCGCGACTACGTGATCGGCGCGATGGACGTGCTCTCGGTCAAGGAGGAGGCCGTGGGGCGCACCTACGCGCTGACCGATCCGAACCCACCGACCACCGGCGAGGTCGTCGACATCCTCGCCGAGTACCTGCACCGCAAGCCCATCAAGGTGCCGCTGCCGCTGGGCCTGACCCGCGCGGTCATCGCGCACACCCCGGGCCTGGAGAAGGCGCTCGGACTGCCCGCGGAGGCGCTGGACTACCTGGCGGCCAAGACCACATACTCGACCACCAACGCCGTGGCCGACCTGGAGGGCAGCGGCGTCGCATGCCCGCCGTTCGCCAGCTACGCCACCCGCCTGCTGGACTACATGGCCGCGCATCCGGAGCACGGCTCCGCTGCGATGACCTGAGCCGGCCCGCCGACCCCGGCTCGTGCCGACCCGCGAAACCCCCCCACCAGGAGCCCTGCGATGACCGACCAGACCCTGACCGTCGTCAACGTGAGCCTCGCCTCGTCCGAGCGCGACTACGACACCGAGGTGAAGTTCCTCGACCGCCCCATCCACCTGCGCCGGATCGGCACCGACGGTGACGTGCGCGCAGCCGAGGACCACGTCCGCGCGTGGGCGAACGACGCCGACGCGGTCGCCGTGACCGGCATCCGCGAGGCCCGGGTCGCCGGCCTCTACGACGGCGACCTCGAGCGGGTCGACAAGGTCAAGCAGGCCACGCGCATGATCCCGGTGACCGACGGCCACGCGCTGCGCGACGTGCTGCAGGACTGGTCGATCCGGCACGTGCAGCAGGAGATGCCCGGCTACTTCACGAACGCCCGCGTGGTCGTGCTGGGAGGCAGCAACCACGCGACCACCATCCGTCTGCTCCGCGAGTACACCGAGAACTTCGAGTTCGCGGACCCGCTGCTGCGGCTGGACCTCTCGCGCCGGCTGCACCGCAACCCGGTCCTCGGCCTGGCCACCGACACGGCGACCGGGAGCGTCGGCCGGCTGCCCGGCGCCGTCCGGTCCCGGCTGCGCGCGCCGGGGCACATCGTCAGCGGTGCGCTGGCCCGGCGGGCGATGGCCGACTCCCACGTCGTGGTCGCCACCTACGAGGAGCTCATGGCGTTCGGCGTCGAGAGCCTGCGCGGCAAGACGGTCATCACCACGGCGGTCTCCGACGAGCGGCTGGCCGACATCGCCGCCCTCGACGTGGACATGGTGCTGGACACCACGCCGCAGCCCTTCGAGGTGACCATCAACGTGGCCGTGCTCGAGGCACTCATGGTGGCCGCGTCCGGCAGCCCGCTGGGCCGGCTCACCAACGACGACCTGCTCGACATGATCGTCGCCGCGGGGCTGACCCCGCGGATGCTCTACCCGAACGGCTACCGCCGGCGCAGCCGCTTCGCCTTCGTCATCCACCCCCTGTCGCAGCGCTACCTGACCAACGTCGAGCCCCTGCGCACCATCGAGCGGGTCTCCCCCTCGATCGTCATGGACGGCGTCGAGAAGGCGATGGCGTACGCGCCGCCGATGAAGTACAGCCGGGTGACCGGCGTGGTCTCCCCCACCGGCGACGAGGCCGAGGGCTGGCTGATCACCGTGGGCGGCACGCCCAAGGAGCTCATGAGCCACAGCCCCGAGTTCACCTACGCCCGGCTGCTCGCCGCGGCGGAGGACGCGAAGAAGCTCGGCGCGCAGATCATGGGCCTGGGTGCCTTCACGAAGGTCGTCGGCGACGCCGGGGTGACGGTGGCCAAGCAGGCCCCCCTGCCGATCACCACGGGCAACAGCTACAGCGCCTCCGGCGCGCTGTGGGCGGCGCACGACGCGCTCGACCGCCTCGGCCTCACCGAGCGCGACGAGGAGGGCCGCATCCGCGGCAAGGCGATGGTGGTCGGGGCGACCGGTGCCATCGGCTCGGTGTGCGCCCGCCTGCTCGCCCTGGCCAGCGACGAGCTGTACCTGGTCTCCCCCGAGACCGCGAAGCTGCTGGCCCTCAAGGCCGACATCGAACGGGAGCACCCGCGCGCGAGCATCTTCGTGGCTGCCACGCCGAACGAGCACCTGCCCGAGATGGACGTGATCGTCACGGCCACCTCGGGGGCGGGCAAGCGCGTCCTCGACATCACCGCGGTGAAGCCCGGCTGCGTCATCACCGACGTCGCCCGGCCGCTGGACCTCTCGGCCGAGGACGTCGCCAAGCGCCCGGACGTGCTGGTCATCGAGTCCGGGGAGATCGAGCTGCCCGGCGAGGTCCGCATGCGCGACATCGGCCTGCCCCGGGGGGTGGCCTACGCCTGCCTCGCCGAGACCATCGCCCTGGCCCTCGAGGGTCGGTACGAGACGTTCACCATCGGACGCAACATCGAGTGGGAGAAGGTCAAGGAGATCTACCGGATCGGCCTGCGGCACGGGATGAAGCTCTCCTCGATCTCGGGCGTCAACGGCGTGTACTCCGACGAGGACCTCGCCCGTATCCGCGAGCTCGCGCTGGCCCGGCGGGCCGAGCTGGCGGCGGCGACCGGCGACTGACCGGGCCGGCGGGCCGGGGACGGACCGGGCCGGCGGGCCGGGTGCGGCATGGGCCGGCGGGTGCCCGGCCCTGGCCGCGCGGTGGTGCGACGGGGGCGCGTGGTGTGGTCCCGTGGCTCGTGCGACCTCAGCCGGCGCTGATGGCCACCACGCCGGCCATCACGAACGCGACGCCCACCTGCTGCACCCGGCGCAGCCGCTCGCCGTCGAGGAACCGTGCGAGCAGGATCGTGGCCACCGGGTAGAGCGAGCCGAACACGCTGACGATCGTGAGCAGGCCCAGGGTCGCGGCCGCACCGAAGGCGAGGTTCGCGCCGACGTCGAGCACGCCGACGGCCACGAAGCCGGGCACCTCGCGGACCCCGATCGCCACGCGGCGCCGCAGCACGAGCAGCGCCAGGACCATGAGGCTGACCGTGGTCAGGCGCATCGCGGTCATGGTCATCACGAGGCTCTGCTCGCTGCCCCGCGCGATCGCCACGAGCGAGACCCCGAGCAGCACGGCCGCGCCGATGGCCAGCAGCAGCGGCTCCCACCCGGCGTCACCGTGGACCTCGGGGCCGCTGGCCAGCACGACGCCGAGCACCGCCAGCGCGATGCCGACCGCCTGCACCGACGAGGGCCGCTCGCCGTCGGCGACACCCACGGCCAGCGGCACGACCACCCCCAGGGCTGCGATGGGCGAGACGACGCCCATCGTGCCGATCGCCAGCGCCCGGTAGTACAGGGCCAGGCCGCTGGCACCGGCCAGGCTGGCCAGCACCGCCCACGGCAGGTACCCGCGCGGCGCGTCCCAGGCACCGGTCAGCGTCGCGGTGACGAGCATGAGCACCAGGCCGGCGGCCTGCGACGCGCCGAGGACGACCAGGACGTGCCGCGCGCGGCTCAGCCGCCCCGCGAGGTAGTCGGCGCTGCCCCACAGGCCGCTGGAGAGCAGGGCGAGCAGCGCAGCCACGGACGCGCAGGCTACACAGCACGGGGGCCCGGCCGGTCGGGCCCCCGGCGCGCGCTCGGCCGGGCGCGACCTGCCCCGGAACACCTCGGGCCTGGCGTAGCCTGCGGGGCATGGATGCGATCTCCGACGAGGCCGCCGACTTCCGGGTCGCGCTGTCGTCGCTGCGCGACGTGCGCATGCGTCCGGAGATCCACGTCGAGGAGGCACCCGCCCCGCAGCGGCTGGCGCCGTACGCGATCGCACTCAGCGCGGAGGTCGAGGTCGACGACGAGGAGCTCGGGACCGGCCGGCTGGTGGTGCTCCACGACCCGGAGGGCCAGGAGGCCTGGGAGGGGACCTTCCGCGTGGTGGCGTTCGTGAAGGCCACCCTCGAGCCGGAGATGGCCGCCGACCCGCTGCTCGCCGAGGTCGGCTGGTCGTGGCTGGTCGAGGCGCTGGAGGCCCACGGCGCGGCCTACGCCAGCATCTCGGGGACGGTCACCAGGGTGACCTCGGAGTCCTTCGGCGGGCTGGCCGACCGCCCGCTCGAGGGCCAGATCGAGATCCGCGTCTCCTGGACGCCGCTCGACCCGGACCTGGCCGCGCACGCACGAGCATGGGGCGACGTCCTGGCCCAGGCGGCCGGCCTGATGCCGCTGCCGCCCGGGGTGGCACAGCTGCCGCGCCCCCGCGGGTAGGGGCGACCCGGCCTCCCCTGATGCGGGTGGCGCACGAAGAGCCTGCCCGCTCCCCCGGCGTCATCGGACTGCCCGCTCCCCCGGCGTCATCGGACTGCCCGCTCCCCCGGCGTCATCGGACTGACCGCTGCCGGTCACTCGATCGGGTCGTGGGCTCCTCGATCGGGTCGTGGGCTCAAGATGCGGCTCGCGGTGGTCGATCCCGCTCCCAGCATCCCCGGACGCTGGAGGGTCGGCATGATCACGGTCGCGCAGCGCACGACGGCCCCACTCATCCCGGCGCCCCGGGGACGGTTCGCGGCCCTCACCGTCGGCGTGGACTCCCAGCACCTGGTCGCGCTCACCCCGCGGCTGCGCACCCTCGGTGCCAGCGCCGTGCACGCCGCGCGGACGGCCCGGGGCGGCGTGCTGCCGCATCCGGGTGGCAGCCACGACGTCGGGGTGCTCGATGTCCCGGTCAGCTGCGTGCGCGACGAGCTGCACGGCCTGCAGGCGGCGGGCTGGCGCCGCGTCGTGGTGATCGCGCCACGCGTGGACGCCGTCGGCGTCGCGATCGGCGGGGGCGCTCGTGGCGCGGTGGTCCCCCCGACCCGGCCCGCGGCGGCGGCCCCGGCCGTCCCCCCGCGGCCGCACCGGGGCCCGGACGAGGCGCGCGAGGGGCTGTCGGAGCGCGAGATCCAGGTCCTGCAGGCGGTCGCGGAGGGCCACTCCAACAAGCAGATCGGCGTGGACCTGTGCCTCTCGGCGCTGACGGTCAAGAGCCACCTCGCCCGCATCGGGCGCAAGCTGGGCACCGGTGAGCGGGCCGAGATGGTGGCGATCGGCATGCGTGCCGGCGTCATCGAGTGATCGGGCTATCGTGCGCGCATGACCCAGGCGGAGCAGGAGCTGGCGGCTCCCGCTCGTGCCGGAGCGCCCGCCCCGGGCACGGGCGCCGCCGACCCCGAGCCGCCACCCGTGGCACCCCTGCCGCCGCTCACCCTGCGCGACGGGCTCCCGGAGCTCATCGAGACCCCTGAGGCCCTGGCCGCGGCGCTGGACGCGCTGGCCGGGGGCACGGGACCGATCGCCGTGGACACCGAGCGGGCCTCGGGGTACCGGTACGGCCAGCGCGCGTACCTGGTCCAGTTGCGGCGCGAGGGCGCCGGGACCCTCCTGGTCGACCCGGTCGCGCTGCCGGACGTGCCCGGCCTGGCCGCCGCGCTCCACGGGGCGGAGTGGGTGCTCCACGCGGCCAGCCAGGACCTGCCGTGCCTGGCCGAGCTGGGGCTGCGCCCCCGGGCGCTGTTCGACACCGAGCTGGCCGGTCGGCTGCTGGGGATGCCGCGGGTGGGCCTGGCGCCCATGGTGGAGGCGTTGCTCGGGCGGTCGCTGGCGAAGGGCCACGGCGCCGCGGACTGGTCCAAGCGGCCACTGCCCCGCGACTGGCTGGAGTACGCCGCGCTCGACGTCGAGGTGCTCATCGAGCTGCGCGACCTGCTCGAGGCCCAGCTGGTCGCCGCCGGCAAGGCCGAGTGGGCGGCCCAGGAGTTCGCCGCCGTGCGCGACGCCCCGCCCGCCCCGCCGCGCGCCGATCCGTGGCGGCGCACCTCCGGCATCCACCGCATCCGCTCCCGGCGCGGGCTCGCGGTGGTCCAGCACCTGTGGCACGCCCGCGACGAGATCGCCGCGGAGGTGGACAGCGCCCCCGGCCGCTTGCTGCCCGACGCGTCGATCGTGGCCGTGGCGCATGCGCTCCCGCGCGACCCGGCCGCCCTGCGCGCGCTCAAGGGGTTCACGGGCCGTGGGGCGGGGCGCTACCACCGGGCGTGGAGCCGTGCCCTGCGGGCCGCGTGGGAGGTCCCGGAGCAGGAGCTGCCCGACGCGGCGCTGCGCGGTGACGGCCCGCCGCCACCCCGGGCCTGGGCCCAGCGCGACCCGGCCGCCGCCGGCCGGCTCGGCCGAGCCCGCAACGCCCTGGCCGCCAGGGCCGACGCCCTGTCGCTGCCGGTGGAGAACCTCGTGACCCCCGAGCTGGTCCGCCGCCTCGCCTGGCAGCCACCCGCGACGGTCCTCGACCCGGACCCCGACGTCGCGCTGGCCGCGGTGGCGGCGTTCCTGGCCCAGGGTGGGGCCCGACCGTGGCAGGTCGAGCAGGTGGCGCCGCTCATCGCCGACGCCGTGCGCGGGGGCTGAGCGGGCGCGGCCGCTGGCGCTGGCTCGGCCCGGCCGGTCAGGGGTCGAGCCGCGTCAGGGTCCCCGGCGCCCAGCGGGCCGTCCGCAGCCCCAGCTGCGGCGCGGGCAGCACCTGCGCGATCAGGAAGCCCTGCGCCTCGTCGCAGCCCAGCTCGGCCAGCACCGCGAGCTGCTCGGCCGTCTCGACGCCCTCCGCGACGACCCGCTGGCCCAGCGCGTGCGCCGCGGAGACCGCGGCGGTCACGATCGCGCGATCGGCGTGGCTGCCCGGGATGCTGGCGACGAAGGAGCGGTCGATCTTGACCCGGTGCGGACCCAGGAACCGCAGGGCGCCCAGGGAGGAGTACCCGGTGCCGAAGTGGTCGATGGCCAGGCCGATCCCCGAGGCCCGCAGGCGGCGCAGCGTGAGCTGGGCGGGCCCGGTCGCCTCGAGCAGGCCGAACTCCCCCATCTCGAACACCACGTGGCGCGGCTCGTCGCCGGCCTCGCCGATCATCCGCAGCGCGTCGCCGGCGAACGACGCCGAGGCCACCTGGCCCGGCGCCAGGTTGAGCCCGACCGGCACGTCCACGCCCTCGTCGCACCAGCGCGCCCGCTGGGCCAGCGCGCGCAGCAGGACCTCCTCGCTGAGGGTGCCGGTCAGCCCGGCCCGGTTCGCCACGGGCAGGAACTGCGACGGGTACAGCAACGACCCGTCAGGCAGGCGCAGCCGGGCGAGGGCCTCGACATAGGCCAGCCGGCCCGACGCGATCTCGACGATCGGCTGGTAGTGCAGGACCAGGCCGTCGGCGTCCTGCTGGCTTGCCGAGCCGGTGGCGTCGGGTGCCCCGCCCAGCCGGCGTCGCTCCGGCCCCAGCGTGGCGAGCAGCGCCTCGCGGACCCGCTGCGCCGCGACCAGCTCGGCGTCCATCTCGGCGGAGTGGACCCGCACCGTGTTGCGGCCCGCATCCTTGGCCCGGTACATCGCCATGTCGGCCTGCCGGAGCAGGTCCGCGGGATCCACCGCCTCCGCCTTGGCGGTCGCGATCCCGACGCTCATGCTGATCCGGTGGGCACGGCCCTCGACGGTCACGGGCTGGTCCAGGGTGGCGCGGACCCGCTCGGCGATGGCCCGGGCCTCGGCCGGGGCCGCCAGCCGCGGGCAGATGGCGACGAACTCGTCCCCGCCGATGCGAGCCAGGGCGTCACGGGGGCGGATCGCCGCACGGATGCGTCGGGCCACGGCCACGAGCAGGGCGTCACCGACCTGATGGCCACGCGTGTCGTTGACCAGCTTGAAGCCGTCGAGGTCGAGGAACACGACCGCGACGAGCGGTCCGTCGGTCCCCGGTTCCACCGCGGCCAGCGCCCGCAGGAGCTCGGTCCGGTTGATCAGGCCGGTGAGCGGGTCGCACCGGGCCTCGCGATCGAGCCGCAGCTCGGCCAGCCGGTGCTCGGTGACGTCGTGGAGGACGACGAGCACCACGTCGCCGTCCGGGGGGCCGGCCGCCGCGGAGAGCGGTGACACGGCCGCGGCGACCCACCGATCCCCGGTGCCCGCCCCGGGGTCGGCGGCGGGGCCGGCGACCACCTGGGCGTACGGCCACCGTCCGACGCCGTCGGGGGCGCAGGCCGGCACGGTGAGGTCCAGCCCGGGCAGCAGCGCGGCGAGTGCCTGTCCCGGAAGGGCGTCGACCGGGTGGCCGAGCAGTGCCGCGGCGGCCGGGTTCGCCTCGCGGATGACCCCGGCGACACCGTCGCGCACGCCGCAGCGCAGCAGCGCGATCGGCGACTCGTCGAAGACGGCGCGCAGCAGGGAGGGGTCGTGCGCGAGCACGGACACGGCTCAGGACCGGTCGAGCAGGGCCCGGGCCGCCTCGGCGCAGCCCTGGGCCGTCAAGCCGAGCTGGTCGAGCAGCGCCGGCCGGCTGGCGTGCGCCAGGAACGCCTGCGGGATGCCCAGCCGGGTGGACCGGACCACCAGCCCGGCGTCGGCGCAGGCCACGGCCAGGGTCGCGCCCAGCCCCCCGACCACGCCGTTGTCCTCCAGCGTCACGACCGCACCGACCTCACCGGCCAGGGCGACCAGCCCCGGCGAGGTCGGGACGACCCAGACCGGGGCGGCGGCGACGCACGGGACGCCGTCCGCGGACAGCTTCGCCGCGGCCTCCCGGGCGGCACCGGCCATGCTGCCGAAGCCGACGAGGAGCACCTGCGGGTCGGGATCGACGTGCAGCAGGTCCACGCCGTCGCGGCTGCTGGTCGCCGGCAGCGGCTCGGCCAGCCGGCCCTTCGGGAACCGCACCACCGTGGGGGCGTCGTCGACGGCGACCGCCTCGCGCAGCGCCGTCCGCAGGGTCGCCTCGTCGCGGGGGGCGGCGATCCGCACGCCCGGGACCATCGCGAGCATCGAGCAGTCCCACATGCCGTTGTGCGAGGCGCCGTCGTCGCCGGTCACCCCGGCCCGGTCCAGCACGAACGTGACGCCCGCGCGGTGCAGGGCCACGTCCATGAGCACCTGGTCGAAGGCCCGGTTCAGGAAGGTGGCGTACACCGCGACCACGGGGTGCAGGCCCGCGTACGCCATGCCGGCCGCCGAGGTCGCGGCGTGCTGCTCGGCGATCCCCACGTCGTAGGTCCGCTCGGGGAAGGCGGCGGCGAACCGGTCCAGGCCGGTCGGGCCCAGCATCGCGGCCGTGATGGCGACCACGTCGTCGCGCTCGTGACCGAGGGCCACCAGCTCGTCGGCGAACACCCCAGTCCAGGTCGGGCCGCCGTTGCTGATCGGGACCCCGGTCTCGGGGTCGATCACGCCGACGCCGTGGAAGCGGTCGGCCTCGTCGTTCTCGGCGG
This sequence comes from Candidatus Nanopelagicales bacterium, assembly GCA_025456065.1. GTDB lineage: Bacteria > Actinomycetota > Actinomycetes > S36-B12 > CAIYMF01 > Prado023. The sequence goes on along the minus strand of JALOLH010000067.1, from coordinate 5,233 downwards.
GCGCGTAGCCGCGGCCCTTCTGCGTGATCGCGTGCACGATCACGGGCCCCTCGTAGCCGCGGGCGGCCCGCAGGACGGTCTCCAGCGCCTCGACGTCGTGGCCGTCCACCGGGCCCAGGTACTTGATGCCGAGGTCCTCGAACAGGCCCTGCGGCGCGACGATGTCCTTGATGCCCTTCTTGACCCCGTGCAGCGCCTCGAACACCGGCGCGCCGACCACGGGGGTGCGGCCCAGCACCCCCTTGCCCCACTCCAGGAACCGCTCGTAGCCTCCGGTGGTCCGCAGGGTGTCCAGGTGGCGGGCCAGGCCCCCGATCGTCTGGGAGTAGGAGCGCTCGTTGTCGTTGACCACGACGATCACCTGGCGGGAGGAGTCCGCGATGTTGTTCAGGGCCTCCCATGCCATGCCGCCGGTGAGCGAGCCGTCCCCGACGACGGCGACGACGTGGCGCCGTCCCAGCTCCCCGGTCCGCTCGAGGGCCTTCGCGATCCCGTCGGCGTAGGACAGGGCGGTCGAGGCGTGCGAGTTCTCGATCACGTCGTGGGGGCTCTCGGTCCGTGACGGGTAGCCGGAGAGCCCGTCCTGCTGCCGGAGGTGGTCGAATCCGGCCCGGCGGCCGGTGAGCAGCTTGTGCACGTAGGCCTGGTGCCCGGTGTCCCACAGCAGCACGTCCGCGGGCGAGTCGAAGACCCGGTGCAGCGCGATCGTCAGCTCGACGACCCCGAGGTTGGGCCCGAGGTGCCCGCCGGTCCGGCTCACCTTGTCCACGAGGAACCGGCGGATCTCCGTGGCGAGTCCGCCACACTGCTCCAGGGACAGGGCGCGCACGTCGGCCGGTGCGTCGATCCGCTCCAACAGGCCCACTGCGCACGCCTCCTGCTCCTCGTCGGCCACGCGGGCACCGGCGGGTGGACCTGCGTCGGCGGGCCGGCACGTCGGTGCCGGCACGTGGTCGTCGCCCCAGTGTAGGAGCCTGCCGGCCGGCTGCACGCCGGGCACGCCCGCGTGCTGGGCCCGGAGCCTCCTACCATGCCCGGCGTGACCACACCTCCCGGATGGCCCCGCGCGGTGCCGGACCCGGAGTCCCCGGAGTTCGCCGAGCGGGTGGTCGGGTGGTTGCTGGACCTCTGCCCGCCGGACTACCGGTCCCACGAGGTGTTCCGCCGGCACCCCGTCGTCCTGGCCCGGCTCGCGGCACGCCATGCCGAGGCCACGCTCGAGGCCGCCCGGGCCAGCTACGCCGGGGCGCGGCGCGACCTGGTCGACCGCGTGCCCCCGGAGGCGGTCGAGGAGACGCTGGCCGCCCTCGAGCGCGAGGGGGCGCACCTCGCCGCCCGGGTGCGCGAGGTGGCGCTGGTCGAGGAGGCGCTGCAGGGGCGCCGCTGGCGGCCCAGGCTGTCGACCCGGTGACCGGTCCTGCGTCGTCGATCCGGCGACCTGCGTCGCCCGGACGGATGACGCAGCACCGCCACGGGAGGGTCAGCGCAGCGAGCGCAGCACGTACTGCAGGATCCCGCCGTTGCGGTAGTAGTCCGCCTCGCCGGGGGTGTCGATGCGCAGCACGGCGTCGAACGCCACGACCGAGCCGTCGGCCCGCTCCGCGCGCACGGCCACCGTCCGCGGCGTGGTGCCGGCGTTGAGCGCGGTCACGCCCGCGATCGAGAACACCTCGGTGCCGTCCAGGCCGAGCGACTCCGCGGTCTGGCCCGCCGGGTACTGCAGCGGCAGCACGCCCATGCCGATGAGGTTCGAGCGGTGGATCCGCTCGTACGACTCGGCGATGACCGCCTTCACCCCCAGCAGCGCCGTGCCCTTGGCCGCCCAGTCCCGCGACGAGCCCGACCCGTACTCGGTCCCGGCCAGGACCACCAGCGGGATGCCGGCCGCGGCGTAGGACTGGGCGGCGTCGTAGATCGTGGCCTGCGGGGCGCCCTCGAGCGTGAAGTCGCGGGTGAACCCGCCCTCCACCCCGTCGAGCAGCTGGTTGCGCAGCCGGATGTTCGCGAACGTGCCGCGGATCATCACCTCGTGGTTGCCGCGCCGCGAGCCGTACGAGTTGAAGTCCTTGCGCTCGACGCCGTGCTCGGCGAGGTACCGGCCCGCCGGGCTGTCGGGCTTGATCGAGCCCGCCGGGCTGATGTGGTCCGTCGTCACGGAGTGCCCCAGCTTCGCGAGCACGCGGGCACCCGTCACGTCGGTCACCGGCTCGGGCGCCGCCCCCATGCCCTCGAAGTACGGCGGCTTGCGCACGTAGGTCGAGCCCTCGTCCCAGGCGAACGTCTCGCCGGTCGGCGTCGGCAGGGACTGCCACGCCTCGTCGCCGGCGAACACGTCGGCGTAGCGGGAGGTGAACATGTCGGCGTCGATGCAGGAGTCCACGGTCGCCTGCACCTCGGCCGGCGTCGGCCAGATGTCGCGAAGGAACACGGGTGACCCGGCTGGGTCGGTGCCGATGGGCTCGGTGGCCAGGTCGAGGTCCATCGTCCCGGCGATCGCGTAGGCCACCACCAACGGCGGCGAGGCTAGGTAGTTCATCTTGACGTCCGGGTTGATCCGGCCCTCGAAGTTGCGGTTGCCGGACAGCACCGAGACGACCGCGAGGTCGGCATCGTTGACCGCGGCGGAGATCGCCTCGGGCAACGGACCGGAGTTGCCGATGCAGGTGGTGCAGCCGTAGCCGACGAGGTCGAAGCCCATCTTCTCCAGGTACGGGGTGAGCCCGGCCTTGTCGTAGTAGTCGGTCACCACCTTCGAGCCCGGGGCCAGCGTCGTCTTCACCCACGGCTTGCGGGTCAGGCCACGCTCGACCGCCTTCTTGGCCAGGAGCGCGGCACCGATCATCACCGACGGGTTCGAGGTGTTCGTGCAGGAGGTGATCGCCGCGATCACCACCGCGCCGTGGTCGAGCTCGAACGCGGTGCCGTCCTCCAGCGTCACGGGCACCCGCCGCGACGGCCGGCCGAGCACGTGCGCCGGCGCGCCCGCGGGCTCGCCATCGGGGTCCGCGGAGCCGACGGCCGGGCTGTCCGAGGCCGGGAAGCTCTCGGCGCCCGCCTCGTCCAGCGGCGAGGTGGCCGAGACCGGCGCCTCGAGGTCGGCGGCCACGTAGGCACCCAGCGCGGTGCGGAAGGAGTCCTTGGCGTCGGTCAGCGCGACCCGGTCCTGCGGGCGCTTCGGCCCGGCCAGCGAGGGCACCACGGTGGACAGGTCGAGCTCGAGCACGGTGGTGTAGCGGGCCTCGCGGGCGGGGTCGTGCCAGAGGCCCTGCTCCCTGCAGTACGCCTCGACCAGGGCGACCTGCTCCGCGGTGCGGCCGGTCAGCCGCAGGTACCGCAGGGTCTCCCCGTCGATGGGGAAGATGGCCACGGTCGAGCCGTACTCCGGGCTCATGTTGCCGATCGTGGCGCGGTTGGCCAGCGGCACGGCGCCGACGGCTTCGCCGAAGAACTCGACGAACTTGCCGACCACCCCGTGCTTGCGCAGGATCTCGGTGATCGTCAGGACCATGTCGGTGGCGGTGGCGCCCTCGGGCAGCTGGCCGGTCAGCTTGAAGCCGACGACCTGCGGGATCAGCATGCTCACGGGCTGGCCGAGCATCGCGGCCTCGGCCTCGATGCCGCCCACGCCCCAGCCCAGCACGCCCAACCCGTTCACCATGGTGGTGTGCGAGTCGGTCCCGACGCAGGTGTCCGGGTAGGCCTGGCCGTTGCGGACCATCACGACGCGGGCGAGCGCCTCGATGTTCACCTGGTGGACGATGCCGGTGCTCGGCGGCACCACCTTGAACTCGTCGAAGGCGCTCTGCCCCCAGCGCAGGAACTGGTAGCGCTCGCGGTTGCGCTCGTACTCCAGCTCCACGTTGCGCACGATCGCGTCCGGGCTGCCGAAGAAGTCGGCGATGACGGAGTGGTCGATGACCAGCTCGGCCGGGGCCAGCGGGTTGATCCTGCCCGGGTCGCCGCCCAGGTCGACCATCGCCTCGCGCATCGTGGCGAGGTCGACCACGCAGGGCACGCCGGTGAAGTCCTGCATGATGACGCGGGCGGGGGTGAACTGGATCTCGTCGGTCGGCTCGGCGGCGGGGTCCCACGCCCCGAGGGCACGGATCTGCTCGGCGGTGACGTTCGCGCCGTCCTCGGTGCGCAGGAGGTTCTCCAGCAGCACCTTGTGGGTGAACGGCAGCTGGTCGGCTCCGGGCACGGCCGCGATCCGGAAGATCTCGTGAGCCGTCCCGCCGACCTCGAACGTGCCGCGCGCGCCGAAACTGTCCTTGCTGGCCATGGAGCGTCTCCTCTTGCCTGCTCGGGGGCGGTGGGAAGGCTATCGCGCGCAGGGGCGCATCCTCTTCCGGAACCGCGCTTTTATCTTGATATCAAGATATCAGGCGGGGACGACGTGCGCCACGCACTCGACGTGGTGGGTGGTCGGGAAGAGGTCCAGCCCGACCAGCTCCGCGAGCCGGTAGCCCGAGGCACCCAGCGTGGCGAGGTCGCGGGCCAGGGCGACCGGGTCGCACGCCACGTAGGCGATGCCGCGCGGGCGGGCGGAGGCGAGCGCCGCGACCACCCGCGGCCCCGCCCCCACCCGCGGCGGGTCGAGCACCACGAGGTCGACGTCGTCGAGCGCGCCGGGGCGGGCTGCCCACCGGTCCACCGGGGCACGCACCACGGCCACACCCCTGCGGCCACCCCCGCTCGCGCCCTCCCGCGTGTCATCCCTGCTGGGGGTCTGCGGCCGCTTGGATGACACTGCCGGGACCGACCCGGCGTTGCGCGCCGCGAGCTCGCACGCCCGACGATCCCCCTCCACGAGGGTGACCGTGAGCGCGCCGTCGAGCCCGGCGGCGAGGCTGGTGCCGAACAGCCCCACCCCGGCGTAGAGGTCCACGAGCCGCTCCCCCGGCACGGGGGCGAGCATGCGGCGCACGTGCCCGACGAGGGCGTCGGCCGCGCCGGGGTGCACCTGCCAGAACCCGTCGGCGGCCACGTACCAGTCCCGGCCGGCGGCCCGCTCGACGACCGTCCCCGCCGGCGCCGCCAGCTCGGGGAACGCCAGCGGCTCCCCGACCGAGGGGGCCACGAACCCCACGCGCGTGCCGGGCGGCCACCGTCGCTCGAGCAGCCCCAGCCGCGCCAGTCGCGGGTGCAGCTGCGGGCACGCCCCGCCGACCACGACGTCGTGCGACCGGGGCGCGCGGAAGCCGGCCCGCCCGGCCGCGTCGACCGACAGGGT
>JALOLH010000007.1 GCA_025456065.1 Candidatus Nanopelagicales bacterium | reverse complement strand
ACGTCCGGGGCGTCCTTCGCGCGCGGGCCCAGGGCACTGCCCGGCTTGCTGGTCGAGCCGGGCATGGCGCCGTGCGCCTCGAGCACGGCCAGCACGGGGGTGAGCACCTCCGGGTCCTCGCCGAGGGCGGTGAGCTCGAGCTCCCGGAACCGGCCCGCCACCACCTCGCCGTCCATGATCGAGACGACGTCGTCGACCAGCTCGGCCACCGGCGTGCCGGCGGCGTCGTGGAGCACGTGCAGGGTGCGCGTGGTCTGCAGGGTGGCGACCGGCACGAGCGGCTCGCGGCGGGCCAGGGCGGTCACCACGTCGGCCAGCTCGGCGGGGACCTCGCCGACCGCCCCGGCGGCCAGCGGCAGGCGCACCTCGTCCCGGCTGCCGGACGTGGCACCCTCGACGGGCAGCGTGAGGTGCCAGCCCTCGTCGGCGCCCCCCTCACGGCGGCGCAGCCGGGCGCCCCAGCGGATCAGCCGCAGGTCCGCGGTGTCGTGGTACACCGCCCGTACGTCGACGCCGTCCCGGCGCTCGACGTGGGCGATGCCGGTCTCGATGGTGCTGCCGGCCAGCCCCGCCACGGTCCCGGTGAGCTCGGGCATGCGGAACAGCGCATGGACGCGCAGCGTGTGCTCCACCCGGCTGGGGGCGGCGGCGCCGTTGCTCACGTGGGCCTCTCAGGGTCGGCGGCTCGGGGCGGAAGGATGGGCGCGGGCGCCCGGATCCGGCCCCGACAGGATGCCATGGTCGGGTGAACGGATGACCTCAGACCACCCGTCGTCGGGCCCCCCGGGCGTGCAGGTCGATGAGGTGCTCCTGCAGGTCCCGCCCGCCACCGCCGTCGGGTGCCACGTGCCGGGCCCAGGTGCCGTCGGGCTGGCAGATCCACGCCTTGGTGCGCTCGTCGAACCCCATGTCCAGCAGCGTGGCGACGGACTCGGCGTGCTCGTCGTTGAGCCGGACGAGCACCTCGACGCGGCGGTCGAGGTTGCGGTGCATCAGGTCCGCCGAGCCGATCCACGTCTCGGTCTGGCCGCCGTTGGCGAACTCGTAGGCCCGTGAGTGCTCCAGGAACCGGCCCAGCACCGAGCGGACGCGCACGTTCTCGCTCATGCCCGGCACGCCGGGGCGCACCGCGCAGATGCCGCGGACCCACACGTCCACCGGGACGCCGGCCTGCGACGCCCGGTACAGCGCGTCGATGATCGCCTCGTCCACGATCGAGTTGCACTTGAAGCGCACGCGCGCCCGCCGTCCCTCGCGGTGATGGGCCACCTCCCGCTCGATCCGCTCGATCAGCCCGGTGCGGATCGAGTGCGGTGCGACCAGCAGCCGCTGGTAGGTGGTGTTCATCGAGTACCCGGAGAGCACGTTGAACACGTGGCTGACGTCCTCGCCGACCGCGGGGTCGGCGGTGAGCAGGCCCATGTCCTCGTAGAGCCTCGCGGTCTTCGGGTGGTAGTTGCCCGTGCCGATGTGCACGTAGCGGCGCAGCTTGTCGCCGTCGTCGCGCACGACCATGCTCAGCTTGCAGTGGGTCTTCAGGCCGACCAGGCCGTAGACCACGTGCACGCCCTGGCGCTCCAGCTTGCGGGCCCACGAGATGTTCGCCTGCTCGTCGAAGCGCGCCTTGATCTCCACCAGCGCGAGCACCTGCTTGCCGCTCTGGGCGGCGTCGATGAGGGCGTCGACGATGGGGGAGTCGCCCGAGGTGCGGTAGAGGGTCTGCTTGATCGCGAGCACCTTGGGGTCGGCCGCCGCCTGCTCGAGGAAGCGCTGCACGCTGGTCGAGAACGAGTCGTACGGGTGGTGCAGCAGCACGTCGTGGTCGCGCATCGCCTCGAGCACGTCGGGCGCCGAGGCGCTCTCCACCTCCGAGAGCTGCGGGGAGGTCTTCGGCAGGAAGGCGCGCTCCTTGAGGTCGTCCCGGTCGATCGCGTAGATCGTCCACAGGCCGGTCAGGTCCAGCGGCCCGGGCAGGGCGAAGACCTCCTCGTCGGAGATGCCGAGCTCGCGGACGAGGACCTCGAGGACGTAGGGGTCGATCGAGCGCTCGACCTCGAGGCGGACCGGCGGGCCGAACCGGCGACGCATGAGCTCGCGCTCGAGCGCCTTGAGCAGGTTCTCGGCGTCGTCCTCCTCGACCTCCACGTCCTCGTTGCGGGTCACCCGGAACGAGTGCTGCTGCAGGATCTCCATGCCGGGGAACAGGTCGCCGAGGTTCGCCGCGATGACCTCCTCGAGGGGGACGAACCGCTCGTGGCCGACCGACAGGAAGCGCGGCAGGCTCGGCGGCACCTTCACCCGGGCGAACAGCTCGGTGCCGGTGCTGGGGTTGCGGACCACGACCGCCAGGTTGAGGCTCAGCCCGGAGATGTACGGGAAGGGGTGCGCCGGGTCCACCGCCAGTGGCGTGAGCACGGGGAAGACCTTGTCGATGAACAGCTGCCGCAGGTCGGCCTGCTCCTCCTGCGTGGCCGCGTGGTAGCGCAGGACCTGGATGCCCTCGGCGCGCAACTGGGGCAGGACGACGTCGCTGAAGCACGCGGCGTGGCGGTCCATGAGGGCGCGGGTCCGCGACAGGATCTGGTCGAGCAGGTCGCGGGGCATCAGGCCGCTGGCCGCGCGCACGGCGATGCCGGCGTCGATGCGCCGCTTGAGCCCGGCCACCCGCACCATGAAGAACTCGTCGAGGTTCGACGCGAAGATCGCCAGGAACTTGGCTCGCTCCAGCAGGGGCAGCCCGGTGTCCTCGGCGAGCTCGAGGACACGCTCGTTGAACGACAGCCAGGACAGCTCGCGGTCGGCGAAGCGATCGCGGGGCAGCGCGGCCGTCGCGGTGGCGGCTGCTCGGGGTGGGGCGCCGTCCGGTGCATCCGCCTCGTGCTCGGCGATGGTGTCGGTCATCGTGCCCCCTCGCGCCCGTTCGTGGATCGATCGAGTCTAGGGCCTCGTGCTGGGCCGACGCAGTGGAGCGCGAGGCCGCGGCCGGCGTGCCACGGCCCGCGCGGCGTTCAGCGGCGGAACAGGGTGTCGACGTCCCAGGTGGCGAAGCCCAGCGAGCGGTACAGCGCGATGGCCGGGGCGTTGTCTGCGTCGACGAAGAGCAGCGCCGAGGCCAGTCCGCGCCCGCGGAGGTGGTGCAGCCCGGCGAGGGTCAGGGCCCGGCCGAGCCCCCCGCCCCGGGCCTGCGGGTCCACGCCGACGACGTAGACCTCGCCGATGGGCTCGTGGTGGCGGTGCCCGTCCTCGGGGTCGCCCCCCGCCCGCGCGTGGTGCCCGTGCACCTTCGTCCAGTGGAACCCCACCAACCGGCTGTCCACCTGCTCGGCGAGCAGGAACCCGGCCGGCTCGAACCACGGCTCGGCCATCCGCCGGTCGAGGTCGGCGCGGGTCCAGCCGGCCTGGTCGGGCAGCGCGGCGAACGCCCGCGCGTTCAGGGCCAGCCAGGGCTCCGGGTCCCGGTCGGGGTCGAAGGCCCGCAGCGTGACGCCGGGCGGGAGGACCACGGGGTCCAGCGGGGCGTACAGGGAGCGGCGCATCTGCCAGAGCCGGCGCACGCGCCGGAAGCCGTGGGCGGCGGCGAGCCGGCCGGCGGCGGCGTCGGTGCCGTGCGCCCAGAGCCTCAGGCGGCCCGGCTCCTGGTCGGCGCGGGTGACGAGGACGTCGAGCAGGGCGGTCCCCACGCCCTGCCGGCGGGCGGTCGGGCTGACCGCGAGCTCGGCAGCGGGACCATCGGCGGAGTCGTCGAGGTCGAGGTGGGCGTAGCCGAGCAGCTGGCCCGTGCCCGGGTCCTCGGCCAGCAGGTGCAGGGCGTCGGGGTCGCCGTGGCGCAGGTGCAGCACGACGTGCTCGCTGAGCGGGTGGGCGCCGTCGGCAGCCGCTGCGGCCTCGGCCAGGGCGAGCACCGCGGCCACCTCGGCGGGGGTCAGGGCCGCCGCGGCGCGCAGGTGGACCGCGCTCAGACCGGCTCCCGCAGGGTGGCCGCGGTGGCGACGTCGAGGCCCTCGTCCTGGCGGGGCGGGACGAACCGGTACCCGACGTTGCGGACCGTGCCGATCATCGCCTCGTGCTCGGAGCCGAGCTTCGCGCGCAGGCGGCGCACGTGCACGTCGACGGTGCGGGTGCCGCCGAAGTAGTCGTAGCCCCAGACCTCCTGGAGCAGCTGGGCGCGGGTGAACACGCGACCAGCATGACCGGCCAGGAACCGCAGCAGCTCGAACTCCTTGAACGTCAGGTCCAGGCTGCGCCCGCGCAGGCGCGCGCTGTAGGCGCGCTCGTCGATGGCCAGGTCACCGAGGCGCAGCTCGCCGTCGGACTCGGCCTCCTCGGCGACCGCCGTCCGGCCGATCGCCAGGCGCAGCCGGGCCTCCACCTCCGCCGGGCCGGCGGCCTCGAGCAGGACGTCGTCGATGCCCCACTCGGCGTTGACGGCCGCCAGGCCGCCCTCGGTCGTGATGAGCAGCACGGGGCACTCGACGCCGGTCTGGCGGATCAGCCGGGTGAGGGCGCGCACGTGCGCGAGGTTCTGGCGACCGTCGACGAGCAGGGCGTCGGCGCGCGGTGCGTCCAGCAGCGCGCTGGCCTCGGCCGGCAGCACGCGGACGTGGTGGGCGAGCAGCCCGAGCGCGGGAAGGACGTCCCCGGAGGGCCCGAGGGATGCCGTCATGAGCAGCAATCGGCTCATCGGCACCTCCTCCGCACGCCCCCTGCGACGACCCCAGAGGTCCCGCTCGCTGGAGCCGAGGATACGCCCCCGCGGGAATGGGCGAGCGGGGCGGCGACGTTGTGGGCCTCATGGAGGGCGTGCTGATCCTGGTCGTCGTGCTGGGCGCGGCGACCGCCTTCGGGGTGTGGCGCCGGCGCACGGACGGCCGGATGCAGCACGTCGCGGTCGCCGAGGGTCCGCCCCTCGGACCGCCGGTCCCGGCCACCGCGCCCGGTGCCGCGGCGGGGCTGCCGGCGGGGGGCGATGCCCCGTCCGCTGGTGGTGCCCCGCCGCTCGAAGACGACTCGCCGGCCGGGGACGACTCGCCCGTCGCCGAGGGGCCGCTGGCCGCCGACGACGTCTCCGAGCCCCTGGTCGTCGACGGTCGGCCCGTGACGATCGACCACACCCTCGTGCCGGCCGCCCACCGGCTCACCGCCGAGGACCTCGGCACGCCGCTCGGCGCCCGAGCCACGCTCGTGCAGTTCTCCTCGGCGTTCTGCCAGCCCTGCCGGGCCACCCGGGTGGTCCTCGGCGACGTGGCCGGGATGGTCGCAGGGGTCACCCACGTCGAGGTCGATGCGGAGTCCCACCTCGAGCTCGTGCGACGCCTGGACATCACCCGCACGCCGACGGTCCTGGTGCTCGACGCAGCCGGACGGATCCGCAGGCGGGCCACCGGTGCCCCCCGCCGCGCCGACGTGATCGCGGCGATCGGTGAGGTCGCCTGAGCTCAGGCGCGCCCGCCGGGGGCGACGCGGCGCAGCAGCACGCCGGTCGCGACCTCGAGGACGCACAGCGCAGCGAGCCGGACCGTGCGCTGGTCGGGCAGGTCGGCGGTGGCGTCCACCTCGGTGAGGTCGATCGAGACCACGCGTGGGTCCGCCCCGGCCGCCCGGGCGGCGGCGCGCAGCTGTCGCGCGCCGATCCCGCCGGGCAGCGAGGCCGGGCAGGCGGGGGCCACGGCGCGGTCGCACACGTCGAGGTCGAGGTCGACGTGGACGCGGGCGTCGGGCGAGCCCGCCGAGGCGATCTCGAGCGCTTCGGCCATCACGTCGGCCATCGGTCGGTCGTCCAGCGCCGCTGCGGGCACGACGGTGACGCCGAGGTCGCGGGCCCGCGTCGCGTACTCGGGGGAGTTCGCGAAGTCGGCGATGCCGATCTGGACGACCCGTGGCCCCGGGATCCCGGCTTCGACGAGCCGGCGGACCGGCGAGCCGTTCGAGGTGCCGTCGCGCAGGTCGTGGTGGGCGTCGAGGGTGACCAGGCCGTCGGCCCAGGCGCCGCGCGCGACGGCGTAGGTGATCGAGTTGTCCCCACCGAGCGCCAGGACGGGCACGTCCGGGTACTGGCGGATCGCCTGGACCGTCGCATGCTCCCCGTCGGGACCGTCGGGCTCGTCGATGTCGCCGAGATCCAGGACCGTGAGCTCGGCCAGGTCCAGCCCCGGGTCGGTGACCCACGTGGAGCAGCGCTGCAGGGCGGCCCGGATCGCCCCGGGGGTCTCGTGCGCGCCCGTGGGGGACAGCGAGGTCCGATGGGCGGGCACGCCGAGCACCACCAGGTCGGGACGGCCCGGATGGCGGGACTGGTGGAGCCGGGCGGTCGAGTCGGTCAGCCAGGTGGATGCCCGTGGCCAGTGCGGGTCGTCGGTCATGGCTCCAGCCTGCTCCTCGGGGGCACCCGCGTGCCCGCCCGCCAGACCCCCGCGACCAGGTCGACGCCGGGGCGGTAGGCCAGGTGCACGTGGCTGGGCGCGTCGAGCAGCACCACGTCGGCGGGACCGTCCACGACGAGGTGACCCACGTCGGAGCGGCGCAGTGCGGCCGCCCCGCCGGCCGTGGCGGCCCACAGCGCCTCGGCCGGGGTCATGCGCATGAGGGACACCGCCAGGGCGATGCACAGGGGCATCGAGGTGGTGTACGAGGTGCCCGGGTTGCAGTCGGTGGCCAGGGCGACGGTGGCCCCGGCCCGCAGCAGCCGCCGCGCGTCCGGGAAGGCCGAGCGGGTCCCCAGCTCGGCGGCCGGCAGGAGCGTGGCCACCGTCCCCGACTCGGCCAGGGTGCGGATGTCGGTGCGGCTGAGGTGGGTGCAGTGGTCCGCGGAGGCCGCCCCGTGCGCGGCGGCGAGCGCCGCGCCGGGGCCGGGCCCCAGCTGGTTGGCGTGCACCCGCAGGCCCAGCCCGGCGGCGGCGGCGCGCTCGAGCAGGACGTGGGCCTCCACGGCGTCGAACGCCCCACGCTCGACGAACACGTCCGCCCAGCGAGCGAACGGCGCGGCCGCGGCCAGCATCGGGCCGGTGAGCAGGTCCAGGTACCCGCCCCGGTCGCCGGCCCACTCCGGTGGGACGACGTGCGCGCCGAGGAACGTGACCTCGTCGGTGACCTCCGCCGCCAGCCGGCAGCTGCGGGCCTCGTCGTCGACGGTCAGGCCGTAGCCGGACTTCACCTCGAAGGTCGTCACCCCGCTGCGCAGCAGCTCGCCGACGAGATCAGCCACGTTGGCCCGCAGCTCGTCGTCCGAGGCGGCGCGGGTCGACGCCACGGTGGTGCGGATGCCGCCCGTGGCGTACCGGCGCCCGGACATCCGTGCCGCGTACTCGCGGGCCCGGTCACCGGCGAACACCAGGTGCGCGTGCGAGTCCACGAAGCCGGGCAGCAGCGCGCGGCCCCCGCAGTCCACCCGGGCGTCGGCGGCCGGGGCGGCGGAGGCGGGCCCGATCCAGGCGATCCGGCCGCCGGCGAGGACCACCGCGGCGTCGCGACGGACGCCCAGCGCCCACACGTCGCGGTCGTCCGCGGGCGCCGTGCCCTCGGGGTCGTTCGTGACCAGCTCGCCGACGTTGTCGAGCAGCAGGCTGGTGCCGGGGCGGGACACGGCTCACCCCTCCCGCATCGGGATGCGCAGGCCGTGTGCCGCCGCGACCTCGGCGGCGCGCTCGTAGCCGGCGTCGGCGTGGCGCAGCACGCCCGTCGCCGGATCGTTGGCCAGCACGCGCTCGAGCTTGGCCGCGGCCAGCGGCGTGCCGTCGGCGACGCTGACCTGGCCGGCATGGATCGAGCGACCCATCCCCACGCCCCCGCCGTGGTGGATCGAGACCCACGCAGCCCCCGACGAGGCGGCCACGAGGGCGTTGAGCAGCGGCCAGTCGGCGATCGCGTCCGACCCGTCGCGCATCCCCTCGGTCTCCCGGTACGGCGAGGCGACCGAGCCCGTGTCGAGGTGGTCGCGCCCGATCACGATCGGCGCGCGCACGTCCCCGGATGCGACGAGGTCGTTGAACGCCAGGCCCGCGCGGTCCCGCTCGCCCTGCCCCAGCCAGCAGATCCGGGCCGGAAGGCCCTGGAAGGCGATGCGCTCGCCGGCCGCGCGGATCCACCGCGCCAGCGGCTCGTCGTCCGGGAACAGCCGCAGGACCGCCTGGTCGGTGGCCGCGATGTCCCGGGGGTCGCCGGACAGGGCCACCCAGCGGAACGGGCCCCGGCCCGCGCAGAACAGCGGGCGGATGTAGGCCGGCACGAACCCCGGGAACTCGAACGCTCGGTCGTACCCGGCCAGCTGCGCCTCGCCGCGGATCGAGTTGCCGTAGTCGAACACCTCGGCCCCGGCGTCCAGGAAGCCGACCATCGCCTCGACGTGCCGGGCCATCGACTCCCGGGCGCGCAGCGTGAAGCCCTCGGGATCGGCCGCGGCGAGGTCGTGCCACGCCTCGAGGGACACCCCGGTCGGGCAATACGCCAGCGGGTCGTGCGCCGAGGTCTGGTCGGTGACCACGTCGACCGGGATGCCCCGGCGCAGCAGCTCCGGGAGCACCTCGGCGGCGTTGCCGACCAGGCCCACGCTGTGCGCGCGCCGCTCGAGCTTCGCTGCCAGCGCCTGCTCGACGGCGGCGTCGAGGTCGTTGGTCCACTCGTCGAGGTAGCGGTGCTCGACCCGGCGGACCAGCCGGGATGGGTCGACGTCGACGATCAGGCACGCCCCGCCGTTCAGCGTGACCGCGAGCGGCTGGGCGCCGCCCATCCCGCCGCATCCCGCGGTGAGCGTGAGGGTGCCGGCGAGACTCCCGCCGAAGGCCCTCGCGGCGACCGCGGCGAAGGTCTCGTACGTGCCCTGGACGATGCCCTGCGTGCCGATGTAGATCCAGGAGCCGGCCGTCATCTGGCCGTACATCGTCAGGCCCAGCGCCTCGAGCCGGCGGAACTCGGGCCAGGTCGCCCAGTCGCCGACGAGGTTGGCGTTGGCGATGAGCACGCGCGGCGCCCATTCGTGCGTCCGCAGCACGCCCACCGGGCGGCCGGACTGCACGAGCATCGTCTCGTCGTCGCGCAGCGTCGTCAGGGTGCGCACGAGCGCGTGGAAGCTCGGCCAGTCCCGAGCCGCGCGGCCCGTGCCGCCGTAGACGACCAGCGCCTCGGGGTGCTCGGCGACCTCGGGGTCGAGGTTGTTCTGCAGCATCCGCAGCGCCGCCTCCTGCGGCCATCCCACGGCGGTGCGGGTGGTGCCGCGTGGTGCGCGGACCGGCATGGGCGTGCCGAGGTCGTGGGTCATGCGCCCTCCTCTCGTTGCCGCGTGTCCCGCGTAGTCGATCCCGTCAGCCCAGTTGCTGGAATCGACTACGCAGACGTGGGCTGCTCATGCCAAGGGGCCGATCGTGGCCGTGACGGCGGCGAGCAGCCGGCCGTCGGCGACGAGCGCCTCGGTGGCCGCCAGCTCCTCGGCCACGACACGGTCCGGGCCGGGCCCGGCGACGACGGTGCGCAGCGCGGCCAGGGCGGCGGCGGTGCCGGGCCCCGGCGCCAGGGGGGCGCGCAGGTCCAGCGCCCGGCCCGCGACCATGAGCTCCACGGCGAGCACCTGCCGCAGCCCGGCCACGGCCCGCAGCAGCTTGCGCCCGGCGGCCCAGCCCATCGAGACGTGGTCCTCCTGCATCGCCGAGGTCGGGATCGAGTCCACGCTCGCAGGCACCGCCAGCCGCTTGAGCTCGGCCACGACGCCGGCCGCGGTGTACTGGGCGATCATGGCGCCGGAGTCGACGCCGACCTCGTGGGCCAGGAACGCCGGCAGCCCCTGGTTGCGGCTGCGGTCGAGGAGCCGGTCGGTGCGCCGCTCGCTCATCGAGGCGAGGTCGGCCAGCGGGATCGCGAGGAAGTCCAGCGCGTGCGCGACGGGCGCCCCGTGGAAGTTGCCGTTCGACTCCACGCGCCCGTCCGCAGTGACCACGGGGTTGTCGATGGCCGCGGCCAGCTCGCGCTGCGCGACGCCGCGGGCGAAGTCCACCGCGTCACGCGCGGCACCGGCCACCTGCGGCGCGCAGCGCAGCGAGTAGGCGTCCTGCACGATGTGGGTGGCGTCCGCGCGATGCGAGGCGACGATGGGCGAGTCCGCCAGCAGCGCGCGCAGGTTGGCCGCGGAGGCTGCCTGGCCGGGATGCGGGCGCAGCGCGATCAGGTCGGCGGCGAAGGCCCGATCGGTGCCGAGCAGGGCCTCGACGCTCATCGCCGCGGTGACGTCGGCCACCCGCAGCAGGTCGGCGAGCTCGACGACCGCCAGGCACAGCATCGCGAGCATGCCGTCGGTGCCGTTCGTGAGGGCCAGGCCCTCCTTCTCGGCCAGCGCGATCGGGGCCAGCCCGGCACGGGCCAGCGCTTCGTCCGCCGGTTCCCGCGAGCCGTCGGGTCGCACGACCTGCCCCTCGCCCATGAGCACCAGGGCCACGTGCGCCAGCGGGGCGAGGTCCCCGCTGCACCCGAGCGAGCCGTGCTCGTGCACCGCCGGCACGACCCCCGCTTCGAGCAGGTCGGTGAGCGCGGCCACGACCTCGACCCGCACCCCCGTGTGGCCCGAGCAGAGCGCGTGCACGCGCAGTGCCATCATCGTGCGGACCACCGCCGGCTCCACGAGGGCGCCCATGCCGGCCGCGTGGCTGCGGATCAGGCTGCGCTGCAGGTCGACCCGCCGGTCGGGCGGGATCGCCACCGTCGCCAGTGCCCCGAACCCGGTCGACACCCCGTAGGCCGGACGGTCCGCACTCGCGAGGGTCTCGACGTGCCGGCGGGCGGCCCGCACCCGCGCGAGTGCCGCCGGGCCGACCGCCAGGTGCCGCTCGCCCCGTCCCACCCGCACCGCGTCCTCCACGGTGAGGTCATCGACGTCCACGGCGGCGCCGGTGGCGGGGCCGGGCGTCACTGCGGTCCGGACGGGCCTCGGCGCTTGGGTCATGCCTGATGCCTAGCACCGCCACCCCCACGACGCCATGCCCACACGGCGGCCAGCCGTGCAGCGGCGCCGCGTCAGCGCGCGCGCAGGTACAGGGCCGACTGGTTCGCCCCGGGCGCGCGCCGCTCCTCGGTGACGAACAGGTCGGTCCGGGCGCGGATCAGGTCCGAGAGCTTGCGGTAGCCGTACAGCCGGGGGTCGAAGTCCGGCTGGAGCTTGTTCAGGTAGCTGCCGAACGTCCCGACGTGGGCCCAGCCCTCGTCGTCCACCGACTGGGCCAACGCCGAGAGCACGAACTTCTTCGGCAGCTTCGGCCGGGCGGCCGTCGCGGCGCCCCGCGGCTCCTGGCTGGCCTCGGCGCTGGGCAGGGCCTCGGCGCGCTGGTCGGCCTCGGGCCCCTCCGGGGCGGGGGCCACGCCGCTGGCCGCCTCGCGCAGCACCTCGACGAAGACGAACCGGTGGCAGGCGTTGCGGAACGCCTCGGGCGTCTTGCGCTCGCCGAAGCCGAGCACCGTGAGGCCCTCCTCGCGCAGCCGCATGGCCAGGCCCGTGAAGTCGCTGTCGCTGGTGACCAGGCAGAAGCCGTCGAAGTTGCCGGTGTAGAGCAGGTCCATCGCGTCGATGATCAGCGTGCTGTCGGTGGCGTTCTTGCCGGTGGAGTAGGCGAACTGCTGCACCGGCTTGATCGCGTTGCGCTGCAGGACGCGCTTCCAGGACGCGCTGTGGGGCGAGGTGAAGTCGCCGTAGATCCGCCGGACCGTGGCGTCGCCGTAGCGTGCCACCTCGGCGAGCAACTGCTCGATCACGGTCGCCTGGGCGTTGTCGGCGTCGATGAGGACGGCCAGGCGCAGCTGGCCCTCGTCGGACTCGGAGGCCCGGGCGGAGCGGGCGCTGGCGCGGTCACGGCTCGCGGTGGTCACGGGCCCAGCCTGACAGGTGCCCCGCGAGGATCGGGAACGCGCGCCCGCGTCTCACCATATGGAACAAGCGTTCGCCCTTCAACAGGTCAGGGTAGCCTCAGCACATGCAGCAGGTGCTCCTCACGAGGCGGCGGGCCGTGGACCACGGCCGCACCAGCACCTGCCTGTGTCGCATGCGCTGACGCCCGCCCCCGCCCGCTCGCGCATCCCCGACCTCCTCTGGAGCTGAGTGCCGTGTCCCCTGACGCCCCGACCACCACCGCCCCGGCCGCGGGCAGCACCGCCCCGGCTGCGGCCAGCACCGCCCCGGCTGCGGCCAGCACCGCCCCGGCCGCGGGCAGCACCGCCCCGGCCGCGGGCAGCACCGCCCCGGCCGCTGGCGCCGCTCGCACCCCGTCCGCCGCCATCGACCCGCGCGGTCCCCGCTTCGGCGCCGCCGTCACCACCGTCGTCCTGGCCGCCGCACTGGTGCTGGCCTCCCCGGTCCTGTTGGCGCTGCAGGCCCTGGTGTTCGCGATCGGCGCCCTCGCCGGGCCGGCGCACCAGCCGTACGGCCTGGTGTTCAAGCGCCTGGTCCGCCCGCGCCTGGCGGCCCCGGACCACCTCGAGGACCCGGCGGCGCCGCGCTTCGCGCAGGCGTGCGGCCTCGCGTTCAGCCTGGTCGGCCTCGCCGGCTTCGCCCTGGGCCTGTCGTGGCTGGCGCTCGCCGCGATCGCGGCCGCCCTCGCAGCGGCGTTCCTCAACGCCGCCTTCGACTTCTGCATCGGCTGCGAGTTGTACCTGCGCGCCCAGCGCCTGCGCCGGGCCTGAGCGCCGCGGCGGGCTGCCCTGCGCGCCCAGGTGGTGTGAGCTCGCGCGCTGCGGGCGCCGTGCCGACCCAGCCCAACGACCAGCGCCCCGTGCCCTGCCGGCACCGGCGACCCGCGCCGGCGCTCACCCGTGGCCGGGTCGACCGCGGTCGTCGAACCACCCCCGGATCACCGCGACCGCCTCCTCGCCGGCGTCGTCCTGCCAGAAGTGCCCGGCGCCGTGGAGGGTGTGGTCGGTCCGGTCGGTGAGCACCTGTTGCCAGCGTCGGCGCTCGCCGTCCCCGAAGGCAATGTCGCCGGTGGCCCAGAGCAGCAGCGACGGCTTCCCGGCGATGGCCCCCAGGCGGCCCTCGAGGTCGCGCAGGAACGGCCCTGCCGCGCTGATCTGGTCGGGCAGCACCCGAACCGGCCGGCGCGAGTCGACGGTCGGGAAGGGCCCGGCGTACATCGCGCGCTCGGCGGGGGTGAGGGTCCGGCGGCGCATCATGCGCGGGACCATCTGCCCGACGAACAGGTTCAGGCGCTGGCTCATGAGCCATCCGGTGAGCGGCCCGCCCATCACCTGGCCGAAGCTGCGCGTCCACAGGCTGCTGGGCCAGGCCCACGTGTTGCCGACGACGAGGCCGGCGTAGCGATCGGGGTCGCGGACCGCCGCGCCGAGGCCGATGGGGCCGCCCCAGTCCTGCACGATCGGTGTGACGTCGCGCAGGTCGAGGGCCTCGACGAAGCCGCGCACCACCTCGGCGTGCTCCGCGGCGGTGAACCCGTACCCCGCCCGGGCCTGCGACAGGCCGAAGCCGGGGTGGTCGGGCACGACGCAGCGGAAACGGTCGGCCAGGCCCGCGACCAGGCGGCGGTACAGGAAGCCCCAGGTCGGGTTGCCGTGCAGCATGAGCAGCGTCGGGCCGGTGCCCACGTCGAGGTAGTGCAGGCGGTGCCCGTCGAGGTCCAGCCAGTGGGACTCGTAGGGCAGCAGGGTCGCGTCGAACCAGTCGGGTCGCGTCGGCATGCGGCCACGCTAGCCATCGGCCGCGCGGGATGGCGCGCAGCCGCACCTAGCCGGCGGGGGCCACGCCACCGGCCCCGTACACCAGCGCCTGCGCGCCCTCGGCCAGCACCTCGTCGACGAACGAGGCCGCGCCGGCGATGCGGACCCCCGGCAGCAGGTCGTCCTGGCCCAGCCCGCGCCGGACGGCGCACTGGGTGCAGACCGTCACGGTGCCGTCGGCCAGGACCGCGTCGCGCAGCTCGGCCAGCGGCGCCGCGTGCGCCAGCGCGACCGACTCGGCGCGCCCCGGCGTCGCGAGGAACGTCGCGTCGCCGGTGAGCCACAGCGAGACCGGCGCCCCGGCGGCCAGGGCCGTCGCCGCCACCGTGAACGCCTGGGAGCACGGTTCGGGCTCGACGGTGGTGCACTTCACGACCAGGGCGCGGGCGGGCATGCCGACACGGTAGGCGCGCGCACCGGCGATGGCCATCGCGAGCCCCCGGCCGGCGTGCCGGACCCACGCTGGCCGCGGCGGGGGCAGGCGTGGCGCGCCGCACTAGACTCACCGGCGTGGACGGTATCGAGATCTTCTTCACCGGTCTGCTCATCCTCGTGAGCATCCTGATCGCCTGGTTCGCCGGCTACGTGGTGTACAAGCTCTACAAGGGCCAGGCCTGAGTGGCCGACCTCCCCGCCGAGCTCGCGCACCTGAGCTGGCTGGTCGGCCGCTGGGGCGGCATCGGCGAGGGCGGCTACCCCTCCATCGAGCCGTTCCGCTACGAGCAGGTCGTCGAGTTCGCCACGGACGGCCGGCCGTTCCTCGAGTACCGGTCCGTCTCGTGGATCGTCGACGCGGACAACACCCGCGTGCGCCGAGCTGCCACGGAGTCCGGGTACTGGCGCCCGCGCCCGGACAACGGCGTGGAGCTGCTGCTGGCCCACCCCACCGGCTTCGTGGAGGTGTGGCTGGGGCGGGTCGAGGTCACCGCGATCCAGGACGCCCGGATCACCGGGGCCCGCATCGCGCTGAGCACCGACGCGGTGGTGCGCACCGAGTCGGCGAAGGAGGTCACGGCCGGGCACCGGCTGTACGGCCTGGTCGAGGGTCGCCTGCTGAGCACCTACGACATGAGCGCGGTCGGGCACCCGCTGACCAACCACCTCGCGATCGCCCTCGAGCCGATCCCCGTCCCGGCCCCCTGACGATGGCCGCCGGGCGATCCGTCGACGCGGCGGCGCGGCTGCGGGCCGCGGGCCTGCGCAGCACGGGCCAGCGCCGGGCGGTCCTCGAGGCCCTGTCCCGGCTCGGCCACGCGACCGTCGACGAGCTCGCCGCCGAGGTCCAGGCATCCATGCCCGAGGTGAGCCTCTCCACCGTCTACCGGACGCTGGAGGCCCTCGATGCGGTCGGCCTGGTCACCCACACCCACCTGCACCACGGCGCGCCGACCTACCACTCGGTCGACGACGAGCCGCACCTCCATCTGGTCTGCCAGGCGTGCGGCGCGGTGGCCTCCGAATCCGTCGAGGTCGCGCTCGACCTGGCCACGGCCGTCCGCCGGGCGTCGGGGTTCCGGGTCGACCTCACCCACCTCGCGCTGCACGGCCGGTGCGCGAGCTGCGCGCCCGCCATCCCCGACGACCCGCTCGCGCCGCCGCTGCACACGAGCGAGGCGCCGGCCGCGGGAAGCCTCCCGGCCCCGCCGACGTTGACCGAGGCGTGACCCCCCAGCCGATCCCCGCCCCGCCCGAGTCCCCGGACGCCGGCGTCCCCTGGCACTACGGCGACCCGCACGCCGAGCAGCGCGCCCTCGCCGCCGGCCGCGGGGCGGTCGACCTGTCGCACCGCGAGGTGCTCGAGGTGACCGGCGCCGACCGGCTGCCCTGGCTGCACAGCCTCACGACCGCCCACCTGCTCGACCTGCCGGCCGGTGCCTCGCGGCTCGTGCTGGTCCTCAGCCCGCACGGGCACGTCGAGCACGAGCTGCACCTGGTCGAGACCGGCACGTCGGTGCTGGTCTCCGTCGAGCCGGGTACAGGGGAAGCGCTGCGCGCCTACCTCGACGCCATGCGCTTCCTCATGCGGGTGGAGGTCCTCGCCCGTCCCGACCTGGCCGTCGTCTGGGAGCCGCAGGCCCTCCCCGACCCGGCCGGCCTGCCCACATGGGTCGTGCCCGGGGACTACCGCGGCGGCGAGCCGACGCCCGCGGGCAGCGACCGGGGCGGGGACGCCAGCCGGTACGTCCCGTCCCGGCCCGCGCCCCTCGTCGGCCGCGAGGTGCTGGTCCCGCGCGACGCGCTCGGCGCCCGGGTCGCGGACTCCGGGTCGCCAGCCGGCACCTGGGCGCTGGAGGCCCTGCGGGTGGCGGCCGCCGTGCCCAGGATCGGGCTGGAGACCGACCACCGGACGCTGCCCCACGAGGTGGGTTGGGTCGGCCCCGGCGTGCACCTGGCGAAGGGCTGCTACCGCGGGCAGGAGGCCGTGGCTCGGGTGCACAACCTGGGGCGACCGCCGCGCCGCCTGGCCCTGGCCCACCTCGA
Organism: Candidatus Nanopelagicales bacterium; assembly: GCA_025456065.1. Taxonomy (GTDB): domain Bacteria; phylum Actinomycetota; class Actinomycetes; order S36-B12; family CAIYMF01; genus Prado023. The sequence continues at coordinate 23,979 of JALOLH010000007.1, read as the reverse complement.
CGGCTCCGCGAACGTGCTCCCCGCGCACGGCGACGCGGTGCTCCTCGGAGACCGGGTCGTCGGCTGGGTCGGCACCCCAGCGCGGCACCACGAGCTCGGCCCGATCGCGACCGTCGTGCTCAAGCGGGCGACCGACCCCGCGGCGGACCTGCTGATCCGCGCCGCGGACGGCGAGATCGTCGCCGGCCAGGAGGTCGTCGTCGCGCCCTGACCGCCCCGCAGGTGCGACGCTGGGGGGGTGCAGCACGAGCTGTGGCCGGGCACGCACGTTCCCCTGGGGTCGACCCCCGGACCGGGCGGGACCAACTTCGCCCTGGCCAGCGAGGTCGCCGAGGCCGTCGACCTCTGCCTGTTCGACGAGTCGGGTCGTGAGACCCGCCTGCGCCTGCTGGACTTCGACAACGGCGTGTGGCACGGGTTCGTCCCCGGGGTCGGGGTCGGCCAGCGGTACGGCTACCGCGTGCACGGGCCGTGGGACCGGGCCCGTGGCCTGCGCTGCAACCCGAACAAGGTCCTGCTCGACCCGTACGCCCGGGCGGTCACCGGGGAGGTGCGCTGGGGGCCCGCGGTCTTCGACTACGACTGGGCGGCACCCGAGCGGGCCTCCCAGCTGGACTCCGCCGGCAGCACCCCGCTGGCGCTCGTGGTCGACCCGACCTACGACTGGGAGATGGACCACCGACCGGGCACCGCCTACGCCGACTCGGTGATCTACGAGGTCCACGTCAAGGGCTTCACCATGCAGCACCCGGGCATCCCGCCGGAGCTGCGCGGCACCTACGCGGGCCTGGCCCACCCTGCCGCCATCGACCATCTCACCGGCCTGGGCGTCACCGCGGTGGAGCTGCTGCCGGTCCACCAGCACATCACCGCGAGCAGCCAGGCACGGGCCGGCATCGGCAACTACTGGGGCTACAACACCCTGGGGTTCTTCGCCCCGCACGACGGCTACTCGGCGGCGGCCCGGGCCCGGTGGGTGGGCGGGCAGGTGCGCGAGTTCCAGCAGATGGTCCACGCGCTGCACGGCCACGGCATCGAGGTGATCCTCGACGTGGTCTACAACCACACGGCCGAGGGCGACCACTTCGGTCCCAGCCTGTGCTTCCGCGGCATCGACAACCACACCTACTACCGGGTGGACCCCGCCGACCCCTCGCGCTACCTGGACACCACGGGGACGGGCAACTCCTACAACGTCGACGAGCACGTCACGCTGCGCCTGATCATGGACTCGCTGCGGTACTGGGTGCAGCACATGGGCGTGGACGGGTTCCGGTTCGACCTGGCCACCGCGCTCGCGCGTGAGGACGGCACGTTCCAGCGGCTGTCGTCGTTCTTCGCCCTGGTCGACCAGGACCCGGTGCTCAGCCGGGTCAAGCTCATCGCCGAGCCCTGGGACGTCGGGCAGGTGGACAGCTACGCGATCGGCGCCTTCCCCGACACCTGGAGCGAGTGGAACGGCCGCTACCGCGACACCGTCCGCGCGTTCTGGCAGGGGCAGCGTCCGGGGATCCTCGGCGAGCTGGCCACCCGCGTCGCCGGCTCCGTGGACATCTACGGGCCCAGCCGCCGCCGGCCGCACGCCTCGATCAACTTCGTGACCTGCCACGACGGCTTCACGCTGCGCGACCTGGTCAGCTACGAGCACAAGCACAACGAGGCCAACGGCGAGGACAACCGCGACGGCACCAACGACAACCTGTCGTGGAACCACGGCGTGGAGGGGCCGAGCGACGATCCCGAGGTGGTCGCGGCCCGGGCCCGGGACGTGCGAGCCATGCTGATGGTGCTGCTGCTCTCGCGCGGCGTGCCGATGCTGCTCGGCGGCGACGAGCTGGGCCGCACGCAGCACGGCAACAACAACGCGTACTGCCAGGACAACGCCGTGTCGTGGTTCGACTGGGAGTCCGTGGACGAGGGGCTGCTCGCGTTCACCCGCGCGGTGGTCGCGATGCGTCGGGCCCATCCGGTCCTGCGCCGCCGGCGCTACCTCGCCGACCCGGGCTACTCGGTGTGGTTCGCCCCGGACGGCAGCGCGATGACGACGTCGATGTGGCAGCAGCCGTGGCGCCAGGCCGTCGCGGTGTTCGTGGACGGGACGGTGGCGCCGGACCGCGACGCCGTCGGCAGGCCCCTGCTCGACCAGCACCTGCTCGCCCTGGTGAACGGCTCGGCCGAGCCCGTCCCGTTCCTGGTGCCGGCCACGAACGGCCTCACCGCCACGGGTCCGGGGGCGGGCGCAGCCGCCGGCTACCGCTGGGCGCTGCAGTTCGACACCTCCGTGCTGGCGCCGGTGGTGCCCCCGCCCACGGACGCCCCCCTGCGGGCCCCGGGCACCACGGTGCTGGTGGCCCCACGGTCCCTGCAGGTGCACTGGTCGGTGCCGGCCGCCGGCTCGTGATCCCCGGTCGATCCCCGCGCGTCGATCCGTGTCCTCGCCCGGGTGCAGGATGGCGCCCGTGCGAGCGGTGGTGCAGCGGGTGGACGGTGCCCGGGTCGTGGTGGACGGTGCGGTCGTCGGCGAGATCAGCGGGCCCGGCCTCTGCGTGCTCGTCGGGGCGACGCACTCCGACACGACCGCCCTGGCGGGCCGGCTGGCCGACAAGGTCTACGACCTGCGGATCTTCGACGATGCCGCGCTGGGCGCGTCGGTGCCGGCGCAGGGCGCGCCGCCCGCCCGGCCCCGGGAGCTGTCCGCCTCGGACCTGGGCCTGCCGGTGCTCGTCGTCAGCCAGTTCACGCTCTACGGGCAGACCCACAAGGGTCGCCGTCCGACCTGGGACCGGGCCGCGCCGGGAGCGATCGCCGAGCCGCTGGTCGCGGCCTTCGCCGCGCGGCTGCGCGAGCGGGGGGCGACCGTGGCCGAGGGCCGGTTCGGGGCGAGCATGCGCGTGGAGCTGGTGAACGACGGCCCGGTGACCGTGATCGTCGAGCTGGACTGACCCCCCGGCCGGGCGGCGGTCAGCGGCCCCAGAACCGCCGCCTGCGCGGCTGGGGGGTGAGCGGCATGACCATCCGCGTCACGACCGGCTCCTCCTCCGCTGGTGCGTCGCTGAGGCTGGACAGCTCGCGCATGAACAGGCTCGTGTCGGTGTACCCGGCATCGCTGGCCGGGGCGACCGGGGCGCCGGCTGGGAACACCGGCTCCGCCGGCTCCTGGCCGGCCGTGGGCTGGTGCGGTCGCGGCATCGGCGGCAGGGGTGCGGACGGGTCCGAGCCGGGCTGGGTCCGGTCCGCTGCTGGGGGCAGGACCGTGGTCAGGGGCGGGGCGGTCGCGGTGGCCGCGACGGTGGGCGGTTCCGACGGTGCTGCCGGGACCTGCGGTGGGGCGGGCGTGGCCGTCGGGCCGGGGACCGGCGCGGCCGGGTCCGGGATGACCTGCGCCTCCTCGGCGAGGCGGGCCGCCCGCACGGCCTCTGGGCCGGGCTCGGCGCCTAGGACGGGCGCGGCCTCCGGGACGGGCGCGGCCTCCGGGACGGGCGCGACGTCCAGGACGGGAGCGGCGTCCGGGACGGGAGCGGCGTCCGGGGTGGGAGCGGCTTCCGGGGTGGGAGCGGCTTCCGTGCCCGGCGCAGTCTCCGTGCCCGGCGGGGCGTCTGCCATCACCGCAGCGGGTGGCCCGGCCGCGGGTGCCTCGACGGGATCGATGGACGGCTCCGGCGAGGCGTCCCGCGACGCGGACAGCGGGTCGCGCGCGGTCGGTGCCGGCGCTGGCTCGTCGTGGACGAATGCGCTGAGCTCGGCGAGCAGCGCCTCGTCGGCACCCGGGATGGGCGGGGTCACGGCAGCACCGCGGGACTCCGGCTCGGGCGGATCCTCTGCCGGTTCCGCCGGTTCCGCCGGCCCCGGTCCCGATCCCGGCCCGGGTCCCGGTGGTGGGGTGACCGCAGCCGGGGCAGGCGGTGGCTCCACGGGCTCGGGCTCACCGGCGTCGGTGCCGTCGAAGCGCCACTCGGGGGCGTCCGGCTCGCCGAGCGGCGCCTTGCGCAGCGGCACGACCTCGGCCAACGGCTCCTCGGTGGCAGGCCCCGCCTCGGGCAGCTCGAGCAGGCCCGTCAGCGCGAGGTCCGCCACGATCTGGGCCGCCTCCTGGAGGGTGTACCCGCAGACGCGAGCGAGCTCGGTGATGTCGCGACGGCCGTCCACCCGGCACAGCAGCGCCCAGTCGTAGGGGCCCAGGGGGGTGCGGCTGGGGTGGGCGCCCGGCGCCCCCAGCTGTGGCACGACCCGCCGCCCACCGACCGTCGCCAGCACGTCGGCGCGTCGCGCCCGCCGCTCGCGCACGACCGTGAGCAGGGTGTCGACGTCGGTCGGTGCGATGACGTCGTGCTGAACACGCCGACCGGGATGGAAGGCGGCCGAGCGGATCGGCAGGTCCAGCAGGTCGGCCACCTGGTCGAGCACCTGCTCCTCGACGAAGGTGCGGACCACGTCGGGAGCGACGGACCCCTGCTCGACCAGCACCTGGCCGATCAGCATCGTCGGGTGCTGCTCGCGCTGCACGGCGGCAGCCGCGCTCAGCTGCTCCGGGGTGATCAGGCCGCCGGAGAGCAGCCTGATGCCCAGCGCAGGCCGGTACCCGGGCACCTGCATGCCGTACACGCGGCCCTGGCGGACCCAGACGTGCGAGCACGTCTCGTCCGGGTGGCGCACCTCCAGCACGCCCGACGCCGCACGCGCGGCCACCTCCCGCAGCAGCAGCTCAGCCGTCGGCGACGCACCGGTCGACACCGACTCGATCGTCATCTGAGTCCCTCCGCAGCGCTCGCTGCTGCTGTCGTCGGCACTCGGTGCGGCGCACTTGAGGGCGCTCGGGCGGCTCCGGGGGCGGCTGCCCCGTGCGGCACCGCGGCGGCACGCGAGGGGGGCCGGTGCCACAATGCCGCTCATGCCGGCCCCCACGCTCATCACGGTCGCGCCCACGGGTGCCGAGAGCCAGCAGGACGCGAACCCCGCGCTGCCCGTCACGCTCGACGAGTTGGTGGTCGCGGCGCGGGAGTGCCAGGCGGCGGGGGCCTCGATGGTCCACATCCACATCCGCGACGAGGCTGGGCGGCCCACGCTCGACCCCGGTCGGCTGCGCGAGACGGTGGCGGCGATCCGCGAGGCGACCGAGCTGATCGTGCAGCTGTCCACCGGGGGCGCGGTGACCGACCCGTTCGAGGCCCGGTTGGCCGTGCTCGACGCCGCGCCCGACGCCTGCTCGTTGACCACCGGCACGGTCAACTTCGGCGACGACGTGTTCCACAACCCGTGGCCGTTCGTCGTCGAGCTCTACCAGCGCACCCAGGCGCTGGGGATCCTGCCGGAGTTCGAGCTGTTCGAGCTGGGCCACGTCGTCGCGCTGCGCCGCCTGCTCGACGAGTACGGCCCGCCCGCGGGCGGGCACGTGCACTGCGACTTCGTGCTGGGGGTGCCCGGGGGCATGCCCGGCACCACGCCAGCCCTCGTCGCCGGGGTCGCGATGCTGCCCGATGGTGCGACGTGGTCGGCCACCGGGATCGGTCGGACCAGCGTCCCCGTGATGCTCGCCGCGCTGTCGATGGGCGGCCACCTGCGGGTGGGCATGGAGGACACCCTCACGTACGCGCCGAAGCGCCCGGTGCGCGACAACGCCGAGCTGGTCGAGCGGGCCGCCCGGCTGGCCGGCGAGGCGCTGCGCCCCGCGGCGACGCCGGCGCAGGCGCGTGCGGTCCTCGGTCTCGCGGCGGGTCGCTGACGTGGATGCCGGGGTCCCGCTGGCCCGCGTCGTGCGCAGCGGATGGGTCGAGTCCGTGCACACGGGTCATGCGGTCCTGGTCGACCCGGACGGCGCGGTGGTCGCCGCGTGGGGGAGCCCAGCCGAGCCGATCCTGCCGCGCTCGTCGAACAAGCCGTTGCAGGCCGTGGGGATGCTCGAGGCGGGCCTGGACCTCGACGGGGAGCCGCTGGCCCTCGCGGCGGCCTCGCACAGCGGCGAGGCCCTGCACCTGGACGGCGTGCGCAAGGTGCTCGCCGACGCCGGGCTCACCGAGGACGACCTGGCCAACGCGCCCGGCCTGCCCTACGGCCCGGCCGCCCAGGTCGCATGGATCCGCGCCGGTGGGGGACCCTCGTCGCTGGCCCAGAACTGCTCGGGCAAGCACGCGGCGATGCTGCGCACCGCCGTGCGGCTGTCGGCCCCGACGATCGGCTACCTCGACCCGGCACACCCGGTCCAGCGCGCGTGCATCGCCGGGATCGAGCGCTGCTGCGGTGAGCGGATCGCCGGCATCGGCGTGGACGGCTGCGGGGCCCCCGTCGTGGCGATCTCCCTGGTCGGCCTGGCGCGGGCGTTCGGCCGGCTCGTGCAGGCCCCCTCCGACAGCGCGGGCGGGCGGGTGGCCGCGGCGATGGCCGGGCATCCGTTCTTCGTCGGCGGCACGGATCGCGACGTCACCATGTTCATGCAGGCGCTGCCCGGGGCGATCGCCAAGGACGGCGCGGAAGCCGTGCACGCCTTCGCGCTGCCTGACGGCCGGGCCGGGGCGCTCAAGGTCGCCGACGGATCCGAGCGCGCGCGGGCAGCGGTGGTCGTGGGGCTGCTGCGCCGGCTCGGCATCGACGACCCGGACGTGCTCGCGGCCGCCGGTCCGGCGCCCGTCCTCGGCGGTGGACGCCCGGTCGGCGTGGTCGAGGCCGCGCTGCGCTGAGGTGGGGGACCGCCCCCGTGCCGTCTGGGTCGGGGCCACAGCGGCGCTGCGGGGAACTGCCCCCGGCGCGCGCGACTGACCGCCCCAGGACGTGCGAGCGGGGCCCGGCCGGTTGGCCGGGCCCCGCTGGTCCCATCCCTCGTGGGGATCCCGCGCGAGCGGGTGGGGTCACTTGATGACGGCGAGCACCTTGCGGTACAGCGCGGTCGCCTGCTCCTGGGCGGTGTGGGCGAACGCCGTGGCGTCGTCGCGCAGGTCCGCGACGGTGGGCAGCTCCACCTTGGCGACGGCCTCGCGGACGTCCGCGACGGTGGGCACCTCGATGCGGCCGACGAGGGCGCGCACCTCCTCCACGGTGGGCAGCTCGACCTTGGCCGCGGCGTCGCGGACGTCGGCGACGGTGGGCAGCTCGACCTTGGCGACGGCGTCGCGGACGTCGGCGACGGTGGGCAGCTCGACCTTGGCGACGGCCTCGCGGACGTCGGCGACGGTGGGCACCTCGATGCGGCCGACCAGGTCGCGCACCTCCTCCACGCTCGGCACGTGCAGGCCCTCCACGGCCTTGGCCTCGGCCTTGCTGGCTGCCTTGCGGGCGGCGGCGGTCCGCGCGGTGGCGGTCTGCTTGGCCGCGGTCGCCTTCTTGGTGGCGGTCTTGCGCGCGGTGGTGGCCTTCTTGGCGGCCGTGCTGCGCGCCTTGGTCGCGGTCTGCTTGGCCGCGGTGGTGGCCTGCTCGGCCTGGGCGGTCACGGTCTCGGCCGCGGCCTCGGTGGTCTCCTGCGCCGTCTCGACGACGGTCTCGGGAGTGGTCTGCTCAGTCATGCGAGGGATTCCTCTTCTGTGTCGGACTCGTCCCGGCGGGCCGAGTTCTCGGTCTGGAACGCCGCGTAGATCTCCAGCAGCGCGCGTCGCTGCCGGTCGGTGAGGGTGGGATCCTCGCTGATGGCGAGGAGGACCGTACGGTCCCCCTCACGCTCCTCGAGGATCCCGGCCCGCACGTACAACGTCTCGGCGGAGATCCGCAGGCCCGCGGCGATCCTGGCCAGGATCTCCGCACTGGGCCGGCGCAGCCCCCGCTCCACCTGGCTCAGGTAGGGGTTCGAGACGTCGGCGGCCTTGGCCAGCTGACGCACGGAGATCTGGGCGGCCATCCGCTGCTCGCGGATGTACTCGCCCAGCTTCGAGGCGTCGATCTTGGCCACACCTCAAGTATCCGCGCGAGTGCTTGCATCTGCAAGCGCCCTGCAAGCATGCCGCGGGTGACCTCCGTCACGCGACGCCGGCAGGGTGCGCCGCAGGCACGTACCCTGCTGTCATGTTCCCAACCCTGGGCGCCTGGCTGCTCATCGCGATCTCGATCGCCACGCTGCTGATGTCCGCGTTCGCCTTCGTCGACTGCCTGCGGCGTCGCCCCGACGCGTTCCCTGCCGTCGGTCGGCGATCGAAGCAGCTCTGGGTGGCCCTGACCGGGGGTGCGGCCCTGATCGGGCTGATCAACGTCTCCCTGTGGCGCAGCCCGATCAGCCTGCTCGGGATCGTGGCCATCGTGATCAGCGCGGTCTACCTGCTCGACATCCGCCCCCGCATCATCGAGATCACCGGCGGCCGACGGTAGCCGTGCCGGTCCGCGCCCCGGCGCCGCTGGGCACCGTTACCCGGGGCACCACCAGCCCCAACCGCCTGCGCCGGCTCGACCGCTGGATCGCCCACCGCGCGGCGGGCCCCCTGCGCCGTGTCCCGTCGGCCCTGGTGGTGGACCTGGGCTTCGGCACCAGCCCGGTCACCACCCTCGAGCTGGCCGAGCGCCTCGCCGGGCGGAGCGGGCGGGCCGTCGCGGTGCTCGGCCTCGAGATCGACCCGGATCGCGTGGCCGCCGCCCGGCAGTTCGCGCGGCCCGGGGTGGCGTTCGCGCTGGGCGGTTTCGAGGTCCCGACGCCGGGCGGACAGCAGCCCATCGTCATCCGCGTGGCCAACGTCCTGCGCCAGTACGGCGAGCCGGAGGTGGCGCCCGCCTGGGGCGCGATGGTCGCGCGGCTGGCGCCCGACGGGGTGCTCGTGGAGGGCACGTGCGACGAGCTCGGCCGGCTGGGGGCGTGGGTCACCCTGCCCGCCGGCGGCGACGCCGTCCCGGAGTCGCTCACGCTGTCGGTCGACCTGCGCCACCTGGACCGGCCCTCGCAGGTCGCCACCCGGCTGCCGAAGGCGCTGATCCACCGCAACGTCGAGGGTGAACCGGTGCACCGCCTGCTGGCGGCCCTGGATGGCGCGTGGGACCGGGCGGCGCCGCACGCGGCCTTCGGCCCGCGGCAGCGCTGGATCGCAGCGATCGCAGCCCTGCGGGTGGCCGGGTGGCCGGTGGCCGACGGCGCGGCGCGCTGGAGGCTCGGCGAGTGCACGGTGGCCTGGTCGGCGGTCGCCCCGACCGGGGCGTCCGACTGATCGCGTCCGTCCCCCGGGCGTGATCCCCTCGCCGGGCCGACCTCCGAGTGCGCTACTTGCCCTGGTTGGCCACCGCGGCGGCCGCGGCAGCCGCCGCCTCCGGGTCCACGTACTCGCCGCCTGGCACGGTCGGCTTGAGGTCCTCGTCGAGCCGGTAGACCAGCGGGATGCCGGTCGGGATGTTCAGCTTGATGACCGCCTCGTCGCTCATGCCCTCGAGGTGCTTGACCAGGCCGCGCAGGGAGTTGCCGTGGGCGCCGACCAGGACCGACTGCCCGGCCCGCAGGTCCGGGACGATCCCGTCGTACCAGTAGGGCAGCATCCGGGCCACGACGTCCTTGAGGCACTCGGTGGCCGGGCGGATCTCCGGGGGCAGGGCCGCGTAGCGCGCGTCGTGGGTCTGCGCGTACTGGTCCTCCGGGTCGATCGGCGGCGGGGGCACGTCGTACGAGCGCCGCCACTCCATGAACTTCGCCTCGCCGAACTGCTCGAGGGTCTCCTTCTTGTTCTTGCCCTGCAGCGCCCCGTAGTGGCGCTCGTTGAGCCGCCAGCTGCGCCGCACCGGGATCCAGTGCCGGTCGCAGCGCTCCAGGGCGATCTGCGTGGTGCGGATCGCCCGCTTCTGCAGCGACGTGTGCGCCACGTCGGGCAGGATCCCCTGCTCGAGCAGCAGCTCGCCGCCGCGGGCGGCCTCGGCCGCACCCTTCTCGGTCAGGTCCACGTCCACCCAGCCGGTGAAGAGGTTCAGGGCGTTCCACTCGGACTCGCCGTGGCGCAGCAGGATCAGGGTGTAGGTCATGGCGCCCATACTGGCCCAGCCCGGGCGTCGTCCGCGCGGCGAGCGCGCGCGACCCCGCCGGACCGCACCCGGGTCGGTCAGGGCCGCAGGTCGTCGAACACGGCGAGGTTCACCAGGGACTCCCCGCGTGCCTCGCGCCACGCCCGCTCCCGCCGGATCGCACTGGCGAACCCCAGGCGCAGCAGCGTGTTGAACGACTCGTCGGAGGCGTGCAGGACCGCACCGAGGAGGCGGTCGAGGTCGTCGTCGCGCAGGCCGGAGACCGGCAGGCGCCCCACGAGGTAGATGTCCCCGAGCCGGTCCAGGGCGAACGCGACCCCGAACATCCGGCTGTTCTGCTGCAGCAGCCAGCGGTACACCGCCTCGGCGTTCTCGTCGGGGCGACGGCAGACGAAGGCGTTCACGGTGAGCGACTGCGGGCTGACCGTCAGGCTCACCGTCGTGCGCAGCTTGGCCCGACCGGGCAGCACCACCACGAAGCGGCCGGGCTCGACCTGCTCGTGCTCGAGCCCCTCGGCCTCGAGCAGGGCCTGGAGTCGGTGCGCCACCTCGCGGTGCGGCATCAGCCGACCCTCGCCAGCGCGTCGCGCGGCGCGGCCAGCGCCGCGGCGTAGGAGCCGAGCAGGCCCTCGACCGTGTGGTCCCAGGACAGTGTCTCGGCGTGCGGGCGCGCGCCGGCGGCGAGCCGGGCGCGCAGGGCGTCGTCACCGAGCACCCGGGCCAGGGCCCGGGCCCACGTGCCCGGCTCGTGGCCGGCGACGAGCATCCCGGACCGGCCGTCGGCCACCGCCACGGGCAGGCCCCCGACATCGGCGGCGAGGACCGGGGTCCCGCACGCCTGGGCCTCCACCGCCACCAGTCCGAAGGACTCCGAGTGGGAGGGCACCGCCACGACGTCGGCGGCCGCGTACTGCCGGCGCAGCGCCTCACGGTCCAGCGCCGGGTGGAAGGTGGCCGGGACGTCGAGGCTGCGGGCCAGGTCGACCAGGGCGGTCGGTCGGGCTGTGCCGGTCCCGGAGGGCCCCCCGCAGAACACCAGCCGGGTCCGGGCGGCCAGGGCCGGGTCGAGCGTGCGCAGCTCGGCGGCGGCCCTGACCAGCACGTCGGGAGCCTTGAGCGGCTGGATGCGGCCCACGAAGCAGACCACCCGCTCGTCGGGCCGGTAGCCGAGGGCCGCGCGGGCCTGCGCCCGATCGCGCCCGTGGAACGCCTCGAGGTCGACCCCCGGCAGCACGACGTCGACGAGCGCGGGGTCGGCGTCGTAGAGCTCGATGAGCTCCGCGCGCTCGGCCTCGGTGTTCGCCACCAGCCGGTCGGCCGCGTCGACCACCTGCTGCTCGCCGATGATGCGCAGCTCGGGCTCCGGGGAGTCGTCGGGCGCCAGCGCCCGGTTCTTCACCCGGCCCATGGTGTGCATCGTGTGCACGAGCGGGACGCCCCAGCGCTCCTTGGCCAGCCAGCCGACCTGCCCGGACAGCCAGTAGTGCGAGTGGACCAGGTCGTACCAGCCCTCGCGCCGCGCCGCCTCGCGGCGCAGCACGCCTGCGGTCATCGCGCACAGCTGGCCCGGCAGGTCCTCCTTGGGCAGGCCCTCGAACGGACCGGCGACCACGTGGTGCACCAGCACGCCTGGGGCCAGCTCGGCCTGCGCCGGCTGGTCGCCGGAGGTGGCGCGGGTGAAGACCTCCACCTGGGTGCCCCGCGCCGCCAGCCGGCGGGAGACCTCCGCGATGGCCACGTTCATCCCTCCGGCGTCCCCGGTGCCCGGTTGGTCCAGCGGCGAGGTGTGGACGCTGATCATCGCCACGCGCCGCGGCGTGCGGCGCAGCGGGCGGGCGGCCGGATGCACGGGTACACGATGCGCGTCGCGCCTCACGGGAGCAACTCGGCCCGGGGTCCGGTAGGCAGGTGCCGCTGCGGGGAGGGTCAGGTGGCCGGCGCGGCCTCTGGTCCCTCGACCACGAGCTGGGTGTCCGCGTAGGGCTCCCCGGTGACCACGTGCATGACACGGCGCGCGATGCTCACGGCGTGGTCCGCGTACCGCTCGTAGTAGCGCGAGAGCAGGGTGGCGTCGATGGCCGCCTCCACCCCGTGCGACCACGTGGGGGACAGCACCACCGCGAACAGCTCCCGGTGCAGGTAGTCCATCTCCTGGTCGTAGCGCTCGATGTCCGGCCCGAGGCTGACGTCCTTGGTGGTGATCACGGTGGCGGTCTTGGCGGTGATCGCGTCGGCCAGGGCGCCCATCCGCGCGAACGAGGCGCGCAGCTCGTTGGGGATCGACGGGTTCGGGTAGCGCAGCCGCGCCTGCTTGGCCACGTGCACCGCCAGGTCGCCCATGCGCTCCAACGAGGAGGAGATCCGCAGTGAGCCGACCACGATGCGCAGGTCGGTGGCGACCGGTTGCTGCAGCGCGGCCGCGTCGTAGCAGCGTCGCTCCACCTCGCTGGTCAGCTCGTCGATGTGGTCGTCGCTGGAGATCACGGACTCGGCGGCGGTCAGGTCGGCGTTGAGCAGCGCCTGGGTCGCCTGGTTCATCGCCGCACCGGCTGCGATCGCCATCTCCGCCAGGAGGTCGCTGATCTCGTCGAGCTGCTCGTGGAACGCTGCGCGCATGGTGGGTCCTCCTGGGGGCAGTCTAGGGCCGCGACGCTCGCACTGGACCGCACCCGTGTGGCCTTCCGGTGATCCCCGGATGAACAATCCTCACCTCGGCGGTGAATACCGTTGCCCAGCCCAAGAGGACGGCGGACGCGATTCCGGCGCGCCCCTATCCTGACCGACATGGCGAGGGAGTCGACATCGCAGGCCGAGCCGGGGCAGTCCGGCCGGCGGCGCCGCTTCCCGCTGACCCTCAGCCCCACCCCCGAGGATCCCGCGCCCAGCCCGGTCGCGGGATCGCCCGCCGCCGCTGAGCAGGCGACGTCGGAGGTGCCCGGTGCGTCCCTGCCGAGGGACACCGCGCGGTTGCTGCGCTCGCTGCCCACCCCCGCGATGTGGGTCGACCCGCACGGCGTGGTCCTCTGGTGGCACCCGGCGCTGGAGGCCCTGCGCATCGTGCGGCGCCGGGGGATCGGGGTGGGTGAGATCGCCGCCATGGTCGAGTCCGCCCGGACCTCCGACCAGGTCATCCAGCGCGACATGTCGGTGAAGCGCCCCGGCCGGCGCCAGCCCCGCCTGAGTCTGCGCGTGCGGGTCTCCCCCATGGAGGACGGCTCGGCCATCGTCCTGGTCCAGGACATGACCGAGGCCGAGCGGCTCGACCACGTCCGCCGCGACTTCGTCGCCAACGTCAGCCACGAGCTGAAGACGCCGATCGGCGCCCTGTCGCTGCTCGCCGAGGCGGTGACCGAGGGCCGCGACGACCCCGAGGCCGTGGCCCACTTCGCCTCTCGGATGGTGGCCGAGACGCGGCGGCTCACCACCCTGGTGAACGACCTCATGGACCTGTCGCGGCTCGAGGGGATCGACCCGCTGCATCCCATGGAGCCCGTGTCGGTCGACGACGTGGTGTCCCAGGCGTGCGACGACGTGCGTCTGCTCGCCCGCGAGAAGGGCATCCGGTTCCTGCGCGGCGGCGTGGCCGGCCTGAAGGTGCTCGGCGTGGAGTCGCAGCTGGTCACCGCCGTGCGCAACCTGCTGGTCAACGCGGTCAACTACAGCCCGGCGAGCACCAAGGTCGCCGTGGCGACCGGCCAGGCCGACGGGTCGGTCACGATCGCGGTCACCGACCAGGGGATCGGCATCCCGCCCGGCGAGCTCGACCGCATCTTCGAGCGCTTCTACCGGGTCGACCAGGCCCGTTCCCGCGACACCGGCGGCACCGGCCTGGGCCTGGCGATCGTCAAGCACGTCTGCGCCAACCACAGCGGCCACTGCGACGTCTGGTCGCGGGTCGGCGCCGGCTCGACCTTCACCATCCGTCTGCCCGAGCTCGGCGAGGGCCGCAAGCGCGGGCGCACCAGCCCGGTCAAGGAGGAGACGTGACGCGCATCCTGGTGGTGGAGGACGAGGAGTCCTTCTCCGACGCGCTGGGCTTCATGCTGCGCAAGGAGGGGTTCAGCGTCTCGCTGGCCGGCACCGGTCCCGAGGCCCTCGCGGTGTTCGAGCGCGAGCAGATCGACCTGATCCTGCTGGACCTGATGCTGCCTGGGATGTCCGGCACGGACGTCTGCCGCTCGATCCGGACGAGGTCGCGCGTGCCGATCATCATGGTGACGGCCAAGGACTCCGAGCTGGACAAGGTGCTGGGCCTGGAGCTCGGCGCGGACGACTACGTGACCAAGCCGTTCTCCAGCCGTGAGCTCGTGGCGCGCATCCGGGCCGTCCTGCGCCGCAACCTCGAGGAGTTCGACGAGCCGGTGGTCCAGGCCGGCCCCGTGCGCATCGACCCCGACCGCCACCTCGTGCAGGTCAACGGCGAGGTCGTGAACCTGCCGCTCAAGGAGTTCGACCTGCTCGAGTACCTCGTGCGCAACGCCGGGCGGGTGCTCACCCGCGGGCAGCTCATCGACCGGATCTGGGGCTCGGACTACGTCGGCGACACGAAGACCCTCGACGTCCACGTCAAGCGGCTGCGCTCGAAGGTGGAGCCGGACCCCGCCCACCCGGTGCACCTGGTCACGGTGCGCGGGCTTGGGTACAAGTTCGAGGCCTGAGCCGCCTGGCGGGCCGCCGAGTCAGGGCGGGTCAGGGGGCGGGGGAGGCGTCGGGCGACTCCTCGCGGTCGATGGTGGGCGCGTAGTCGGCGTAGTACCCCTCGCCCACCACGACCTTGACCCCCACCGGCTCGGTGCTGCCGGCCGAGCCGAACCGCAGCGTGACCGGGGCGAAGTCCCCGGGCTTGGCGGTCAGGCCGATGAACGCGATCGACGGGCTGCCGGGCTCCGGCGAGCCGACCGGGACCACCGCGCCGGATGGCAGCGCGATCGGACCCTCCGTCGCACCCGTGCTCGTCCCGACCGTCGCCGCGACCAGGCTGTCGTCGGTCTCGCCCTCGTTGAGCAGGGTCATGATGAGCGACGCGGCCGTGGGATCCTCGGGGTCGGTGACCAGCGTGGCGTCCTGCACCTTGAGGTCGCCCACCACGAAGTCGGTGCCGTTGCCGCTGGGGCCCTGCGTGTTCACGGTGCCCTCGAACCCCTGGTAGCAGCCGGCCGTGGGCAGCACGGCGGCGAGGCAGACGGCGACGGTGGCGAGGACGCGCGAACGGATCACGGCCGCATGCTAGCGGGCGCTCGACGTCCTGGAGGGGACCCCCCTGCGTGGTAGACTGGACGCCCACGAAAGGGGTCCCCCACTCTATGTCTTTCAAGGTTGGCGACACGGTCGTGTATCCCCATCACGGGGCCGCCCTCATCGAATCCATCGAGGTCCGCTCCATCAAGGGCGTCGACCGGGAGTACCTGGTCCTGCGTGTCGCCCAGGGCGACCTGACGGTCCGCGTCCCCGCCGACAACGTCGACCTGGTCGGCGTGCGGGACGTGGTCAACGCCGAGGGCCTGGACCGGGTCTTCGACGTGCTGCGGCAGCCCTACACCGAGGAGCCGACGAACTGGTCGCGCCGCTACAAGGCGAACCTCGAGAAGCTGGCGTCCGGCGACGTCATCAAGGTGGCCGAGGTCGTCCGCGACCTGTGGCGCCGCGAGCGCGAGCGCGGCCTGTCGGCCGGCGAGAAGCGCATGCTCAGCAAGGCCCGCCAGATCCTGGTCAGCGAGCTCGCCCTGGCCGAGCGCACCAACGAGGACAAGGCCGAGGCCATCCTCGACGAGGTCCTGCAGTCCTGACCTCCTGACGAACCGCCCGACGCCCACCGTGCCGCCCCGGCCGGTGGGCGTCGGTGTCGTAGCGTGATGTCCGTGCCGCCCCGTCCCGTCGCCGCGATCGTGCCGGCCGCCGGCTCCGGCGAGCGGCTGGGGGCAGGGGTGCCCAAGGCGATGGCGCTGCTCGGGGGCGAGCCGGTGCTGGCCCACGCGGTGCGCGGGCTCGTGGCCGAGCCGCGGGTCGGGCTCGTGGTGCTGGCGTGCCCCGACGGCCTCGAGGCGTCGATGGCCGCCGTGGCGGCCGAGGTGGCCGGGGGCGTGCCCGTCGTGGCGGTGACCGGCGGCGCGACCAGGGCCGGGTCGGTCCGCCGGGCGCTGGACGTGGTGCCGGAGACGTTCGCGGTGGTCCTCGTGCACGACGCGGCCCGATGCCTGGTGCCGATGGAGGTGGTCGCCGCCGTCGTGGACGCCGTGCTCGACGGCGCCTCCGCGGTGGTGCCCGGCCTCCCGGTCGTCGACACGATCCGCGCGGTGGATGCCGACGGGCGGTCCCGCACCCTCGATCGGGCCACGTTGCGCGCCGTGCAGACGCCGCAGGGCTTCCCCGCCGCGGTGCTGCGCCGGGCCCACGGGGCCGGTGATCCCGGCGCGACCGACGACGCCGGCATGGTCGAGGCGCTCGGCCTGCCCGTGACGCTCGTGCCCGGGCATCCGCGGGCGTTCAAGGTGACCACGCCGCTGGACCTGCTGCTCGCCGAGGCGCTGGTGGCGGGACAGGAGGACTGAGGTGGACGTGCTGCCGCTGGTCGGGATCGGGGTGGACGTCCACCCGTTCGCCCCCTCCGACGCTGGCCGGCCCATGCGGCTGGCCTGCTTGGACTGGCCCGGGGTACCGGGCCTGGCCGGGCACTCCGATGCCGACGTCGCGGCCCACGCGACGTGCGACGCCCTGCTCTCCGCCGCTGGCCTGGGCGACCTGGGCTCGAACTTCGGGACCGCGGCGCCTGAATGGGGCGGCGCCTCCGGCGCGGCCCTGCTCGGCGAGACGCTGCGGCGCGTCCGGGCCGCCGGGTTCGAGGTCGGCAACGTCGCGGTCCAGGTCATCGGCGAGCGCCCGCGGCTCGGCCAGCGGCGCGCCGAGGCGCAGGCCGCCCTCGCCGCCGCGCTCGACGGCGCGGTCGTGCGCCTGTCCGCGACCACCACCGACGGCCTGGGGCTGACCGGTCGTGGCGAGGGGGTCGCCGCGATCGCGACGGCCCTGGTCGTGCCCCGCCGCTGAGCCGCGCCGGCCTCGCCCAGTGCGGCCGCGTGCCGCCGCCGCGCGCGGCGACCCGCGGCGCTCTCGACAAGGAAGGGCTGCGCCCCACGCCGCAGTCGTCCACCCGCACCCGGAATCGACCCTCCAGCCGGCCGGCGGGGTTCGGGAAGGTGGCTTTGGGCTGCGACTCCTGCCAGGCGCGCCCTTCGGCAGGGGCGGAGTGTGGATTCGGCCGCGGCTGCGCGTGCAGTGCCGCCGGTAGGATTCGCGGGTGGCACTGCGACTGCACGACACCGCGACGCGCGGCATGCGCGACTTCGTCCCCCTCGAGCCGGGACGCGTGTCGATCTACGTCTGCGGCGCCACCGTGCAGTCCGCGCCGCACGTGGGGCACATCCGCTCGGGCGTGAGCTTCGACGTGCTGGCCCGGTGGCTGCAGGCATCCGGCTACGAGGTCACGTTCGTGCGCAACGTGACCGACATCGACGACAAGATCCTCGCCAAGGCGGTCGAGGAGGGCCGGCCCTGGTGGGCCGTGGCAGCGCACTACGAGCGCGCGTTCGCCGAGGCGTACCGGATCCTGGGCTGCCTGCCGCCCACGATCGAGCCGCGGGCCACGGGGCACGTCCCGGCGATGACCACCCTGATGCGACGGCTCATCGACGCCGGGCACGCATACGCGTCCGACGGCGACGTCTACTTCGACGTCGCGTCGTTCCCCGAGTACGGGGCGCTGTCCGGGCAGCGCATGGCCGACATGCAGCCCGCCGCCGATGCCGACCCGAACGCCCGCAAGCGCGACCCGCGCGACTTCGCCCTCTGGAAGGGCACCGACGGCGACCCCGGGTGGGAGACGCCGTGGGGCGTCGGCCGGCCGGGCTGGCACCTCGAGTGCTCGGCGATGGCCCGGGAGTACCTGGGCCCGGCGTTCGACATCCACGGCGGCGGGCTGGACCTGGTCTTCCCGCATCACGAGAACGAGATCGCCCAGTCCCGGGCGGTCGGCGACGGGTTCGCGCAGTACTGGATGCACAACGCCTGGGTGACCACGGCCGGCGAGAAGATGAGCAAGTCGCTGGGCAACTCGCTGCTGGTCACCGAGGTGGTCAAGCGGGTCCGGCCGGTCGAGCTGCGCTTCTACCTCGCGGCGGCGCACTACCGCTCGAGCATCGAGTTCTCCGACGAGGCGCTGGCCGACGCCGCGGCCGGGTACCGCCGGCTCGAGGGGTTCGTGCAGCGCGCCGTCGAGCGCGTCGGCGAGGGGGCGGATGCGCCCCTGCCGGAGGCCTTCGTCGCGGCCATGGACGACGACCTCGGCGTGCCCGCGGCCCTGGCCGTGCTGCACGAGACGGTCTCGGAGGGCAACCGCATGCTGGCCGCCGGGGCGACCGACGGGTTGGCGGAGCTGCTCGGTTCGGTGCGCCGGATGCTCGGCGTCATCGGCGTCGACCCGCTCGACCCGCTCTGGGCGGCTGGGGGCGCCAGCGATGCGGCCCGCCGGGCCCTCGACGTCCTCGTCGGGGGGCGGCTCGCCGCACGGCAGGCGGCTCGGGCCGAGCGCGACTTCGCCACCGCGGACGCGGTGCGCGACGAGCTGAAGGCCGCGGGGATCACGATCGAGGACACCCCCTCGGGCCCGCGCTGGGCGTTGGAGCCCTGATGGCCGGCAACTCGCAGCGCCGCGGCGCGATGCGCCGGGCGGGCACGAAGAAGGGCGCCACCGTGGGCTCGGGCGGCCAGAGCCGCCAGAAGCTCGAGGGCAAGGGGCCGACGCCGCGGGCCGAGGACCGGCCCGGGCACGTGGCGCAGCAGCGCAAGCAGGCGGCGCAGCGCGGCGGGGACCGCCGCGGCGGGCGCCCGGGCGGGGGCGGCGGTGGCGCATCGGGCGGCCGGACCGGGGGCTCGGGGAGCCGTGCGGGCGGCTCCCGGGGCAAGCCGGCGACGGAGGCGGTGGCCGGGCGCAACGCGGTGCTCGAGGCGCTGCAGGCGGGGATCCCGGCCTCCGCGCTGCACGTCCAGCAGTACCTCGATGCCGACGACCGCGTGCGCGCGGCGATGCAGCTCGCGGTGGGGCGTGGCGTGCCGCTGCTGGAGACCACCCGCGGCGACCTCGACCGCCTCAGCGGTGGTGCGGTGCACCAGGGGATCGTGCTGCAGGTGCCGCCGTACCGGTACGCCGACGGCGCGGATCTGCTCGGGGCCGCGTACGAGCGCGGCGAGCAGCCGCTGGTCGTGGTCCTCGACGGCGTGACGGATCCGCGCAACCTCGGTGCCGTCGTCCGGTCGGCGGCCGCGTTCGGCGCCCACGGCGTGGTGATCCCCGAGCGCCGTGCCGCGGGGATGACCGCGGCGGCCTGGAAGACCTCGGCCGGGGCGGCCTCCCGAGTGCCGGTGGCCCGGGTCACGAACCTCGTGCGCTGGCTCACGGCGGCCCAGAAGGACGGTGCGACCGTGCTCGGCCTGGCCATGGGCGGCCGCCTGACGCTGCCCGAGCTCGACGCCGCCACGGCGGCGGGCCCGGTCGTGCTCGTGGTGGGCAGCGAGGGCAAGGGCCTGGGGCACCTCGTCTCGCAGACCTGCGACGACCTCGTGGCCATCCCGATGGATGCCGCGACCGAGTCACTGAACGCCGGGGTGGCCGCCGGGATCGCCCTCTACGCCGTGGCCACCGCCCGCCGCGGCTGAGCGGTCGTCCCGAGGCGATCGCCGGCCGCCCGCCGCTAGCGTGCGTCCATGGCGATCGGTCGGACCGGCGACGACGAGCGGCCGTGGCGCTCGACCGTCACCGGGCGGGTGGACGTGACGCACGTGCTGCACCGCGGCGAGCGCCGCGCCGTGCGGACCTACCTGCCGCCCGGCTACGAGCGCGACGACCGTGACCACCCCGTGCTGGTCATGTTCGACGGCCAGAACCTCTTCGACCGGTCGACGACGGCGTTCGGCATGGAGTGGGGGATCGACGAGACGGTCGACGCGCTGGTCACCGAGGGTCGGATCCCCGGGCTGGTCGTCGTCGGCATCGACAGCCCGCAGGACCCGTGGGGCCGCTACGCCGAGTACACGGCGTGGGACTGGATGCTCGACGGCCGGCCCATCACGGCTGACGGGGCCGCCACCGCCGACCTCCTCGCCGAGCAGGTCGTCCCGCTCGTCCGGCGCACGTACCGCGTGGCTCAGGACCGTACGCGCGTCGGGCTGGCGGGCTCCTCCATGGGTGGGTACATGACGCTCTACGCGGGGCTGCGGCACCCCGCGCTGTTCGGCCGCCTGCTGGCGTTCTCGCCGGTGCTCCTCGACGAGCCCATGCGCGGGAGCCTGCTGCGCGACCACCTCGTGCACACGGGCTTCGCCCCGGGCACGTGGGTCAGCCTCGACATGGGTGGGGCCGAGCACCTCGGCTACGTCGACCATCCCGACCGCCTCGTCGAGGACCTCGAGGCGACCGCTGCCGCGTGCCGGGCCTCGGTCCGGCCGCCCGAGCGCCTGGCGGCGCGCGTCGTGCCCGGTGCGGCGCACGACGAGCTCGCCTGGGGGGCCCGGTTCGCCGACGTGCTGCTGTGGGCGTTCTTCGACGGGCCCGAACCCGCGTCGGGCTAGGGCTGCTCGTCGGGCTCCGCGTCGAGCGCGTCCGTCGCGGCCTCGGCCACGAGCAGGATCGCCTCGTCCGCGGCGTTCTTCGACGGGCCCGAACCCGCGTCGGGCTAGGCCTGCTCGTCGGGCTTGGCGTCGAGCGCGTCCGTCGCGGCCTCGGCCACGAGCAGGATCGCCTCGTCCGCGGCGTGCCGGAGGTACTGGTCGACGTAGTCGTCGGTGGCCCACGCCAGGCCCACGTCCCGGCCGGCCCGCTCCGAGCCGAACCACCGGTGCTGGAGCACCTCGTGCACCAGCTCGGGGTCCTCGATGCGGCGGCGCAGCTCGGCCGGCACGCGCGCCAGCACCGCCTCGTACGTGTCGTGCACCCAGCGGTGGGCGACCACCTGCTCGTCGGCCCCGCCCCCGTGGATGGCCCGGTACGAGTCGAGGTCGTTCAACAGGCGGCGGGCCTGGTTCTCGTGCATCTCCAGGCCGGTCAGGCGCATCATCCGGCGCCGGTGGTGGCCGGGCTCGACAACCTGCGGACGCACGTGCACCGACGTCCCGTCCGGGCTGGCCTCCGCGCTCAGCTCCCCCACGTCGAAGCCCAACCCGTTGAGCGTCCGCAGCAGGGTGTGGATCTGGTGGCGATCGTCGCCGGTGACCGACACCGGCTCGGTCAGGGTCATCCAGAGGTGCTCGTAGCGCATCCGCAGCTCGTCGCCGACCACCGCGACGTCGAACGCCTCGGGGATCATCCCGCCGGCCTGCAGGTCGAGCAGCTCGCCGCACACGTTGAGCGCGGCGGTCTCCACGTCCGAGCGGCGCTGGCCGTCGGACAGGCCCGGGCGCAGCTCGCCGGTCTCGGCGTCGACGAGGTAGGCGGCGAACTCCCCGGCGTCGCGCAGGAACAGCGCGTTCGACAGGGAGCAGTCGTTCCACGCGAAGCCGAACAGGTGCAGTCGCACCAGCAGCACCACGAGTGCGTCCAGCAGGCGCTCGCCGGTCTGCAGCCGCAGGGTCGGGGTGACCAGCGCGCGATACGGCAGCGAGTAGGGCAGGTGGCGGGTGACCAGCGCGGCCGCCAGCTCCTCGCCGTCGGCGTCCTGGCGACCCGCGACGATGCCGACCGGCTCGACGCACGGCGCGCCGAGCCGGCGCAGCTCGGCGAGCAGGTCGTACTCGCGGCGCGCGGCGGCCTCGGTGGTCTCCTTCACCGCGTAGATGCGCTCGTTGACCTCGACGAAGCCGACGGTGTGCCGGGAGATGCCGCGGGGCAGTGCCACGGTCAGGTCGGCGGGCCAGGCCTCGAGCGGCACGGCCCACGGCAGGAAGAGCAGGTCGGGCTCGCCCGCGGTCGTCGTTGCGCGCAGCGCCATGGGGGCTCCTCGGGGATGGTCACGTCTGCTCCGCCACGGTACGTCTGCTCCGCCGCGGTACGTCTGCTCCGCCGCACCACGGAGCGGACATACCCCAACGGAGCAAACGCCTGCAGGGGGAGATTCTGCCGTCCCGCCGCACGTGGCGGGCTCTGGCCGACACGACTCGTAGGATCCGGCCCGTGTCGTGGTCGTGGGTGGTCCGGATCGTCGCCGTGCTGGGGCTGGCCGTCGTCGCGTGGGCGCTGCTGACGCAGGCGCCCGCGGTCGTGCACGGTCACTGGGCGTACGCGGTGCTGCTGCTCCTCACCGTGCTCGGGGCCCTCTGGGCGCTCTGGCTGCACCGCCGCGCCCGGCCCCTGCCGGGCGGGTGGCGACGGGTCGGCTCGATCGCCCTGCTCGTCGGTGCGGTCGGGGGGTTGGCGATGGTGGCCTACTTCCGGCCGTTCAGCGCCCAGGAGCCGGCGCTGGCGGCGATGGCCTCGGACGGCGCCGTCCGGGTCACGGAGACGCGCACCCGGATCGTGCTCGAGCCCACGGGGACCCGCTCGTCGACCGGCGTCCTCTTCCAGCCCGGCGCACGCGTGGAGGCGCGCGCCTACGCCGCCGTGCTGCGGCCCCTGGCCGAGGCGGGCCACACGGTGGTGATCGTCCAGCAGCCGCTGGGCATCGCGTTCCTGGCCACCGGCGCGCTCGACGACGCCCGGGCCGCACGCCCCGACGTCACCGGCTGGGTGATCGGCGGGCACAGCCTCGGGGGCACCGTCGCCGCCATCGAGGCCGATGGGGCCGACGACGCGGCGACGGCGCCGGCGACCGGCCTGCTGCTCTACGCCTCGTACCCCGCCACGGACATGGCCGACTCCCTGCGTGCGCGGGTGCTGAGCATCTCCGGGACGAACGATGGGCTCGCGACGCCGGCCGACATCGAGGCATCGAGGGCCGACCTGCCCGACGACGCCCGGTTCCAGGCGATCGAGGGCGCGGTGCACGCGCACTTCGGCGACTACGGCGCCCAGCGCGGTGACGGGGAGCCGACGATCAGCCACGACGAGGCACGCACCCAGATCTCGAACGCCTCCGTGCAGTTCGTCGCGGAGCTGGCCGCCGGCACCCCCGCGGCGCCCTGAACGCGGCACCGTCGACCCCGGAGGACCCATGGCTGCCAGGACCCTCGCCCAGAAGCTGCTCATCCGGCCGGGCTCGGCGGTCTGGTGCTCGGACCCGACCCGTCTGCACCTGCTGGGTCCGTTGCCCGAGGGGGTGACCCAGGTCGAGGGCTTCGCGGCGGCGGACGTCGCTGTCGTGCTCGTCGACGACGAGGCTGGGCTGCGTGGGTTCGCCGAGGTGCACCGGGACCTCCTGGGCGTCCCGCGCGCGCTCTGGCTGTGCTACCCGAAGGGCAACCGGATCGCGCTCAACCGCGACTCGCTCTGGCGGCTGATGGCGGCGTACGGGGTGCGACCGATCACGCAGGTCGCGATCGACGAGGTGTGGTCGGCGCTGCGGTTCCGGCCACTCACCGAGGCCGAGCGGGCCAGCGCGGGGCGCTTCACCAGCCCGTGACGCTCGACCCGCGGGCGTCGTCCCGGCGTCCCCTACCCCCCCAACGAGCCCAGCGCCGAGCCGATCCCGATCGCCGCGGCCAGCGCGTCGGCCTGCTCCTGGGTCATCAGGCCGTTGGCGACAGCGAGGTCGAGCAGCTGGCGCACGTCGGTGATGCCCAGCGCACTGCCGAGGTCGCGCAGCTCCTCGGGCAGCGCGAGCTCGCCCTGGCCCTCCCCGGGCGCGCCCGGGTCGGTCGGGGTCCCCTCCTCGGGGGTGGCACCCTCGGGGGAGGGGACCTGGGGGAGCAGCCCATCGAGCGGGTTGCGGTCGCCTGAGGATCCGCCCAGGGTGTCGCTGAGCCCCTGGGCCGCGTCGACGAGCGGGTTGGATCGGATGGCCTGCCATGCTGCGAACCCCACCCCGACGACGGCGAGCGTGCCGAGCAGGACGAACGCGGCGAGCACCCCCAGGAACATCCGCTGGCGCCTGTAGCGGGCCTCCCAGTGCGCGGCGCTCCCGGCCGGGTCGTAGGGCAGGCCCGGCTGCCCGGGGT
>JALOLH010000113.1 GCA_025456065.1 Candidatus Nanopelagicales bacterium | reverse complement strand
CACCGACGACGATGGGAGCCCACATGGCCAAGTACGACCTCACCACCACCACCCTCGGCGAGCTGCTGGAGGACCCGGAGGTGGTCGCGATCATGGAGAAGCACGCCCCCGGCATCACGAGCAACCCGATGCTCGGCATGGCCAAGGGCATGCCCGCGGCGCAGGCCGTCGGCATGGCCGGCAACATCATCGGCAGCGAGCAGGCGGCGGAGATCTCGGCGGAGATCGCGACGCTGTAGCGACTGACGACAGCAGCGGCCGGGAGCGCGATGCCCCGGCCGTTGCCGCGTCCGGCGCCGAGCAGGTGATGCGCGGGGCCGCTGCCGCGTCCGGGGACGGATCAGCTCACTGCGCCGGGTCCGGACCTGCCTCGTCCCACGTGCCCGTGGGCGCCTCGTGCGGCGGGGTCGCCACCTCGACCGTCGTCGGGTGCTGGATCGCGGCTGCGGCCGACTCGACGGCTCCGGCGGCCTGCAGGGCGGTGGCGTCGGGGATCGCCAGCTCGAAGCTCAGGAACCCGAAGGGGGCCAGGGCCACGCGGTAGGGCTCCTCCCGGATCGGCGGGAACGCCACCCCGCCCAGCACCTCCAACGGGGTCCACCCGACGTGCCCGGGCACCTCCACGTCGGCGGGCTGCGCCGCCGCCGAGAAGTTGGCGACGCACAGGATGGGCCGCTGGGCCGGGTTGGTGGGCAGGCGCAGGTAGGCCAGCACTGCACTGTTCGAGGTCTCCAGCAGCAGCATGCCGCCCAGGCCCAGCACGGGATTGCGCTGGCGGACCGCGATCATCCGGCGGATCCACTGCAGGAAGGAGGCGGGGCTGCGGGTCGAGGACTCGACATTGCGGACAGCGAAGCCGTACACGGGGTCCAACGAGGGCGGCAGGTAGAGGGAGGCGAAGTCCGCCCGGGAGAAGCCGCCGTTGCGATCCGGGGTCCACTGCATGGGCGTGCGCACCGCGTCCCGGTCGCCGAGGTGGACGTTGTCCCCCATGCCGATCTCGTCGCCGTAGTAGAGGACGGGGGTGCCCGGCAACGTGAACAGCAGCGAGTGCAGCAGCTCGGCCTGCCGGCGGTCGCCCTCGACGAGTGGGAACAGCCGGCGGCTGATCCCGATGTTGCGGCGCATCCGGGGGTCGGTCACGTACTGCGCGTACATGTAGTCGCGCTCCTCGTCGGTGACCATCTCGAGGGTGAGCTCGTCGTGGTTGCGCAGGAAGATCGCCCACTGGCACCCCTCCGGGATCGGGGGCATGTCGGCCAGGATCCGCTGCACCGGCGTCGCGTCACCGCGGCGCAGTGCCATGAACATGCGCGGCATGAGCGGGAAGTGGAACGCCATGTGGCACTCGTCGCCGTCGCCGAAGTAGGCCACGACGTCCTGCGGCCACTGGTTCGCCTCGGCGAGCAGGACCCGCCCGGGGTGCCGCTCGTCGACGTGCGCGCGCAGCACTCTGAGGAACTCGTGCGTGGCGGGCAGGTTCTCGCCGTTGGTGCCGTCGGCCTCGAACAGGTACGGGACGGCGTCGAGGCGCAGGCCGTCCAGGCCCAGGCCCAGCCAGTGGTCGACGACGGCCAGCATGGCCGCGCGGACCTCCGGGTTGTCGTAGTTGAGGTCGGGCTGGTGGCTGTAGAAGCGGTGCCAGTAGAACTGCTCCCGGACGGGATCCCAGGTCCAGTTGCTGGCCTCGTAGTCGACGAAGATGACGCGGGCCTCGGACCAGCGGTTCGGGTCGTCGCCCCAGACGTACCAGTCCGCCTTCGGGTTGTCCCGGCTGGACCGCGACTCCTGGAACCAGGGGTGCTGCTCGGACGTGTGGTTCACCACCAGGTCGGCGATGACCCGGATGCCGCGACGGTGCGCCTCCTCGACCAGCGTGACCGCGTCGTCGAGCGTGCCGTAGTCCGGGTGCACCCCGGTCAGGTCGGCGACGTCGTACCCGCCGTCGCGCATCGGCGAGGGGTAGAACGGCAGCAGCCAGACGCAGTCCACGCCCAGCCACTGCAGGTAGTCCAGCCGCTCGGTCAGTCCCCGCAGGTCGCCGATCCCGTCGCCGTTCGCGTCATGGAAGCCGCGCAGGAACACCTCGTACACCACGGCCTGCTGGTACCAGGGTGCGTTGCGGTCGACGACCGACCCCACGGAGGCGGGCACGTTGGCGCCCAGCGCGAAGCCTGCGCTGCCCGCCATGCCCGTCCCGCCACCCGGCACGCCGATCCGCCCCGACATCCCGCCTCCCGCCCGGCGCCGTGCGCCTCTGCGTCGTCCTGCCCCGCCCACCACGGCGGTCCACCGTCACCCCCCGGCACCCCCGGCACCCCCGACACCTCCGGGCACCGGCGGGCGCCGCCGGGCCATCATGCCCGCCCGCGGGCGGGCGCGCCTGCCCGGCGTGGCCGGCCAGCAGGACCGGTGCGCCGCTCGGCGCGCGACACCCGGCGGCCAGACCGTACGTTGCCCGGCATGGCCGTCTCCGACTCCCTCAGCGTCATCGTCAACGCCCCGGTCGACCAGGTGCTGGCGTTCCTGCGCGACATCGACAACCAGAAGAACTGGTTCCCCGGGAACAGCGACTCCGAGGTCCTCGAGCGCGATGACCAGGGCCGTCCGTCGAAGGCGCGGCTCGTCAACGACGTCAAGGTCGCCAAGGACGAGTTCACCCTCGACTACACCCATACCGACGACGGCTTCTCCTGGCGGCTCCCCTCCCCCACCAAGGTGCAGCGGATGCAGGAGGGCTCGTGGCGGGTGGTCGACGCCGGAGGCCGGTCCGAGGCCACGATGTCCCTGACGCTCGACACCTCGCTGCCGCTGCCCGGCTTCGTGCAGAGGAAGACCGTCAAGGACACCCTGAAGGGCGCGACGTCGGCCCTGGCCAAGCAGTTCTGACCCGCGGGCGCGCCGTGCAGACGCGCGCCCCGGTACGCCTGCCCGCACGCCCGCGGCCGGACCCACCCGTCAGGCCCCGACGGGTGCGCCCACCCCTGCGGCTGCCGTCTCCTCGTCTGCCTCCCCGCGCGCGACGCGTCGCGCGTAGCGGACCATCACGTTGACCACCGCCACGATGGGCACGGCGATCACGGCGCCGACCAGGCCGGCGAGCACCGAGCCCGCTGCCACCGCGAGCACGACCGCCAGGGGATGCAGCGCGACCATCCGGCTCTGGATGAGCGGCTGCAGGACGTTGCCCTCGATCTGCTGGACCGCGATGACCACCGCCAGCGTGAGCAGCGCACCGGTCAGGCCCACCGTCGCCAGCGCGATCACCACCGCGACGAACCCGGAGACCAGGGCCCCCACGATGGGGACGAAGGAGCCGAAGAAGACCAGCACGCCGATCGGCAGCGCCAGGGGGACCCCGATCACCGCCACGCCGATCCCGATGCCGATGGCGTCGATCGCTGCGATGAGCACCGTCCCACGGGCGTAGGCCGACAGCGTCTGCCAGGAGAGATCCCCCGCGGTGTCCACGTGGCGCCGGACGCCACCTGGGAACAGCCGGGCCACCCAGCGCCAGATCCCCGCCCCGTCGTGCACGAAGAAGATGGTCGCGAACAGCGCGAGGCCCGCGCCCCCCACCACCTCGACGGCGGTGGATGCGGCGCCGAAGACCGACGAGGTGATGCCACCGCCCTGGCCGCCCACGCCGAGCAGGCCGGAGACCCGGGACCAGAGATCGGGGATGCTCAGCCCGAAGGTCGAGTCCACCCAGGCCTGGAGCGTGGCGATGCCCTCGGTGACCGCCGCCGAGAAGGCATCCATCTGCGCCAGGACCGCACGACCCACGAGGTACAGGACCCCGACGACTGCTGCGACGGCCCCGAGCAGCACGGCGGCCGTGGCCAGGGCGTTCGGGACTCCGGCCCGGCGCAGGCGTCGTGCGGGCGGCTCCAGCAGCGCGGTGAGGAGCAGCGCGACGAACAGCGCGACGAAGAGCACCTGCAGGCGAGCCGTGACCAGGAGCACGACGGCGCCGAGCGCGAGGACGACGAGGATGCGCCAGGACCAGGCCGCGGCGGTGCGCAGGGCGTCCGGGACGCGGTCCCCCTCGGCCGCGGGTGGCCGTCCCCGGGTGGTGGGCGGGGCATGCGGCGGCGCGATGGGCGACCGGATCGCCCCCGGCCCCCCCTCGGTCGACGACCTGGCCTCCGGCTGCGTCCCCTGCTGGGGCTGCTCCATGCCATTCCTCCTGCTCGGCTGGACCAAGCCTGCCCGGTCCCGGGGGTTGGTGGCGGTCGGGGGCCGACCGACCGTGCAGCGGGCGGGCGGGCGCGGCGTAGCGTCTGCCTGCCGGCTGGCGAGGAGGAGGTGGGCACGATGACGTCCGTCGATGACGGGGACGGGGCCGCTCGCGTCGCTGTGGTCCTGACGGGTGCGGCAGCGCGAGGGGCCTTCCAGGCGGGGGCCCTGGCTGAGCTCGTCCCCGCGCTGGAGGCGCAGGGCCTGCGACCCACGATCTGGCTCGGGACCAGCGCCGGCGCGATCAACGCCGCCCTGTGGACCGCCTCCGCGCATCGCGGGGCTGCCGGTGCCTCCGAGGCCCTGCTGGGCGTGTGGCGCCGCATGAGCGACGACGACGTGTACCGACCCCTGCTCCCCTTCACGCTGGCCCGTCGCGGCCTGGCGTTCGCCGCCGGCGCGGTCCTGGGGGTGGGGCCGGGCGTGCCGAGCGCCCTGGACACCGGTCCCCTGGCCCGGACGGCCGACCACGAGCTGGACGTCGACCAGATGGCCGCCAACGTCCGCGACGGAGTCGTCGAGGCCCTGGGCGTGGTCGCGACCCGGATGCCTGCTGACG
>JALOLH010000066.1 GCA_025456065.1 Candidatus Nanopelagicales bacterium | reverse complement strand
CCGGCCCTCCTCGATCGCGCGCTCGATCGAGGTGAAGTCGTCGTCGGCCAGGACGACGTCGGCGGCCTCCTTCGTGGCCTCGGTGCCCTTGATGCCCATCGCGACGCCGACGTCGGCGCGCTTGAGCGCCGGCGCGTCGTTCACGCCGTCGCCGGTCATCGCCACGACCTCGCCCTGGGCCTGCAGCGCCTTCACGAGGCGCAGCTTGTGCTCCGGGCTGGTCCGGGCGAACGTGTCGGACGAGCGCACGATGCGCCGCAGCTGGTCGTTGGTCGCGCCCTCGAGCTCGGCGCCGGTGACCGCGGTGGCGGACTCCGCACGGCTGATCCCCATCTCGCGGGCGATCGCGCTCGCCGTGCCGGCGTGGTCGCCGGTGATCATCTTCACCCGGATGCCGGCCCGGTGGCAGGTGGCGATCGCCTCGATCGCCTCGGGCTTGGGCGGGTCCACGATGCCGACCAGGCCCACGAGGACCAGGTCGGCCAGGTCGTCGTGGTCGAGCGTGCGCTGCTCGCCGTCGGCGGGCTTCGCGGCGGCCGCCAGCACGCGCAGCCCCTCGGCGCCCAGCCGCTCGATCTCGGCCTCCCAGAACTCGCGGTCCACGGCTCGGGCCCGGCCGTCGGTGCCCTGCTCGGTGGCGCACCGGTCGAGCACGCGGTCCGGCGCACCCTTCACGAGCACGATGCGCCGTCCCTCGGGGGTCTCGTTCAGGGTGGCCATGTACTTGTGCTCGGACTCGAACGGCACGACGGCCAGCCGTCGGTAGCCGCTGGCGTCGAAACCGGCCTTGCGGGCCAGCGTGGCCAGCGACCCCTCGGTCGGCTCCCCCACCACGCGCCAGCGGCCGTCCTCCTCGGTGATCGTCGAGTCGTTCGCGACCGCCATGACCGTCACGAGCGAGCGCAGGTCCGCGCGCTCGGCGAGGTCCACGTGGTGCCCGCGGTGCAGCACGCGGCCGACCGGGTCGTAGCCCAGGCCCTCCACGTCGTACCAGCCGCGGCGGGTGACCGCGTGGCGCACCGTCATCTCGTTCTTGGTCAGGGTCCCGGTCTTGTCCGAGCACACGGTGGTGACCGCGCCCAGCGTCTCCACGGCCGGCAGGTTGCGCATGATGGCGTTGCGCCTGGCCATCGCCTGCACGCCGAGGGCCAGGGTGATCGTCACCAGCGCCGGCAGGCCCTCCGGGATGGCCGCGACGGCGAAGCCGATGGCCGCCGAGATCAGGTCGGCGGTGTCGAAGTCGTGGATCACCCGGCCGATCACCAGCATGATCCCGGCCATCCCCAGGATGACCAGCGACAGGTACTTGCCGAACTGCCGCAGCTCCCGGGTCAGCGGGGTCTCGAGGTCCTCGACCCCGCTGAGCATGGCCTGGATCTGTCCGATCTCGGCCTCGGCGCCGGTGGCGGTGACCACGCCGACGCCCTGGCCCGCGGCGACGATCGTGCCCGAGAAGCACATGCTGCTGCGATCCCCGACGCCGGCGTCCTCCTCGACGGGGGCCACCGCCTTCTCGGTCGGGACCGCCTCGCCGGTGAGCGCGGACTCCTCGACCCGCAGGTTGACCGCCTGCACCAGCCGCATGTCGGCAGGCACCTTGTCCCCCGACCGCAGCCGGACGATGTCCCCCGGGACCAGCTCGTCACTGGGCACCTCGGCCCACTCGCCGTCGCGGCGGACGTGCGCGGTCAGGGACAGCATCTGCTTGATGCCCTCGAGGGCGTGCTCGGCGCGCCCCTCCTGGATGTAGCCGATCAGGGCGCTGATGACGGCCACGGCGAGGATGACCCAGAAGTCGACCCAGTCGCCGAGGATCGCCTTCAGCACGGCCGCGGCCAGCAGGATGTAGATCAGGACGTCGTCGAAGTGCTTGAGGACGCGCCTCCAGGCCGGGTCGCGGGCGGGCTCGGGGAGCCGGTTGGGGCCATACCGCTCGAGCCGCTCGTCGACCTCGTCGGCGGTGAGGCCGTCGCCGGAGGACGACAGCTGGGCCAGGACCACCTTCGCCGGCTCCGCCCAGGGGGCGTCCACCGGCCTGCGTCGCTGCGGCTGGGACCGCTCGGTGGCCGCCCGGCCGCCCGACGCACCCCCGGACGGAGGCGGGCTGGCCGGCGATGCGGGCGGGGACGCCTCCCGCTCGGCGCCGGCATCGCCGGCGTGGCGCGGGGTCTCGGGACGTGGGTCCACGGGTCCTCCAGGGTCGACGCTCACGCCCGGGGCACCCACGGGCGACCCGATCAACCTACCCGGCGCACCCGGCACGGGCGTGACGCACGGCGGCGCGCTCCCCCGCGTCGCTGCCGGCGTCGGCCCGGCCCGGCCCGCCCCGCGGAGGCTCAACCCGGCCCCCGGAGGCCCAACCCGGTCCCCGGCCCGGCCCCCGGCGGTCCGCGCCCAGCACTCAGGCGGCGCCGGGATCCGGGTGGTGGAGGCCGAAGGTGTTGCCCTCGGTGTCGAGGAAGTAGCCCTGCCAGGCCATCCCGGGCAGGGCGTACTTCGGCAGCGCCACCTGCCCGCCGGCCTGCAGGATGCGGGCGGCCACCGCGTCGAAGTCGTCCACCTCGACGGTGCACACGAACGCGTTCGTGCCCTGCTGGGGCCCCGGCGCGGGGGCGGGCCGCGGCAGCATGCCCCCGTCGATGCCCGGGGTGCCCTCCGCCCCGGTCGTGACGCCGAGGTACGGCGAGCCGGTGACCTCGCTCCAGTCGGTGAACGTCCACGCGAAGACGCCCGCGTAGAAGGCGCGTGCCCGCTCCAGGTCGTCGACCTGGATCTCGAAGTGCACCACCCGTGCCATGCCTCAGCCCTGCCCGGTCGGGTCGGCCGTCCCGGCCGCCTGGGTGTCGGAGCCCTCGCTGCCGATGTCCACCTGCCAGGTGGTGCCGAACCGGTCCGTGCACTGGCCCCACACGTCGCCCCACATCTGCGGCTCCAGTGGCACGTCGACGCTGCCGCCCTCGCTCAGGCCGTCCCAGTACCCCCGCAGGGTGGCGTCGTCGTCGCCGTGCAGCAGGACGGTGACCGTGTTGCCCGGGCGGAACTCCATCCCCGGCGGGGTGTCCGCGCCCATGAGGAGCATCCCCGACGGGGTCCGCAGCGAGCCGTGCATGATGAGGTCGGCGACCTCCGGCGCGGACTCGCCGAACTCCCCGAACGTCATGAGCTCCAGCTCGCCGCCCAGGACGCGCTGGTAGTGGCCCATCGCCTCGCGCGCCGTGCCGGCGAAGCTCAGGTAGGGGGTCAGGTGGACGCCCATCGATTCCTCCTCAGGTCGGTGGCCGGGGTGACGACCCTAGGCTGCGCGGCGCTCGCCGGTCCATACCCGGCTCCGGCGCGAGAATGGGTCCGTGGCCGACCACAGCGACCGGTTCCTGCGCTACCTCGCCGACGAGCGGGAGGCGGCCCGGACGTACCGCGCCCTGGCCGAGCTGGCGACGGGCGACCGCCGTGCCGCCCTGCTCGAGCTCGCCGCGATCGAGGACCGGCACGCGGAGCACTGGGCGGGCCTGCTCCGCCAGCGCGGGACGGCCGTGCCCCCGGTCGACCCGGGTCGTCCGCCCGAGCACGCCCACCTGCTCGCCCGGGCCCGCGCGCTCGGGCTGGACGTCGTGCTCGCCGAGCTCGAACAGGCCGAGCGGGACGCCCAGGGGGTGTACGACGCGGAGGCGTTCGCCGCGCCCGGCATGGCCGAGGACGAACGCGCCCACGAGCGGACGCTGCGCGGGCTGCGCGAGGCCGGTCCGGGTGCCGCCGAGCCGGTCGGCGGCGTCGGCGACCAGCCGGTCGACGAGGCCGCGCTGCGCCGGGGGCTGTCGGAGTCGGAGCCCTGGCACCGCGCGGACAAGTCCGGCACGCTGCGGGCGGCGATCTTCGGGGTGAGTGACGGGCTGGTCTCCAACGCCGCGCTCATCATGGGCTTCGCCGGGTCGGGGGTGGCCAACAGCACGGTCGCGTTCGCCGGCGTGGCCGGCCTGCTCGCCGGCGCGTTCTCGATGGCGGCCGGCGAGTACGTCTCGGTGGCCGGGCAGCGCGACGTGTTCGCCCGGGAGCTGCGGCTGGAGGCCCAGGAGCTCGCCGAGCACCCCGAGGAGGAGGCCCGCGAGCTGGAGCTGCTGTACCGGGCCAAGGGCATGGATCGCGAGCTGGCGCGGGCCGCCGCGGCGAAGATCCTCGAGGACCCGCAGGTCGCCCTGGACACGCTGGCGCGCGAGGAGCTGGGCCTGGACCCGGGCGACCTCGGCTCGCCGGTGCGCGTCGCGGTCTCCAGCTTCACCGCGTTCGCGGTGGGTGCGGCGATCCCGCTGCTGCCGTTCGCGCTGGTCGCGGGCACCGCCGCCATGGCCGTCGCGATCGTCCTGACCGCACTGGCGCTGCTCGGGGTCGGGGCGCTCGTGGGCCGGCTGTCCGGGGCGGGCGTCGTCCGATCAGCGATGCGGCAGTTCGCCGTGGGCGCGGCCGCCGCGGGCGTCACCTACCTGATCGGCCGCGCCATCGGCGGCTCGGTGGGGGTGGGCTGATCACGTCGCGCGGTGCGCCACATCGTCAGCCCCCCGAACACCGCGATCAGGGCCTGCACCACGGCCAGGAGGACGGCCCGGCCGAGCGGGAACGCTGAGGCCAGGCCGGGGAGGTCCACCAGCGCCCCGAGGGCGCAGCTCAGGGCCCCGTACCAGCCCAGCGCCGCGACCAGCCATCCGGGCGCCCGGCGCAGCGGGCCCTGCCCAGCCCGCGCCAGGAAGGCGCCGGCGATCGCCAACCACAGCCCCGCGCCGAGCACCAGCACGGGACCGCGCCAGCCCGGCACCGGCAGCCCCTGCTCGAGCCGTGCCTGGGTGAGGGGGTCCGTGAGGATCCCGAGGAGCAGCGCCACGTTGTGCGCGACGAGCAGCCCCCCGAGCCCGGCCGCGATCCTTGCCGTCGTGGAGGTCCGCATGCAGCGCCTCCTCCCACCTCCACCGTGCTCGTGGATCAGTGGGTGCGCCAGTGGCGAAGGACCCGGTCGGCGCGCGTGGGAGGGTCCTCCCATGAGCCACGACGCCGGCCCGGGCGAAGCGGGCCTGCTCGGTCTGCTCGCGGGCCACGCGCAGGCGGCGGGCGCTGCCGGGGCGGGCGCTGCCGGGGCGGGTGCTGCCGGGGCGCCGCCCGAGGACCTGCTCGAGGAGTACGCGACGTGGGCGGCGGGCACCGGCCGGCCGCTCTACCCGGCCCAGGAGGAGGCGCTGCTCGAGCTGGCCTCCGGGGCGCACGTGATCCTGGCGACGCCCACCGGGTCGGGCAAGAGCCTGGTCGCCATCGGCGCGATGTACGTCGCCCTGGCCCAGGGCCGGCGCACGTACTACACCGCCCCGATCAAGGCCCTGGTGTCGGAGAAGTTCTTCGACCTGTGCGACCTGCTCGGTCCGGAGCGGGTCGGCATGGTCACGGGGGACGCCGCGGTGAACCCCGAGGCGCCCGTGATCTGCGCGACCGCCGAGATCCTGGCCAACCTCGCGCTGCGCGAGGGGTCCGACGCGGACGTCGGCGTCGTCTGCATGGACGAGTTCCACTACTACGCGGACCGCGATCGCGGATGGGCCTGGCAGGTGCCGCTCATCGAGCTCACCACCGCCCAGTTCCTGCTCATGTCGGCCACGCTCGGCGACGTCCGGCGCATCCGCGACGACCTCGTCCGGCGCACGGGGCGGCCGGCGGCGATCGTCGCCGGTGGCGAGCGGCCCGTCCCGCTGGCCTTCGAGTACGCGATGACGCCGGTGCACGAGACGATCGAGGCGATCCTCGAGCGCGATCGCGCGCCGGTCTACGTCGTGCACCCCACCCAGGCGGCGGCGCTGGAGCGCGCCCAGGCCCTCATGAGCCTGAACGTCTGCACCCGCACGGAGAAGGACGCGATCGCCGACGCGCTCGGGGAGTTCCGGTTCACCGCCGGGTTCGGCCGGACGTTGAGCCGGCTGGTCCGCCACGGGATCGGCGTGCACCACGCGGGGATGCTGCCCCGGTACCGGCGCCTGGTCGAGCAGCTCACCCGGGCCGGCCTGCTCAAGGTCGTGTGCGGGACGGACACCCTCGGCGTGGGCATCAACGTGCCGATCCGCACGGTGCTGATCACGTCCCTGGCGAAGTTCGACGGCCGGCGCATGCGGCTGCTGCGGGCGCGGGAGTTCCACCAGGTGGCCGGCCGGGCGGGCCGGCCCGGCTACGACACGTCCGGGCTCGTGGTCGTCCAGGCACCCGAGCACGAGATCGAGAACGAGCGGCTGCTGGCCCGGGCCGGCGACGACCCGAGGAAGCGGCGCAGGGTGGTCCGCAAGAAGCCCCCCGAGGGGGTGCCGTCGTGGAGCCGGGCGACGTTCGAGCGGCTCGTGGCCGCCGAGCCGGAGCCGCTGCGCTCCACGTTCCAGGTGACCCACGCGATGGTCCTCAACCTCGCCCACCGCCCCGACGCCGAGGCCGCCCTGGCCCACCTGCTGGCCGACAACGACGAGGAGTCCGAGGCCCGGGCGGTCCTGGCCGAGCAGGCCGTGGCGATCCGTGACTCGCTGGTGAGCGCCGGCGTGCTGGAGCTGCTCGACCCGCCGGGACCGGACGGGCGCACGATGCGCATCGTGGACGAGCTGCAGGTCGACTTCGCCCTCAACCAGCCGCTGTCCACGTTCGCCCTCGTCGCGCTGGACCTGCTCGACCGCGCGTCGGACACGTACGCCGTCGACGTGCTGTCGGTCCTCGAGGCCACCCTCGAGGACCCGATGAAGGTGCTGCTGGCCCAGCAGTTCCGGGCCCGGGGCGAGGCGGTCGCGGCGATGAAGGCCGAGGGCATCGAGTACGAGGAGCGGATGGAGCTGCTCGAGGACGTGACCTGGCCCCGGCCGCTGGCCGAGCTGCTCGAGGCCGCGTACGACATCTACGCCCAGACCCACCCGTGGGTCGTCGAGCACCCGCTGCGGCCCAAGGCGATCGCGCGCGAGCTGCACGAGCGGGCGATGACGTTCGTCGAGTACGTCGGGTTCCACAGGCTCGCGGCATCCGAGGGGCTCGTGCTGCGCTACCTCGCCGACGCGTACAAGGCGCTGCGTCGGACCGTCCCCGAGGAGGCGCGCACCGAGGAGCTCGCCGACCTCACCGAGTGGCTCGGCGAGCTCGTGCGCCAGGTGGACTCGAGCCTGCTCGACGAGTGGGAGCAGCTGCTGCACCCCGACGACGCGGCCGTGCGCGCGGCGGTGGTCCGGCACCGGGCGCCCAACGAGCCGCCGCCGGTCACCGCCAACGTGCGGGCCTTCCGGGTGCTGGTCCGCAACGCGCTGTTCCGCCGCGTGGAGCTGGCGGCGCTGCGCCGGTGGGAGGAGCTCGGCGCGATGGACGCGGAGGCCGGCTGGGACGCGCAGCGCTGGGAGGCGGCCATGGCGGGGTACTACGCCGAGCATGAGGAGGTCGGCACCGGACCGGGGGCGCGCGGGCCGCTGCTGCTGCAGATCGAGCAGGGCCCCGGGCGTTGGCTGGTGCGCCAGGCGTTCGACGACCCCGCGGGGGACCGGGACTGGGCGATCCGGGCCGAGGTGGACCTCGCGGCCAGCGACGCGGCCGGTGTCGCGGTGGTGCGGCTGGTCGACGTGGGCGATCGCTGAGGCGCCCCGCCCAGCCGTCGCCGGCCGGCCGTCCACTCGATGGGGCGCCGTGCCCGGGCGTCGACCGGCGCGGCTCCTGGGCGTCGGACTGTGTCGCGCGCCCGGGGCGGCCCTCCCCGTCGCCGCCGCGTGCTGGGCGTCGTGGTTATCGTCAGGTGATGGAGCACGGCAGCGACGACGGTCCGGACCTCGCGGTCTCGCGGTGGGTCGACCTCGACGGCCCCGTCCACTACGTCGACCACGGCGGGCCGCAGGGCGCCCCGATCCTCGTGTGCGTGCACGGCCTGGGCGGCTCGCTGCTGAACTGGTCGGCACTGGCACCGCTGCTGACCGGCACCTGCCGGGTGGTCGCCCTCGACCTCGCCGGCTTCGGCCGCACCCGCAGCCGGGGCCGAGCGGTGACGGTCCAGGCCAACCAGGCGCTGCTGCACCGGTTCGTCGCCGAGGTCGTCGGCGCCCCGGTGATCCTCGTGGGCAACTCGATGGGGGGCCTCATCGCGATCCTGCAGGCCGCCGAGCAGCCGGAGACCGCCGCCGGCCTGGTCCTCATCGACCCGGCGCTGTCGTTGAGCCGCAGCGGCCGGCCCGATCCCCTGGTCTTCTCGACCTTCGCCGCGATGATGGTCCCGGCCGTGGGCCGCTCGCTGCTGGCGATGCGACGTGACCGGCAGTCCGCCGAGGAGGCGGCGGAGGCGATGCTGCGGCTGTGCTGCGTCGACCCCTCGCGCATCCCGGCCCACGTCGTGCGGCAGCACGTCGAGCTCGCCGGCCAGCTGCGCGAGCACCCCGACGTCGACGCCGAGCTCATGACCGCGGCCCAGTCGCTGCTCTGGGTGCTCGTCGACCGGCGCAGGTACGCCGCGATGCAGCGCGGCATCGACGTCCCGGTGCTGCTGCTGCACGGCGACCAGGACCGGCTCGTCCACATCGCCGCGGCCCGGGCCGCCGCCCGGGCGAACCCGGACTGGGGCTTCGAGGTCGCCGAGGGGGTCGGCCACGTGCCGCAGCTGGAGGTCCCGGGCTGGACGGCCGAGCGCATCCTGGACTGGCTCGCCGAGCACCCCGGAAACGCCGCGCTCGCGGCGCACGGGTTCCTGCAGCCCGCGTCGCACTGAGGTCCGCCGCGCCAGCCGCCACCAGCGGTGGCCCGACCCACCCGCCGTCGGCGTTGCGCGCCAGCGGCCCAGGGGGGTCAGGTCGGGGGGTCAGGTCCGGGCGCGCACCGCCCTCACCCAGCCCGTGATCGCGTCGGCGGCGCAGACCAGGCCGACGCTCCAGGCGATCCCGGTCCCCATGGCGGTGACCACGTCAGCCGCCTGGCCCGCATCGAGCGTCGGGCTGGCCGCCAGCGCGGTGACGAACGCGGGGTCGAAGAGCCGCTCCGAGGCGACCAGCCCGATCACGATGCCCGCGAAGGCGACGTCGAGCACGGTGTTCACGGTTGCCAGCACGAAGGTCCACCGGCCCCGCAGGTACAGGACCACGTCGAGCACGATCCCCGCGGCGAGCAGGGCCACGAGCACCGCCGTGATGCCCGGGCGCAGGTCGGTGGCGAGCACGGGCACCGTCGCGGCACCGGCGGAGACGGCGTACTGCCACGGCCAGAGCACGACCGCGATCAGCAGCACGCTGAGCACGACGCCGGCGATGGTGTCGCCGAGGCTGACCGCGACGCGGGCCTGCTTGGGGAGGTCCTCGACGGTCCAGCGCTGCTTGGCGGACGGCGGCTGGGCACCGGTGCGGTCGACGACGAGGAACGCGATCGTGACCCAGAACGCGATCTGGACCGCGGCGGCGGCCACGGCCGCGAGGGCTGAGAACACGACCTCGACCGGGTTCTGCCCGGCGAGGCCACTGGCGATGGCGACGGCAGCGGCGATGATCGGCAGGGCGATGACCGCGACGAGACGCAGGACGCGGACGTAGTCGGGATAGACCCGGGGGCCCACGAGCCAGCGTGGCCCGGCGGCGGCGTCCGCGACGCGGCGGGGGTCGCCCAGCGCCTCCAGCGCCTGGCGCTCCGCCTCCAGGACCGGCGTCCCGGCGGCGACCCGGTGGGTCAGGTCGACCTCGATGCGCTCGCGCAGCTGGGCTCGGACCTCGTCGCGGCGATCGTGCGGCACCTCGTGGGCGACGGCGTCGAGGTAGCGGTCGGTCAGGGTGGGTTCGGTCCGTCCGGACCGGTCGAGCAGGGACATGAGGACACCTCCTCCGCCCGCCAGCCAACCGCGTGGCGCTGCGTCGGACCAGAGTCCTGCGGCCCGAGGTGCGCGGGACCTCAGGCGACGGGCACCGCCGCGAGGGTCGCGGCGACCACCGCGCGGGTGTCGGCCGGGTCGATCACGTCGTCGATCTCGAAGACACGGGCCACGTTGAGGGCGTCGACGTGCTCGCGGTACCGGGCGGTCAGCGCCCGTACCCGGGCCTCGCGCTCGACCGGGTCGGCGATCGCGGCCAGCTCCTTGCGCATCCCCAGCCGCACCGCCCCCTCCAGGCCCATCGGCCCCATGTGGGCGCCGGGCCACGCGACGGTGAGGATCGGCTCCTTGGTGCTGCCGCCGAGCATGGCCTGCGCGCCCAGGCCGTACCCGCGGCGCAGCACCACCCCGACCAGCGGCACGCGCAGGGTGGCGCCGGCCACGAGCAGCTGGGACGCGTGCCGGACGATGCCGGTCCGCTCGGCCTGCGGGCCGGCCAGGAAGCCCGGCGTGTCCACCAGGGCGACGACCGGGATCCCGAAGGCGTCGCACAGCTGCAGGAAGCGGGCCCCCTTGCTGGATGCAGCGGCGGTCAGCGCCCCGGCCATGTGCAGCGTCTGGTTGGCGAGGAACCCGACCGGTCGGCCCTCGACGCGGGCCAGCCCGGTCACCAGCTCGGGTGCGTGCGCCTCACCCAGCAGCACGACCGATCCCTCGTCGGCGATGGTGCGGATGATCGGCCGGACGTCGAACGCCTGCTTGTCGCGCTCGGGCAGCATCGTGCGCAGCGCGGCCTGGTCCACGGCGCGCCCCGGTGGGGTCCGGCCCTGGAAGAACCCGAGCAGGGTGCGGGTGACGGCGACCGCCTCGGCCTCGTCGGCGACGACCACGTCGACGACGCCGAGCGGTGCCAGGTCGCCGATCCGCCCGAGCTCCTCGGCCGTGTGCTCGCCCAGGCCCGCGGCGGCCACCATCGCGGGCCCGGCCACGCCCAGGGTGGCGTCCGCCGTCGCCACCACCAGGTCGGCGCTGCCCGCGATCAACGCGTTGCCGGCGAAGCAGCGGCCGGCGACCACGGCGATCCGCGGCACCCGCCCGGACAGCCGCCCCCACGCGGCGAACGTGCCGACGTCGAGTGCGGAGACCACGGGGATGTCGGTGTCGCTGGGCCGGCCCCCGCCACCTTCGGCGAAGAGGACCGTCGGCAGCCGCAGCCGCTCGACGAGCGCGAGCAGGCGGTCGGTCTTGTGGTGGCCGCGGATGCCCTGCGTGCCGGCCATCACGAGCGCGTCGTAGGAGAGCACGGCGCACGCGCTGCGCTCGCCGAACTGCGCCTCGTCCACCCTGGCGAGGCCGGCCACGACACCGTCGGCCGGGGTCTGCGCCATCACACCCTCGACGCCGAGGCGGTCCTCCTGCGCGCCGGTCACGAGCCGGCCGTACTCGACGAAGGACCCGGGGTCGACCAGGTCGGCGATGTTCTCGCGCGCGGTTCGGCCACCGGCGGCGTGCCGGGCGGCGACCGCCTGGGCCCGCCCCTCGTCGGCGGTCAGCCCGCGTCGGCGCCGCAGCTCGGCCAGGGCTGCTGCGCGCGGATCCGCGCCGGCCCCGTCCATCACAGCACGTCCGGGTCGAGGTCCAGGGTGAGCCGGTCCGCGGCCCGCAGCAGTGCCAGCATCGGGCCGACCCTGGGCAGCTCGCGCGTGAGGAAGAAGGTGGCGGCGGCCCGCTTGCCCTCGTAGAAGGGGCCCTGCCTGCCGTGCGCGGCGAGCCACTGCTCGAGCCAGAGCCACCCGACGACGACGTGGCCGAACGCCTCGAGGTAGGCCGTCGCGTCGGCCATCGTGGCGGCTGGATCGCCGAGCGCGCCGAGGGCGGCGGTGGTCGCGACGAGGTCCCGGGTGGTGCTCGTGAGGAGGTCGGCGAGGGCCGGACCCCCGGCATCGGCGGGCGTGGTCCCGGCCTGGTCGGCGCCGCGCGCCCGGGCCGCCGTCGCCTCGATCCGGGCCACCAGCCGGCCGAGCGCGGCGCCATGGTCGAGCAGCACCTTGCGCCCGAGCAGGTCCAGCGCCTGGATGCCGTGCGTCCCCTCGTGGATCGGGTTCAGGCGGTTGTCGCGGTAGTGCTGCTCGACGTCGTGGTCGCGCGTGTACCCGGCCCCGCCCATCACCTGGATGGCCAGGTCGTTGGCCGCGACGCACCACTGCGAGGGCCAGCTCTTCGCGATCGGGGTGAGCAGGCCGAGCAGGCTGCTCGCCTCCTGCCGCCCCTGCGGGTCGGGAAGGGTCTCGGCGTCGTCGGCCAGCCGGGAGGCGAACAGGATGAGCGCCAGCGCCCCCTCGACGTACGACTTCTGCGCGAGCAGCATCCGCCGGACGTCGGGGTGCTCGACCAGCGGGACCTGCGGGCCACCCGGCGCAGCCCCGACCGGCCTGCCCTGGGTGCGTTCACGTGCGTAGGCCAGCGACTTCAGGTACCCCGTGTAGCCGAGGCCCGTGGCGCACAGCCCGACGCCGATGCGCGCCTCGTTCATCATCGAGAACATGATCGGCAGGCCACGCTGCTCGGCCCCGAGGAGGTACCCGACGGCACCCGGTCGTC
Source organism: Candidatus Nanopelagicales bacterium (assembly GCA_025456065.1). Lineage (GTDB taxonomy): Bacteria > Actinomycetota > Actinomycetes > S36-B12 > CAIYMF01 > Prado023. The sequence goes on along the minus strand of JALOLH010000066.1, from coordinate 2,266 downwards.
CGTCCGGCGTGAACGCCCCGTCGCCGAGCACGGGGGCGGTGTTGACCGTCCCGCGGAAGCCCATCTTGTGGTTGATCCCGGCGAGCACGACGTCGTTGCGCTCGCCGACCCGCCCGTCGGGGTCGACCAGGTGCTTGGGCACGAGGAACAGCGAGATGCCCCGGGTGCCGGGTGGCGCGTCGGGGGTGCGGGCGAGCACGAGGTGGACGATGGTCTCCGCGAGCTCGTGGTCGCCGCCGGAGATCCACATCTTGCGGCCGAACAGCCGGTAGGTGCCGTCGTCCTGGCGCTCGGCGCGGGTCGTGATGTCGGCCAGGCTCGACCCGGCCTGCGGCTCGGAGAGCGCCATGGTCCCGAAGAAGCGGCCCTCGGCCATGGGGTCCGCGAACCGCAGCACCTGCTCGGGGGTGCCGTGGGCGCGGATGAGGTTGGCGGCCGCCATGGTGAGCAGGGGGTAGCCGGACGTCGCGGCGTTGGCCGCCTGGAACCAGGCCATGCACGCCGAGAACACGCTGATGGGCAGCTGCGCACCGCCCGCCGACGCGTCGGCGGTGGCCACGAGGAAGCCGGCGTCGGCGAACGCCCGCAGCGCGGGGCCGACCCCCGGGAGCACGTGGACCGTCGTGCCGTCGAAGCGGGGCTCGGCGAGGTCGGCGGCCCGGTTGTGCGGCGCGAAGTCCGCCGTCGCCACCAGCTCGGCGAGGTCCAGGATCGCGTCGACCGTCTCGCGGGAGTGCTCGGCGAAGCGGTCGCGCTGGAGCAGCGCCCCGGTGTCGAGCCACTCGTGGAGCAGGAAGTCCAGGTCGCGGCGGGACATGATCAGGCTCATCGGGGGCCACCTCCAGGGACGGCGTCGAGCGGCGATCGCGGGACACGCACGCTATCGGCCGACGTGTGCTGGTGCCGCCGGTCATCCCAGCGCGCAGGTGCCGCGGGTCATCCCACCGCACGAGTGCCGTTGGTCATCCCATCGCGCGGGTGACCAGGGCGGCGATCCGTTCCTCGTCCTGCGGCGTGAGGTCGGTGAGCGCGAAGCCCGTGGCCCACATCGTGCCCTCGTCGAGCGCGGCCACGTCCTGGAACCCGAAGGTGCAGTAGCGGCTCTTGTACTGCGCGCCGCTCTGGAAGAAGCAGAGCACCTTGCCGTCCTTGGCGTACGCCGGCATGCCGTACCAGAGGCGCGCCTGGAGGTCGGGGGCCGTGCGCAGCACGATCGCGTGGATGCGCTCGGCGAGCCGCCGGTCGCCGTCCGGCATCTCCGCGATCTTGGCCAGCACCTGGGCCTCCCGCTCGGCCAGGCTCGCTCCCCGCTTCTCCGCCCGGAGCTCCTCCGCGCGGGCCTTCATCGCGGCGCGCTCCTCGGCGCTGAAGCCCCCGCCATCGTCCTTCGCGGCGGCGCGCTTGGCCGTGGTGCGCTTCGCGGGCTTGCCCTCGGTCATGTGCTGCTCCTGTCGGGTCGGCGGATCGACGTCGAGGTCGCCATCGTGGCCCAACCCGCGCCCTGGGGTCGGACGGGGCGCCGGGGCCGTGCGCGCGCCCAGAGGCGTGCGGCCCGCCACCCGTGCCACGCTGGGCGCATGGGTCGTGCGTCACCGGGTCGACGGCTGCTCCCAGTGGCCGCGGTCGTGGTCGCTCCGTTGGTGCTGCGCCGCCAGCAGCTGCGGTGGGGGGCGACCCCGGCCGAGCTGGCGATGGCGCTTCCCGGGGACGAGCGGCTCCCATCGCCTGCGCTGGCGGCGACCCGCGCGATCACCATCCGGGCGGGCGTGGACCGCGTCTGGCCCTGGGTCGCCCAACTGGGGCAGGGCCGGGGCGGCTTCTACTCGTACGACCGGCTCGAGAACCTCGTCGGGTGCGACGTGCACAGCGCTGATCGAATCGTGCCCGAGTGGCAGCTGGTCGCGGTCGGCGACCCGTTCCGGCTGCACCCGGACGTTGCCCTGCAGGTGGCCCTGGTCGACCCGCCGCACGCGCTGGTGGTCGAGGGGGTCGCCCCGGAGGCGGCGCCGGGTGCCGCCGGGGCGGGGCCGACGCCGCCCTACGACTTCACCTGGGCGTTCGTGCTCGCCGAGGCCGGGCCGGGGAGCACGCGCCTGCTGGTGCGCGAGCGCTACGCCTACCGGACCGGATGGACGCCGCTGCTCGTCGAGCCGCTGTCGCTGGTCAGCTTCGTGATGACCCAGCGCATGCTGCGCGGCATCCGGGACCGGGCGGAGGGCGCGTCCGATGGCGACGGGTCCACTCCCGCCGACCCAACCCTTGACCC
>JALOLH010000065.1 GCA_025456065.1 Candidatus Nanopelagicales bacterium | reverse complement strand
CGACGTCGAGGAGCGGATGTACGCCGTCGGGCGCATCCCCGGCTCGTTCTTCCGCCGCGAGGGCCGGCCCAGCGAGGACGCGATCCTCACCTGCCGCCTGATCGACCGCCCGCTGCGCCCGAGCTTCGTCAAGGGCCTGCGCAACGAGGTGCAGGTCGTCATCACCGTGCTGAGCCTGCACCCCGACCACCTCTACGACGTGCTCGCCATCAACGCCGCGTCGATGTCGACCCAGCTGTCCGGCCTGCCGTTCTCCGGTCCGATCGGCGCCACGCGGGTGGCCCTCATCGACGGCCAGTGGGTGGCGTTCCCGTCGCACAGCCAGCTCGAGCGCGCGGTCTTCGACATGGTCGTGGCCGGGCGCATCGTCGGTGACGACGTGGCGATCATGATGGTCGAGGCCGAGGCCACCGAGGCCACCGTCGAGCTCGTCCGCGGCGGCGCGACCGCCCCGACCGAGCAGGTCGTCGCCGACGGCCTGGACGCCGCCAAGGCGTTCATCCGGACGCTGTGCGAGGCGCAGTCGGCCCTGGCCGCGACGGCGGCGAAGGAGACCGTGGAGTTCCCGGTGTTCCTGGACTACCAGCCCGACGCCTTCGACGCGGTCGCCGGCGCGGTGACCGCCGAGCTCACCGAGGCGCTGACCATCGCCGACAAGCAGGAGCGCGAGTCCGCGATCGACCGGGTCAAGGACCTGGCGGCCGAGCGCCTGGCCGACCAGTTCGTGGGCCGCGACAAGGAGGTCAGCGCCGCGCTGCGCGCCCTCACCAAGCAGCTCGTGCGCCAGCGCATCCTGCGCGACCAGGTGCGCATCGACGGCCGCGGCATCACCGACATCCGGCCGCTGTCCGCCGAGGTCGAGGTCGTGCCGCGGGCCCACGGCTCGGCGCTGTTCGAGCGCGGCGAGACCCAGATCATGGGCGTGACCACGCTGAACATGCTCAAGATGGAGCAGCAGCTCGACACGCTCTCGCCTGAGACCCGCAAGCGCTACATGCACAACTACAACTTCCCGCCCTACTCCACCGGCGAGACCGGCCGCGTCGGTTCGCCCAAGCGGCGCGAGATCGGCCATGGCGCCCTGGCCGAGCGGGCGCTCGTGCCCGTGCTGCCGACCAAGGAGGAGTTCCCCTACGCCATCCGGCAGGTGTCCGAGGCGCTGGGCTCGAACGGATCCACGTCGATGGGCTCGGTCTGCGCCTCGACCCTGTCGCTGCTCAACGCCGGCGTGCCGCTGAAGGCGCCGGTCGCGGGCATCGCGATGGGCCTGGTCTCCGACGAGGTGGACGGCGAGACCCGCTACGTCGCCCTGACCGACATCCTCGGCGCCGAGGACGCCTACGGCGACATGGACTTCAAGGTCGCCGGCACCAAGGACTTCGTGACCGCCCTGCAGCTGGACACCAAGCTCGACGGCATCCCAGCCTCCGTGCTCGGCGGCGCGCTGACCCAGGCCCGCGACGCCCGCCTGGCGATCCTCGAGGTCATGGCCGAGGCCATCGACCGGCCGGACGAGATGAGCCCGTTCGCGCCGCGGATCATCAGCGTCCAGATCCCCGTCGACAAGATCGGCGAGGTCATCGGGCCCAAGGGCAAGATGATCAACCAGATCCAGGACGACACCGGCGCTGAGATCACGATCATCGACGACGGGACGGTCTACATCGGCGCCACCGACGGCGAGTCGGCCGAGGCCGCGCGCGCGGCGATCAACGCGATCGCCAACCCGCAGATGCCCGAGGTCGGCGAGCGCTACCTGGGCACCGTGGTGAAGACCACCACGTTCGGTGCGTTCGTCTCGCTGCTGCCCGGCAAGGACGGCCTGCTGCACATCAGCGAGCTGAAGAAGCTGGCGCCGGGGAAGAAGCGCATCGAGAACGTCGAGGAGGTCGCCCAGGTCGGGCAGAAGATCCTCGTCGAGATCAAGGAGATCGACCCGCGGGGCAAGCTCTCGCTGATGCCGGTGATCGAGGACGGGGCCGAGCCGGGCAACGGCTCGGGGCCGGCCGAGGGTGCGCAGGCTCCCGCCGGTGCCGCCCCCGCCGGGGTGGACGCCTGAGCTCGCCGCTGCCCGGCCCCTGGTCGATCGATCCGGACCAGGAGCCGGGCACAACCGTCACCCTGCTCACCCCCGACCAGGGCGGGCTGGTCCGCCGGACGGTGCTGCCCGGCGGCCTGCGGGTCATCACCGAGCAGCTGCCGGGCGTGCGCTCGGCGGCGTTCGGCATCTGGGTGGGCGTCGGGTCACGGGACGAGTCGCACGCCCAGATGGGCTCGGCGCACTACCTCGAGCACCTGCTGTTCAAGGGCACCCGCCGGCGCGAGGCGCTGGAGATCTCGTCGCTGATCGACGAGGTCGGCGGGGAGATGAACGCGTTCACCTCCAAGGAGCACACGTGCTTCTACGCCAGGGTGCTGGACCGGGACCTGCCCCTGGCCATCGACGTGATCAGCGACATCGTGACCGCGGCGCTGCTGCGCCCCGAGGACGTCGACGCCGAGCGTGGCGTGATCCTCGAGGAGATCGCGATGCGCGACGACGACCCGTCCGACCTCGTCCACGACGAGTTCATGGAGGGGATGTTCGGGCCCACGGACCTCGGCCGGTCGATCCTCGGCACGCAGCAGACCATCGAGGGGATCCCCGCCCAGGCGATCGCCTCGTTCTACGCCGAGCGCTACCGGCCCGAGGCCATGGTCGTCGCGGCGGCCGGGGCGCTCGAGCATGATGAGGTCGTGCGCCTCGTGGACGCCGCGTTCCGTGCCAGCGGCTGGCTGGCCGACCCGGGCGTGCGCCCCCGGCCGGCGCGCAACGGCGGGCTCGCCCCGCCGACCTCCGGCGGGCTGCGGCTGGTGCCGCGGCCGACGGAGCAGGCCCACCTGGTGCTCGGCGTGCCGGGCGTGCCGCGGGCGGACGCCCGCCGGTACACCCTGAACATCCTCAGCACGGCGCTCGGCGGGGGCATGAGCTCGCGGCTGTTCCAGGAGATCCGCGAGCGCCGTGGCCTGGCCTACTCGGTCTACGCCTTCTCGTCGGGGTTCTCCGACGCCGGCGTGTTCGGTGCCTACGCCGGCTGCCTGCCCTCGAAGGTCGACCAGGTGCTCGAGCTCGCCGTCGGGGCGCTCGACGACGTGGCGCGGCACGGGCTGACCGCCGAGGAGCTGGCCCGCGGCAAGGGGCAGGCGAAGGGCTCGATCGTGCTCGGGCTGGAGGACTCCGGCTCTCGCATGAGTCGCATCGGCAACGCCGACCTCGTGCTCGGCGAGCTGCCCAGCATCGACGAGGTCATCGCGCGGATCGACGCGATCACCATGGACGACATCGTGCGTGAGGCCGCTGCCCTGCTCTCCGCCCCTCGGGCGCTCACGGTCATCGGTCCGTTCGAGGCCGGCCGCACCTTCGCGCTGCCCTGATCGGCTCGCGCCGCGGCGGTACCCCAACGCGCGGCGCTCGGGAAGACCGCCCACCGCCCGAGCGGGGCGTCCGTGGTCGCGCTCGCCCGCCGGGGGTGCGGGGCGTCCGTGGTCGCCCCGTCCACCGCCCGAGCGGGGCGTCCCCGTCCGCCGGGGGTGCGGGGCGTCCGTGGTCGCGCTCGCCCGCCGCCCGAGCGGGGCGTCCCCGTCCGCCGGGGGTGCGGTGTGCCGGCCAGCGGCGGCATCGACAACGGCGGCCCCTGTGGGATGCCACGGCGAGCGAGCCGCAGGGCGAATCGACCTACCTCGCGGCCGCGGAACGGCAGGATTGTGGGTTTCCCCTGCCGGTCGCGGCCTGGCAGGCCGCTCGGCCCGTGGGTGTGTCGATTCGGCCGCCTCGTCGGCGCCACCCACGCCGCCAACGTGCGCGGGCTCACGGGCGCCGCGATGGGGGAGAATGCCGGCGTGACGATCAGGGTCGGTGTGCTGGGCGCCCGCGGGCGTATGGGTTCCGAGGTCGTGCGGGCGGTCGATGCTGCCCCGGACCTGTCCGTCGTGGCGTCGCTGGACGTGGGCGACGAGCTCGACGAGCTGCAGCGGGCCGGAGCGCAGGTCGTCGTCGACTTCACCCACCCCGAGTCCGTGATGGCCAATCTGGAGCACGTGATCAGCCACCGGATGCACGCCGTCGTCGGCACCACGGGCTTCGACGCGGCGCGGCTCGACGCCGTGCGTGCCTCGCTCGCGGCCCAGCCGGGCGTCGGGGCGGTGATCGCCCCGAACTTCGGGATCGCCGCGGTGCTCATGATGCGCTTCGCCGCCGCGGCCGCCCCGCACTTCGAGAGCGTCGAGATCGTGGAGCTGCACCACCCGCGCAAGGCGGACGCGCCATCGGGCACCGCTGCCCGCACCGCGCAGCTCGTCGCGGCCGCACGCGCCGAGGCCGGCAGCCCGGACATGCCGGACGCGACCACCTCGGCGCTCGAGGGTGCTCGCGGCGCGCTCGTGGACGGCGTCCACGTCCACGCCGTGCGGCTGCAGGGACTCGTCGCCCACCAGGAGGTGCTGCTCGGCGGGCCGGGGGAGACCCTGACGATCCGGCATGACTCCTTCGACCGCGCCTCCTTCATGCCCGGCGTGCTGCTGGCCGTGCGAAACGTGGCGTCCCACCCGGGGCTGACCGTCGGCATCGACGGCCTCCTCGGCCTGGACGGGTGAGGATGCACCGAGCCGTCGGGTGGCGGCGCTCGACGGGGGCGCAGCCGTGACCGGCAAGCGCCTGGCGGTGGTCATGACCGTCCTGCTCGCGGTGTACCTGGCGTTCACGGCGGCGCGGGCGGTCGACTTCATCCGGGCGGGCGGCGTCGTCCCCGTGCTGCTCGGCGTGGCCCTGCTCGTGCTGCCCGTGCTCGGTCTCTGGGCGATCTGGCGGGAGTGGCGGTTCGGCCGGGCGATCCAGCGGATGGGCGAGGTGCTGCAGGCCCGGGGCGGGCTGCCCGTGGACGACCTGCCACGTCGGCCGTCCGGGCGCCCCGACCGGGAGGCCGCGGACGCCCGCTTCGCCGAGGTCCGCTCGCGGGTCGAGGCGGACCCGGAGTCGTGGGAGCGCTGGTTCGAGCTCGCGGTGGCCTACGACCAGGCCGGCGACCGCAAGCGCGCCCGGGCGACCATGAAACGCGCGATCGTCCTGCACGAGGGCTCTGGCGCCGACATCACCTGATCCGCGCGGGCCATGCCGGCACCACCTCGGCAGCCCGCGTGGCTGGTGGCCCGTCGCGAGGTCGCCCGCCCGGGTACGGATCAGTGGTTCGGACCATCGGGACCCGTCGAACGTGGCAGCCCGGGTGGAACGGGTGGGGGTCGTCGCGTCGGGGTCCCGGCAGGGACGGCCAGGCAGGGTTCGGTCGTGCGGGTGGTGTGACGGCGGAGTCGTGCGGGTCGTGCGGGTCGTGCGGGTCGTGCGGGTCGTGCGGGTCGTGCGGGTCGTGCAGGCGAGCAGGCGGTCGAGGTCCCAGCGCAGGTGCGCGCACGTCGGTCCGGGCGAGGGCGCGCACGGGCTGGCGGCCTGACGGGAGCGGGGCAACGCGGGCGGGGTCCTGGCACGCAGGCCTCGGTGAGCGGCCGCCGGCAGAGTCGAGCGTCGGCCGAGGGGGGTCGGTCAGCCGCGCGCCCGGCGCAGGGCGCCCGCGGCGCTCGTGCCGTAGCCCCCGCCGAACAGCGCGGCGTGCACGAGCAGCGGCCACGCCTGGTGCAGCGGCACCCGCTCGCGCCACCCCTCGGCCAGCGGGGCCACCTCCTCGTAGGCGCCGATGATCCGCTCCAGCTGCGGCGCGCCGAAGAGCGCCAGCATCGCCAGGTCGGACTCCCGGTGCCCGCCGTGCGCCGCCGGGTCGATCACCCACACGCGCCCGTCCGCGGCCCAGAGCACGTTGCCGCTCCAGAGGTCCCCGTGCAGGCGGGCGGGCGGTTCCGGCACGCCCACGTCGACGCTGCCCTCGAGGATGCCGGCCACCGTCGCGTCGGCCTGGGCCGCCTCGGCGGCCGTGAGCCCGCCGCGATCCCGCGCCATCCGGGCGGTGGCAGCGATCCGGTCCATTGCCCAGAACTCGGCGAAGGTCGCCCGCCGCGCGTAGGGCATCGGGAGATCACCGATCCAGCCATCCGGGCCCGGAGCACCCTCGGGCGCGACGCCGAAGGCGGGCGCACCGGCCGCGTGCAGCCGGGCCAGGCGATGCCCGAAGTCCACTGCCGCCGCGGGCGTGGGCGCCGACTCGCGGACGCGCTCCAGCGTGATGGACCCGCTGTCGAGCTCCAGGACCGCGGGCACGCCCGGCCCGCCCGGCACCCGGATCCAGTCCAGCCCGGCGGCCTCGGTGGCGAAGAACCGGTCGGCGTCGGGCCCCGTGCGGTGCTTGCGGAACGCCTCGACCACGGGCCCATGCTGCCGTGCCCGCAGCCGCGGCGCCCACCAGCCCCGGCTCAGCCTGCAGGTTGCCGATCGGCGATGGGACCATGCCGACGTGACCGACTCGAGCACCCCCGTCGTCGCGGCAGCACCCGCCGCAGCTCCCGACCCCCAGGCGATCCCCGCCACCCCGCAGGCCCGGGCGCTGACCGAGGACCTGCCCGCGTTCGACCACGTCCCCGACATCCGCCTGATCGCCTGCGACATGGACGGCACGCTGCTCGACGACGACGACGCCGTGCACGACGACTTCTGGCCCCTCGTCGACGAGCTGCACGCGCGTGGCATCACGTTCTGCCCGGCGTCGGGTCGGCAGTACTACAACCTGCTCGAGCGCTTCGAGCCGATCGCCGACGAGGTGATCTTCATCGCCGAGAACGGCACCTACGTGGTCCGGGACGGCCGGGAGCTGAGCTCGGACTGCCTGGAGCGCGACGTCGCCCGCGCGCTCATCGACGTGGCCCGCGGCCTGACGGCCGGGGGTGCGGACGTGGGGGCGGTCCTGTGCGGCAAGACGAGCGCGTGGATCGAGCGCACCGACGCGCCGTTCCGCGAGGAGGTCGACAAGTACTACCACCGGCTGCAGGTCGTGGACGACCTCGACGCCGTGGACGACGACGTCCTCAAGGTCGCCATCTACGACTTCGTCTCGTCGGAGCGGATCTCCGCCCCGGCGTACGCGGGCTTCCGGGACACCCACCAGGTGGTCGTCTCCGGCGAGCACTGGCTCGACGTGATGGTCGCCGGTGCCAACAAGGGCACCGGCCTGCGGCACATCCAGGAGGCGCTCGGGGTCACGCGCGACCAGACGATGGTGTTCGGCGACTTCCTCAACGACCTCGAGATGATGGACGAGGCGACCTACTCCTTCGCCATGGCCAACGCCCACCCGGTGCTGGCCGAGCGCGCCCGGTACCGCGCACCCGGCAACACCGACAACGGGGTGGTCCGCACGATCCGCCACGTGCTGGGCTTGTGATGCGGCAGCTGGTCACCGACACCTTCGTCCCAGCCCGGCCCTGGCTGACCGGCAACCTGCAGACGATCGCCGACCGTGTCCGACCACGCACGCACCAGCTGGCGGCGGTCGCCGTGGAGGAGCGCCGCGTCGTGCCGCTCGGCGACGGATCCGACGACGCGCTGGCGGTGCGCCTGCATCGGCCCCGGACGTCGGACCCCACGCGGCCGATCGTGCTGGTGGTGCACGGCATGGGCGGCACGATCGACTCCACCTACGTGCGCGCGACCGCGCTCGGCCTGCTGCGCGCCGGCTACCCGGTGGCACGGGTGGACCTGCGCGGTGTTGGCGACTCGATCCCGCACACGCGGACGCTGTACCACGGTGGCCGCACCGAGGACCTGCGCGACGTGCTGCGCGCCCTGTCCGACGAGCCGGGGGCCGAGGGGGTGGCGCTGATCGGGTTCTCGCTCGGCGGCAACGCGACGCTCAAGCTGCTCGGCGAGCCCCTCGACGGCATCCCGGTGCGGGCCGGGGCCTCGGTCTGCGCCCCGCTGGACCTCGGGTCCGGCGTGGAGCACATCCGGCACCGGATGTTCGGCCTCTACGAGCGGTTCTTCGTCGCGCGCCTCAGGCACGACACGCTCGCCTCGCAGCTGGCCCTGACCGAGGAGGACCGTGCCGCCCTCGTCGAGGTCGACAGCATCGTGGCGTTCGACGACCTCATCACCGCCAAGCGCAACGGCTGGCGCGACGCCGCCCACTACTACGCCGTGAACTCCAGCGCCCAGTTCCTTCCCCGGATCACGGTGCCGACGCTCGTCGTGCACGCGCTGGACGACCCCATGATCCCGGCGGACACGTACGCGGCGGTCGACTGGGACCTGCTCGAGCGGGAGACCCCGGTGCGCCGGGCGATCACCGCCCGGGGCGGCCATGTCGGGTTCCACGAGGCCGGCGCGGAGCTGCCCTGGTACGTCGGGCGGATCCGGCGGTTCCTCGACGACGCCTGCGCTGCCGGAGCCTGAGGGGTCGACGTCGGCGCGCCGAGATCGTCGGATTCCGGGTGGCCAGCCGGCGCCGCTGCTCGCACCGCGTGGGAAACCGTCGATCTGGGCTGGTCCAGTCGACGCTGAACGACGACGTCGGGCGCTGATCGCTCGCCCGCGCCCGCTGACCCCGCCCAGTCCGACGGTTGTGGACGCATGTGCGCCGCGTAGGATCCCGTCAGGCTGCGCGGGCTGGGTCGCCCGCGGTCGAGGGAGGGCGTGCGATGTCGGATGACGCGAACCGGGTGCTGGAGGACGTGGCCGCCGAGCTGCGCGCCGACGGCTTCCTGGCCGACGTGGTGCGCGACCCGCAGCACGAGGTCGTCGTCTCACTGCCCGACCCGCGACTGGACCCCTGGGAGGACCCGGACGAGGAGCGCATCATCGAGTTGGTGCGCGTGCAGTACCGCGACGGGCTGCTGCACTGCCCGTGGCTGCCCGGCCCGATCCCGCCCTCGGAGGCCGACGACCTCGGCGACATCCTGAAGACGCTCATGGATTCCCGGGGGTACTGACCCCGCTCACGCCCCGGCAGCGTTGAGCCGTCGGAACAACCCCCGCGTCGCGGGGTAGAGGTCGGCGAAGACCGCGTAGTTGCGGTCGTGCACGGCCCGCGTGGCTGGGTCCGGGTCGAAGCGGGCCCGGACCGGGACCGTCGCCGCAGCGGCATCGAGCGAGGGGAACCGTCCCGCGCCCCAAGCGGCCACGAGGGCCGCGCCGGCCGCGCCCGCGTACTGGGGGTCGGCCACGGCCTCCACCGGGTGACCCGTGACATCGGCGAGCACCTGGCTGGTCGCGTCGGAGACCGCCCCGCCCCCGGCGAACCGCAGCACGTGCGAGGGCCGGACCTTGCGCGCCTGGGCCTCCAGCAGCAGTCGCTTGTTGTAGGCGATGCCCTCGACCACGGCCCGGATGAGCTGGCGCTTGCCGGTGTCCAGCCCGATGTTGAGGAACATCCCGCGCACGTGCGGGTCCTCGAAGGGGGAGCGGCTGCCGTGCAGCCAGGGCGCGAACAGCACGCCGCCCGAGCCGGCCGGCACGTCGGCGATCGTCCGGGTGAGGTAGTCGATGAGGCTCGCCGACGCGGCATCGGGGCCGTGCGGGCGCTCGGTGGTCTGCAGGTAGACGCCGACCTCGTCGAGGGCGAGGTGGTCGCGGACCCACTCCAGGCACTTGCCGGACGTCTCCTGCTCGCCGAAGTAGTTGGCGCGCCCCGGTTGGGCGCCCGGCACGGTCGCCATCATCGAGCGGATGTCCACGGTCCGGCGGTCAGCGACCGTCGAGACCCAGCCGCTCGTGCCGATGTACACGTGCGTGCTGCCGACCGCGGTCGCTCCGGCCCCGACGCCGACGAGCGAGGCGTCGCCGCCCCCGGCGAACACCGGCGTGCCGGGGGAAAGGCCGAGCTCGGCGGCGGCTCCCGGCAGCAGCGGACCGACCTGCTGGGCCATGCTGACGATCCGGGGCAGGTGCGCCGGGTCGACCCCGAGCCGGCGGACCAGCCAGGGGCTCCACGCGCAGCGGCCGTCACGGGTGTCGGCCAGGAACGTGGCGAACGCCGAGTCGGTGCTCATGACGAACGCGCCGGTCGCCCGCGCGATGAGGACGTCCTTCGCGTCCAGCCACCGGTGGACCCCCGCGAACGCAGCGGGCTCCTCGTCGGCGACCCGCAGGTACTTCCAGACCGGGTCCTTGGCGCTGGCGGCGATCCCGCCGGCGACGTGCAGCCAGGGCGCGGCGAGGGCGGCGCCGACGCCGGCGACGCGCGGGCCGCCACGGGTGAGTGCGCGCATGCGGGTCGTCGGCCGCTGGTCGAGGTAGCTCAGCGCCGGGCGCACGGCGCGGGCGTCGCGGTCGACCAGCACCGTGCACTGCATCTGGGCGCACCAGGTGATCCCGGACACGGCTGCCGGCCCGACGCCGGCCTGGGCGAGCAGCTCCGGCACCGCGTCGGCCAGCGCGGCCCACCACTCGTCCGGGTCCTGCTCCGCGGTGCCGTCGGGCGCGGTCACCAGGGTCAGGGGCCGGGCGGTGGCCGCTCGCAGCCGCAGGCGCGCACCCGCCTGGTAGAGGCAGGCCTTGAGGCTCGTCGTGCCGAGGTCGACGGCCAGCAGCAGGTGGTCACCCACGGCCGCAGTATCCGACGGCGGCGGTGGCAGGATGGCGGCGGCACGCGCACGAGGAGGCTCCACATGGATGACAGCGCCGGGACCGCAGGCGGCGCCGGGCCCACCGGCGGCGCCGGGCCCACCCCGGCGTCCGGGACCACCGGCGGCGCCCGGCCCGCCCCGGCGTCCGCGATCTCCCAGTACCCCGACGTCGCGCGGGTCATCAGCGACCTCGACGCCCTGATCAGCCAGCCCATCCGGCGGCTGCGCCGCGACGCGCTGCAGGGCTACCTCGACGAGCACTTCGAGAAGCGGTGCCAGTCGTCGAAGGCGATGACCGCCGAGGCCGCCGAGTACATCCCCGGCGGCGTGCAGCACAACCTGGCGTTCAACCTGCCGTTCCCGTTGGTGATCACGAAGGCGACGGGGGCGCACCTGGTCGACCTCGACGGCAACGAGTACCTCGACTTCCTGCAGGCGGGCGGCCCGACCGTGCTCGGCTCGAACCCGCCCGAGGTGCTCGAGCGGGTGATCGCCCTGCTGCGCGACTGCGGGCCGTCCACCGGGCTGTTCCACGAGTACGAGCTGAAGCTCGCGCGGTTCATCGCCGAGCACATGCCGGCCGTGCCGATGTTCCGCATGCTCGGCTCGGGCACCGAGGGCTGCATGGCCGCCATCCGGGTCGCGCGGCTGGCGACCGGCAACAGGAACGTCGTGAAGATGGGCGGCGCCTACCACGGGTGGTCCGACCAGCTCGCGTACGGCCTGCGGATCCCCGGCACGCGCCACCACGAGGCGCACGGCGTGCCCAAGCACGTGTTCAAGCGCACGCAGGAGGCCTTCCCGGGTGACCTCGACGCGCTCGAGCGGACGCTGCGCCGTAACAGGGCCCGGGGCGGGACCGCCGCGGTGATGCTCGAGCCGGTCGGCCCGGAGAGCGGCACCCGGCCGGTGCCGTTCGACTTCAACGCCGGGGTGCGCGAGCTGTGCGACCGGTACGGGGCGCTGCTCGTGTTCGACGAGGTGGTCACCGGCTTCCGGATGGGCATGGGCGGGGCGCAGGGGTACTTCGGGGTCCAGCCGGACCTCACGGTGTTCGGCAAGGTGGTGGCTGGCGGGTACCCGAGTGCTGGCGGGCTCGGCGGCAAGCGCGAGTACATGAAGTTCCTGTCGGCCGGCATCGAGGCGGGCTCGAAGAAGGCCCTCGTGGGCGGCACGATGGCCGCCAACCCGCTGTCGAGCGCCGCGGGCTACTTCACGCTGGTCGAGATGGAGCGCACCGGCGCCCCGCAGCGCGCCGGCGCGATGGGGGATCGACTCACCGCGGGCCTGCGCGCGGCGATCGAGCGGCGCGGCCTGCCGTTCGTGGCCTACAACCAGGGATCGATCGTGCATCTGCAGACCGTCGGCACGATGCACTTCACCGTGGACTTCAACCGGCCCTGGGAGATCCCCGGGAAGCTCAAGGAGATCAAGGCGCGCAAGACCGTGATGGAGGAGATGGGCGCCGCGTACACGGCCGAGGGCGTGGTGACCCTGGCCGGCTCGCGCCTCTACACGAGCGCGGCGCACACCGAGGCGACGATCGACCAGGCAGTGGCCGCGTTCGACCGCGTCTTCGCCCAGATCGAAGGGGTCCGTCCGTGACGGGGCCGGGCGCCGGCTCGGATGCCGAGGCCCGGCGCTCGCTGGTCGAGCACGGCCGCCGGCTGCTCGCCGAGGGCCTGGTCGCCCGCACCTGGGGCAACCTGAGCGTGCGCCTCGACGAGCGCACGATGCTCGTGACGCCCAGCGGCATCCAGTACCAGGACCTGACCGAGGCGATGATCGTCCCGGTCGACCTCGAGACCGGCGAGTGGACCGGCGACCACAAGCCCACGAGCGAGCGGCGCGTGCACCGCGAGGCGTACCGGCGCCGCCCCGACGTGCACGCGGTCGTGCACACCCACCAGATGGCCGCCTCGATCTGTGCGGCCGCGCGGGTGCCCGTCACCGCGCCGTTCGGCGAGGTCCCGTGCGCGCCGTACGCGCTTCCGGGCACCAAGCAGGTCATGCAGGTGACGATCGACGCGCTCGGCGACCGTCCGGCGGCCCTCATGGCCAACCACGGAGTCCTCACCGTGGGCGCATCGCTGGACGAGGCGTTCGACCTCGCCGAGGAGCTCGAGCGCACCTGCGCCACGTGGGTCGTCGACCGGCGTCCGCGGGAGGGATCGCATCCGCCGGCGGCGCCCGACGCACCCTGGGACCCGTCCTGCCTGGAGCCGCTGGCCCTGGCCGACGGGACCCGGGCGTGGCTGTCGGGCGCGCCCTGGACGCTCCGGTTCTCGACGCTGCGCCGGCCGCTGCCCGCGGTGATCGAGGACCTGGCGATGCTCGCCGGGCGCAGGGTGGACGTGGCCCGGACGGTCCCGAAGCGCCGGCCGCGCGCCGACGCTGTGCTCGTCCCCGGTCGCGGGGCGCTGGTGTGCGGCGACGACCACGAGGCCGTGGCCATGGTGGTGGAGAAGGCCGCACGGGCGTGGATCGGCGGGCAGGGGCTGGGCGGGGCGAAGCCGCTGCCGGGCTGGCAGGCCCTGCTCATGCGCGCGGTGTACGTGCGGTCGTACGCCAAGCAGGCCGCCCTGGGGCACGCCGCTGCCTGAGCGGCACCGGTCTGCCCGCCGCAGGCTGGCCTGCGCCCAGCCCTGGCGGCCGGCTCGGCCCCTGTGGAGTCGTGAGCGGGGGGCGCGCCCCGCAGGTATCGTCGTTGC
Organism: Candidatus Nanopelagicales bacterium; assembly: GCA_025456065.1. Lineage (GTDB taxonomy): Bacteria > Actinomycetota > Actinomycetes > S36-B12 > CAIYMF01 > Prado023. The sequence continues at coordinate 1,486 of JALOLH010000065.1, read as the reverse complement.
ATGGATCTGCTGCTGATCGCCCTGCTCATCGGCGCTGTCGTGATGCTCATGCGCTCGATGCGGCCGCACCAGGCCGTCGGCCAGCGCCCGGCCCGCCGCAGCCTCCCGGGCGCCGAGCACAACAAGGAGCTCGCCGAGCGGCGATGGGCCGCGGTGCGGCGGGTGGCAGAGGAGGACGTGACGCAGCTCGGCCAGCAGATCGCCGCCACCCCGGTGCCCGATGCGATCGCCCCCGAGGCGGCCCACGACTTCGACGAGGCGCTGAACGCCTACGAGCGTGCCAAGGAGGCCCTCGAGGTCTCCACCCATCCCGACGACCTGCAGTGGGTGACCCGTTCGATCGACGACGGGCGGTTCGCCCTGGCGAAGCTGGAGGCGCGCCGCGACGGCCGGGAGCTGCCCAGCCGGCGTCCCCCGTGCTTCTTCGACCAGCGGCACGGGCTGTCGGTCACGGACGCGCAGTGGGCCCCGCCGGAGGGCGCCCTGCGTGACGTCCCGGTCTGCGCGGCCTGTGACGCCCGGATCCAGGACGGCCAGGACCCGCAGGCCCGGATGGTCGAGACGGCGCAGGGCCAGCGGCCCTACTACGACGCGGGTCCCGAGTACGCCCCGTACATGCGCGGCTGGTACGCCGCCTCAGGGCTGTACATGATGAACAACATCCTGCTCGGCACGATGCTGCTCAACGCCATGTACTACCCGCCCGGCTTCGACTACTTCGGTGCTGACGGGGGCGACGGTGGGGACGCCGGCGACATGGGTGACGCCGGTGACGCCGGCGGCGACATGGGCGGCGGGGACATGGGTGGTGGGGACTTCGGGGGTGGCGACTTCGGCGGGTTCGGCGACTTCGGGTTCTGACCCGGAGTCCCGGCCCCCGCCCCACCGGGTTCCGGTCGGGGTCCGAGGCGTCGCCCGAGCCGGGTGCCGTGGATCGCTGGTCCGGTGGATCCCGTGAATCTCCGTACCGCCCACCAGCAGGGGTATTCCTGCGATATCCACGGCCGGACCACCCGAATCGCCCCTATCGATTGTCCCGTTCCACCCAAGAATGCGGCTGCAGCAACGGCGCGGCATTTCGCGTAGCTAGCCCCGAAATGGCGCACGGCGCGGAGGTTCCTATTCCTCCCTGAGTGGACGCGTCCGCCCGGCAGGATGTCCGCCGGGTCCGTCAGGTCCGGGCCCTTGGGGGCTAGGCGACGGCCCCTCCCGAGCACGATCGCCGCCAACTCGCCGCGCCAGGTTGGCCGAGGGGACCACGTGGCCTCACCGAGCCTCCACGTCCTATCAAATAGTGCATTACCAGCCGCAACGTGGGTATATGCCGACATTCCCTCCAACATGTCGTGAGTCGCATGGAAGTATGGACGGATGTCGGCGCGACCCCCTATTCTGCGGTCCGCATCGCGTGATGCCCTGAGGACGGGGAGTTTCGATGAAGCGCACGGTAACGGCAGCAATCGCGACGATCGGACTGGCGGCGGTT
>JALOLH010000112.1 GCA_025456065.1 Candidatus Nanopelagicales bacterium | reverse complement strand
GATCTTCATGAACCGGCCGTTGACCTTCACGATGCGGCTCTTGTAGAGCGCCAGCATCACGACGAAGGCGACGAGCGTGCCGATCACGGCCTGCGAGACCAGGTTGCCCTCGTAGCCGTTCGCGACGGCCCAGCTCTGGTAGAACCAGCTGATCCCGCCGAGGAACAGGCCCTCCACCGCGGCGTACGCGAGCACGAGCGGGGGGCTGACCTGCTTCTTGAAGATGTTCACGAAGCCCAGGACCAGGCCCACGATCATCGAGCCCCACAGCAGGAACGGCATGCTCGGGGTGAGCTGCCAGCCGATCCACGCCATCGGGATCAGGATCGCCAGCGAGATCCCGGTGCGGACGATGACGTCGTCCATGCTCATCCGGTCGGTGATCGGCTCGTACACCGACCCGGTCGGGACCCCGGTCGGCGCAGCGGCACCGGGGTACTGCTGGGCCTGCTGGTAGGCGTTCATGCCTTCGGCGTAGGCGAAGCCGCTCCCCCCGCTGGTCTGCTGGTCCAGTCGGGAGAAGACCGGGTTCTTGTTGTTCACGGGATGCTCGACCTCTCATCGGCGACTCGTGCCGCCCCATCCGGGCGGCTGTTGCACATCAGTGAATCATGGAACACCTGTTCCGGCACAGGTCATTCCCCATGTCGGCGGTGTCCACACCTGTCGGTGCTGTGCCCCCGGTGGGAGTCGAACCCACACCTGTGGCGGGTTTAAGCCGCCTGCCTCTGCCGGTTGGGCCACGGGGGCGCGGCGCTCAAAGGTACGTCGTGCGCGGGTGGATGGCGTGGGCGCCGGCCACTCGGTCCAGGAACAGCAGCCCGTCGAGGTGGTCGAGCTCGTGCTGCAGGGCGCGGGCCTCGAACGCGTCGGTGGCCAGGGTGACCTCCTCCCCGGAGCCGGGCAGCCGGCCGGTCACCACCAGCCTGGTGGCGCGGCGGACGTCGCCGGTGAAGTCCGGCACCGACATGCACCCCTCCCGGCCGCGCTCCTTGCGCGAGGCCTCCACCAGCACGGGGTTCACCAGCACGAAGCAACCGTGGGTGGTCCGCGTCTTCGGGTGCCGGCTCACGTCGAGGCTGAACACGCGGGCGCCGATCCCGACCTGGTTGGCGGCCAGGCCCACGCAGCCCGGGGACACCCGCATGGTGGCGGCCAGGTCCGCGGCCAGCTGCACGACCGCGGGGTCGGTCGGGTCCACCTCGGGGCACGGCGCGTCGAGGACCCGACCGGGGTCGGGGGCGGTCAGCACCGGCAGCACCCGCCCGACCGGCAGGTCGGGCTGGGGCAGGGGCAGGACGCTGCGCTGCGACTCCACGACGGCGGGCCTAGAGGACGTCGGACTCGGCCGGGCGCAGCGAGACGCCGACACCGAGCTCGCGGCCGAGCTCGGCGAGCTCGGCGCCGAGGGCCACCACGTCGACGTCGCCGGGCAGGCTCACCTCGGCCACGAGCACGTAGAGCCCGCCGGGGCCCAGCCGGGTGGACAGGTCGGTGATGTTGCCCCCGTGCGCGGCGAGGGCACCGGTCACCCCGGCGACGATGCCGGGCCGGTCGGCGCCGTGCACGCTCAGGACGTACCCCGCCTCGGTGCCGTACGGCTCGTCCCGGCCGACCGGCAGCACCGAGACCACCAGGTCGTCCTCGCGCAGGTGCGCGAGCCGGGCCGCGAGGTCGTCGGCGGCGACGTCGAGGTCGGCCACCAGCATCCAGGCGAAGTGCCCGCGCAGCAGGGTCATCGAGGAGTCCTCGAGGTTGCCGCCGAGGTCGGCGACCACCCGGGTGACCTCGGCGATGATGCCCGGACGGTCGCGGCCGATGACGGTGACGGCGAGGCTCGGCATGGCGACACCCTAGGCGCGGTGGGCGATCCCCTGCACCACGCCGTCGAGGATGTCGTGCTCGCTGACCAGCACCTCCCGCGCGCCGGTGCTGCGCACGATCCGGTCCAGGACCAGCGATCCGGCCCCGATCACGTCCTCCCGGCCGGCCACCATCACCGGCATCGCGAGGCGCTCGGCCCGGGTCAGGCCCAGCAGCTCGGCGCTGATCCGCGCGACGTCGGCAGCGCTGACCCGGCTGTGGTGGATCCGGGCCGCGTCGTACCCGGGGAGCCGCAGGGCGACCGCGGCCACGGTGGTGACCGTGCCGGCCAGCCCGACCAACGTGCCCCCCTCGTGCAGCGACAGCGGGACGACCGCACCGGCACGCGCGATCGCCGCGTCGATGTCGGCGGTGGCCGCCGCCACCTGCCCGGGCGTCGGCGGGTCGGCGGCCAGGTGGCGCTCGGTCATCCGGACGCACCCCAGGTCGACGCTGGTGCGGTGGGACGCAGCCCCGTCGCCGCGGACGAACTCGGTGGAGCCGCCGCCGATGTCGACGACGAGGAACGGCGGCCGGGCGTCGGACGGCAGACCAGCCGTGGCACCCGCGAACGACAGCGCGCCCTCCTCCTCGCCCGAGATGACCTCGGGGACGACGCCGAGGATCGCCTGCACCCCGGCGACGAATGCCTCCCGGTTGGCCACGTCACGCGAGGCGGAGGTCGCCACGAACCGCAGCGGCGGCCAGCCGGCGGCGGCCAGCGCCTCGGCGTACTCCCGACAGGCGGCGAACGTGCGGTCGAGCGCCGCCGGGGCGAAGGCACCCGTGCGGTCGACCCCCTCGCCGAGCCGGACGATGCGCAGGTCCCGGAGCACGTCGACGGCCGAGCCGGTGGCCGGGTCGACGTCGGCGATCAGCAGGCGGACCGAGTTGGTGCCGCAGTCGATGGCGGCGGCGCGGACCGTGCTCACGACCGGTCCCCGGCCACGCAGGAGCCCTCGGCCCCCCAGCCCGTCGCCGGGGCGATGCCGCGCTCGGCCAGGATCGCCAGCGCCTCGTCGCCCAGGGGGTTCACCCCGTGACCTGCCGCCAGCGCGTGCGCGACCAGCACGTGCAGGCACTTGACCCGGTCGGGCATCCCGCCGGCCGAGACCCCGGCGATGTGCGGCACGTGGCCGAGGGCCTCGCGCTCGTCGAGGTAGGCCCGGTGCGCCCGGCGGTACGCGTCGGCAAGGTCGGCGTCGACCGCCAGCCGGGCGGCCATCTCGCGCATGAGCCCCTCGGACTCCAGGGTGCTCACCGCACCCGTGGCGCGCGGGCAGGTCAGGTAGTACAGGGTCGGGAACGGCGTCCCGTCGGGCAGCACGGGCTCGGTCTGCACGACGTCCGGGGCGCCGCAGCCGCACCGGTGCGCGACCGCCCGCACCGCGCGCACCGGCCGGCCGAGCTGGGCGGTGGTGGCGGCCAGGTCGGCCGGGGTCGGCGCCGGCGCCCCCGTCACTGGCGGTACGACTCCGCGGGCTGCGCCTCGGGCGGGGCCGAGGGGGCCGGGCTGCTGTCCGGCTCGTCCGCCTGCTGCACCGTGCTCCAGACCGCGCTCCACCAGGCCGCCCCCTTCGGCGCCGTGGCCATGGGCCGGGTCTGGGTGGTCTCCGGCGCGGCGGTCTCCTCCTCGGTGAGCACCACGTAGCCCACCTCGCCCGGGCGCACGAAGTGCAGCCGCGAGCGCGCCTGGGCCTCGATGTAGGCCGGGTCCTTCCACCGCTCGAGCACCGAGCGCAGCTCCTCGGCCCGCTCGGTGTGCCAGGCCAGCTGCGTCTCCAGGTCCGCGATCCGGGCACGCTGGGTGACCCACTCCCGGAACGGGATCGCCAGGATCGCGATCAGGACGACGAGGACGCCCAGTGCCGCCCCCGCGCGAGCGGAGAGCACTGGGCGTCCCGGGTCGGGCCGGCGGACCCGTCGTGCGGTGGAGGGGCGGCCGGCGGGCATGCCGGCCATCCTCGCACGGTCAGGCGGTGAACCTCGGGAACGCCGAGGCGCCGGCGTACCGTGCCGCATCGTCGAGCTCGTCCTCGATGCGCAGCAGCTGGTTGTACTTCGCGACGCGGTCGGAGCGGGCCGGCGCACCGGACTTGATCTGGCCGCAGTTGAAGGCCACCGCGAGGTCGGCGATGGTCGCGTCCTCGGTCTCGCCGGAGCGGTGCGACATCATCGTCTTGAACCCGGCCCGGTGTGCCGCCTCGACCGCCTCGGCGGTCTCGGTGAGCGAGCCGATCTGGTTGACCTTGACCAGCAGCGCGTTCGCCGACTTCTCGGCGATGCCGCGCTGGATGCGGCTCGTGTTGGTCACGTAGTGGTCGTCACCGACGATCTGCACCTTGCTGCCGAGCTCGGCGGTGATCGCCGTCCAGTCGCCCCACTCGTCCTCGCTCAGCGGGTCCTCGATGGAGACGATCGGGAAGTCACGGACCAGGCCCGCGTAGTACTCGATCATCTGCTCGGTGCTCTTGGCCACGCCCTCGACGAAGTACTCGTTCGGCGCCGGCGAGCCCGAGCCCTTGAGCGCGCGCCCGTAGAACTCGGTCGCGGCCACGTCCATCGCCAGGGCGATGTCGCTGCCGGGACGGAACCCGGCGGACTCGATGGCCTCCATGATCAGCTCGAGCGCGGCGCGGTTGCTCGGGAGGTTCGGGGCGAAGCCGCCCTCGTCGCCCAGGCCCGTCGCGAAGCCCTTGGACTTCAGCACGCCCTTGAGCGCGTGGTACACCTCGGCACCCTTGCGCAGCGCATCGGCGAAGGTCTCCGCGCCGATCGGGGCGATCATGAACTCCTGCATGTCGACGTCGGAGTCCGCGTGCGAGCCGCCGTTGATGATGTTCATCATCGGCACCGGCAGCAGGTAGGCGTTGGGCCCGCCGAGGTAGCGGAACAGCGGCAGGCCGGCGGACTCCGCGGCGGCCTTCGCAACGGCCAGCGAGACGCCGAGGATCGCGTTGGCGCCGAGGCGCTCCTTGTTCGGGGTGCCGTCCAGGTCGATCATCGTCTGGTCGATGAGGCGCTGCTCGGTGGCGTCG